>JBBWWC010000106.1:0-11698 GCA_050256555.1 Planctomycetota bacterium | reverse complement strand
TTTCATAACCGGGTACTACCTCGATCTCCTGGACCGTCTCTCCATCTTCGAGCAAACGGAAGACTATCGAACGACCTTCTGAATCGACCAAAGCTTTGCGCGGAATGACGATACGGTTATCAAGAATACGAGTGATGATATCGACATGAACGAAACTGCCCGGGCGTAGCCTGACTGCAGCATCGGGGAAACTGACGAGAATCTCGACGGTCAAGCTCTCACGATCAACAACCGGGCTAATACGGCTAATTGTGCCTTCCGCCAGAATCGGTCCATCGCTTTCGGTCCGAAGCACGCAGCGTTGACCTTTTTCGACATCGACCACTTCACTTTCGGGAAGATAAAGGCGAACCCGCAAGGGCTCAAAATCAGCGAAAGCAAACAACTCATCACCGACGCGAACATATTGTCCGGGTTCAATACGGCGTCGAATAATGACCCCGTCAAAGAGCGCCTTCGGCTGCGAATGCCCGAGGTCAATCAGTGCGCGGTCATGGCTCGCCTTTGCCTTCTGAAAAGCGAAGCGAGCATTTTCCACTTCCTGACCGGTGGCTGAGCGTGTCTCGGCAAGACCTTCGAGTCGATCGAGGCTTGCTTTCGCTTGCTTCAGCTCTATCTCTGACACTTGCGTAGCGATGCGAAGCTCCTCCTGGTCGATGGCACAAAGAATATTGCCATCTTTGACCTGGGCACCTTCCTCGACCATTACCGAATCGACGGTTCCTTCCACTCGTGAAAGTAGAGTCACTTCCCGTTCCGGCTCCAGGATGCCACTACTACGGATTCGCTCACGAATGACCGCAAGTAATGACGAAGTCACTTCGACTGGAACGATCTCTTGCTGTTTCGCTGTCACGATTCCGTATCCCGACGCTCCACCTCGATTCGGACCGCCACGATCGGACTGTGACATCGTGCCTCGAGAACGAGTCGGTCCCGTATTTTCCCCGGAAGACAAACTGTGTAAGAACCAGCCAATGGCAATCAATGCCAGCGAGGCGAAGATCTGCGGCAACCAGCGTTTCATCTTTGACTCCCATCATGACACTCAGGACACGGGCAGTGATTTCGGAGGCGCTCAAAAGACCAGATACCGGTCGCGTGGCCATCCGAAAACTTGAGGTTCAGGCCATACCTACCGGTCCGGTCGAAACCGGTACAGTGTAAACCTTCGGGCAAAGTCGCTGGATCGAGAATCGGCTCTCGTGACCATTCATCGATACAAGCCGCACATTCACAGCTTTCTCGTAACGATCGATGCGAAAAAAAGCTTTCGTGGCCATCACTCCAGACGATCAGCAGAGTCGTAGGCTCGAGCATCTCGATAACATCTGCCTGGTAATCCAATGGACGGTTCAAACCCTGATTCCTCTCGATTCTGCTTGGAGACAGATTGTACCTCGGACGGAGGTTTTCCACACTCGAAGCTGATCAGTTGGCCGAGGAAAGACAGGTATGAATTGGCAAGAGCCCCCTCCGGAAATGGGTCGATCCCGGAGAGGGCCGTTTGGAAGGCTATTGAATGATTTCCCTCTCCCCCCCCTTCAAAACCAGGGGAGGAGAGAAAAATGCGGACCGGAGAGAGGTACGCCGCGAACTTCGGGGAAAACCACTCCACGGGCTCGACAACTCCCCAACTCTCTCCGGCCGTCGAACCGTCAGCAAATATACTTTGCACTGTATAAAATGTAAAGTATATTTTTGGTGTACAGCACAAGTTCCTGCACTACTGGTACTTATGACCTAAATATGGTCAAAACCGTCCTCTCTACAAAAACCCACGATTCATGCCGCAGGGCTCTGTCACTTCAGCACTCGACGCAAAACGAAGGTTCGATGGTGGTTTCTGAATCCCAGCCCTCCGGCACCACCATCTCATGAAGTCGTTCGAGGTAGATCTGAACGAAACCAGACCGGACAGAAAGCGAAGCACAAATTTCCAGAGATCCTTGCCGATCACTGCAGCCTCCAAGAGACTGGCAGGTACGGAGGCCCATGCAGACCGAAAACAACAATCCCGGTTCCTTTCAAAAATGGCTCCTTGATCTCCAGGATCGAATTTGTAACGCCCTTGAAAAAGAAGATGGATTGGCCTCCTTCGAGTCGACTCGATGGGACCGCGAAGAGGGTGGCGGTGGTGAAAGTCGTCTACTACGAGATGGTGCCCTGTTTGAACAAGCCGGTGTCAACTTCTCCCTCGTCAGTGGCGATTCATTGCCTCCGACTGCCAGCGCTCAACGTCCAGAACTGGCGGGAAGAAGTTTCGAAGCGATGGGAATCTCGTTGGTCCTCCATCCACGGAACCCTCATGTTCCAACGTCTCACATGAACGTCCGGCTCTTTCATGCTCACAAGGAAGGTGCAGAACCGGTCTGGTGGTTTGGCGGCGGGTTTGATCTCACCCCCTATTACCCCCATCTCGAAGATGCACAACACTGGCATCAGTGTGCAAAAACCGCTCTCGATCCACATGGAAAAGATCTCTATCAAAAATACAAGGATTGGTGCGATCGCTATTTCTACTTACCTCATCGGCAGGAGACTCGAGGGGTCGGAGGAGTCTTTTTCGATGACCTCGATAGCGGCGGATTCGATTCTGCGATGGGTATCACCCAGGCCGTTGGTGAGTCATTCCTCGATGCTTACCTGCCGATCGTGCGGCGTCGCCGCGAACAGACCTTCTGCGAACGCGAAAGACAGTTCCAGCTCTATCGACGTGGAAGATATGTCGAGTTCAACTTGCTCTTCGATCGCGGGACTCTGTTTGGAATTCAGAGCGGCGGTCGTACCGAAGCCATCCTGATGTCGTTGCCACCAACGGTTCGATGGGAATCGGGCTGGAGCGCTGAATCAGGGTCAGAAGAAGAAAAACTGCAGGAATTCCTGCAGCCTCGCAATTGGCTCTAGAAATTTCCGTCCATCGTAAATACTTACTGATAAAAGATTTAAAGCAAAATCAATTGTTCCGCCATGGCTTTGTTGCCATTTTGGCAACTCGTTTCTTGCCATTCTGGCAATCCGAGATATATTCTCATCAAGGAATCAATTCGGTCCCCATCGACAAATGATGATGCGACCCGCTGATCGAGAGAGGTATGAAGAGATGAATCAAGAACCCTACGACGATGAAGAAGAATACGATGAGTTTGATGACCAGGGGGCCAATACAGGTTGGCTCAGTAGTGCGCCGTACTGGCTGATCTCGGTGGTCGCTCACTTGATCTTGCTCTTCGTGCTCGGCGGCATCGTAATCCTCAAGGTTGAGCTCGAAGAAGAAGAGCGCAGGACCATCGTCAAGAAGGAGGTCAAGCCTCCCAAATATGATCCGACGAAAAAGCGTGATATCGAACGCAAGCCAGAGATCCTCGAAAAGAAGAAAACCGATCCCATCAAGCTGCTCAAACCCGACAAGATCAGTCGGACGCCCAAGGGCACCAGCAAGGACAACAAAACCAACAAGAACATCAAGAATCAACTCAACGATGCTTTCGGTATGACTGGCGCCGGTGCCGGTGCCTACGGCAACCGTTTCGGCAAAGGTTCCCTTTCGCGAGAAGGCGGAAGTGAGGCCACCGAAAGTGCCGTGCTTGCGGCGCTCAAATGGCTCGAGCGCCATCAACATCCCGATGGTCATTGGTCATCCAATGGTTTCTTACGTCCGGATGGATGTGAACAAGAAGATGGGGATGGATTCGAAGGATACGACGTCGGCTGTACCGCACTCGCAATGCTCGCCTACCTCGGATTCGGACATACACATGAAAGTGGAGAGTTTCCCGAGTTTGTCATCGTCATGCGTAAGGCGATGGATTGGATGCTTAAACAGCAGATCAAGGATACAGACCCGAAACTAAACGGTCTCTTCGGGTTACCGATCGAAGAAGCCGACGAATGGATCTACAACCATTCGATTGCAACCATGGCGATGAGCGAACTACTGCTCATGTCCCACGACAAGATCAAGCTGTCCAAGCCGGTTGAAAATGCCACCAAGTGGTGCCTGAGGGCTCAGAACCCCGGTTACGGCTGGAAGTATGGTTACCAGGCGGGCCACAATGACACCTCGGTGACCGGTTGGATGGTTCTGGCTCTCAAGACCGCCAAGGTTTGTGCTCAATCCCGTTACATCAAGATTCGTAAGAAAGATTTCGATCCTGCTTTCGAAGGTGCATTGAAGTGGTTTGCTTCATGCACCTCTCCTCGTAACGGAATCTGTGGGTACGAAAACGCAGGGGATCCCGGCTCACAACTACAGTCGCATTACCCTGAGCCTTACCCCTATTCGAAGGATCTCTCTTGCATGACTGCGGTATCAGTTCTGTGCCGTATTTTTGCCGGTGAAAAAACAAATACCGATGCCATCAAACAGGGAACTGCTGTGCTGATGGACCAGATCCCCAACTGGCGACCCCAGGAGGGCAAAAGAAAATCAAAGATCAACCTCTACTACTGGTACTACGCCACCTACGCAATGTTCCAGATCGGCGGCAGTAAATGGCGCGAATGGAATGAAGCCATGATCGATGCTCTGGTTCGAAACCAGAAAGTTGGTGGCTGCGAAGATGGTTCGTGGGATCCCATAGGAGAATGGGGAATCGCAGGAGGGCGCGTCTACAACACCGCCATCGGAGCGATGACTCTGGAGGTCTACTACCGGTTCGCCCGGGCGAGTAACTAGCGCCATGTCTTCGAAGGAAAGTGGTGATCGGGCATCTGAAGCAAGTATCGAGGTTCACCTCAATGGTGAACCTCATACACTGCCCGCAGCATGCACCGTCTCTCAACTGGTGAAATCGCTTCCCGTCGAACCCACTGCAGTCGCCGTGGAACGCAACCGAAGTATCGTTCCACGCTCTCTTCACGAGAACACTGCCATCGAAGCAGGTGATCAAATTGAGATCGTGACCATCGTCGGAGGAGGATGATCGTGAAAAGTCAAACTACCCATGAGCCCACGGCTCAATCCTCTCCTCTCCAACTCGGAGGACGGACGTTCCGTTCGCGCCTGCTGGTAGGAACCGGTAAGTATTCCGACGCAACCACAATGAATGCAGCACTGGAAGCTTCTGGCTGCGAGATCGTGACAGTGGCAATCCGTCGAGTTGATCTCAACGCAGGAGAGAACCTGCTTTCCCAGCTCGATCGCGAACGCTACTTTCTGCTGCCCAATACCGCCGGTTGCTTCAACGCAGAAGATGCGATTCGCGTTTGCCATCTTTCGCGAGAACTGGGACTGGGTGAATGGGTCAAGCTAGAGGTACTCGGCGACCGAAAGACATTGTTGCCAGATCCAGTCGGCACCCTCGAAGCGTGTAAAACCCTTGTCGCTGAAGGATTCAAGGTACTGGTCTACACCAGCGATGATCCTGTACTAGCGCTGCGACTCCAGGAAGCTGGCGCTACCTCGGTAATGCCGGCGGGCTCACCGATCGGAAGCGGCCAGGGAATCCTCAATCAAAATAGCCTCTCCATCATCATAGAACAGCTTGAGGTTCCTGTGATCATCGATGCAGGGGTCGGCACTGCCAGCGATGTCACCATCGCCATGGAACTCGGTGCAGAAGGCGTTCTGCTGAACACCGGTATCGCCGGCGCAAAAGAACCGATCGCAATGGCACATGCCATGCGACACGGGCTCGATGCTGGTTGGTTTGCTGCCCGGGCAGGCAGGATCGCCAAACGGCGCTACGCACAGGCTTCCAGCCCCACTGATGGAGTACTTGGCGAGTGATGGAAACCATCGTCGAAGAGCCGATCGAACCCACTCTGCTACAAATCGTGCTCATCTCTCTGGTGCTATTCTCGACCTCGATATGGCTCCTACGATTACTCGATCGTCGAATCCAAAAATCAAACTCGGCAATCCCAACTTCATCCAACAGTTCCCCCCCCTGGGATCTCTCAGCGGTGTTCCTGTTTTTCGGGTTGTTCTTGCTCGGGCAAATCGCCGTCGTGACCTTTGCAACGATCGGGCAGGAGGACACGGCCAACGAACTCTCCCATCCTGCGGTTTACCTCGGCTTCTCGCTGGTCAATCTGACCGTCGCTATCTTCGTAATTTTGACGTATCGACTGTGGCAGAAGCAATCCACAAAAGTCAGCGGTCAAACACCTGTAAACTTCTGGCTCGGATCGAGTCAGTCGATATTCAAGGCCTTGAAACTCGGGGTCCTCGCCTTGCTGTGTTGGGTTCCTGGCCACCTCGCAGTGGCGGGATTATGGACCCGGGGTCTCAAGGAATTCGAATACGAGATTCATGCTCAGGAGAGTGTCACATTACTCTCGGATGCTGTGAATCAGTCGAACTGGCTCCTCATCATTTCGTTGTGTTTTTATGCAGTCGTGATGGCCCCCATCACTGAAGAGATACTGTTTCGTGGAATCCTTTTTCGCTGGCTACAAAATCACTGGGGATTCTTGCTGGCCATCGTCATTTCCTCCATCGCCTTCGCCACGATCCACTTCTCCCTGGCCTCCTGGGGTCCGCTCGCAGCTCTCGGTGCACTCTGTTCATGGCTCTATTACCGTAGTGGTCAATTGCTTGCCAGCGTTGCTGTCCATGTCACCTTCAATGCCATCACGATCTTGCTGGTCTTCTCCTTCCCGGAAAACTTCTGACATGGCAAACATCGGAGATGTCATACGAACTCTGAGAGAAGAGAAGGGCGTGACCGCCAAGGATCTGGCTGCACGCATTGGGCTTTCTCCATCGCAAATGAGCCGGCTGGAAAGCGGTCAAAGACGCGTCAATAGTGAAGTTCTCGCTCGTATCGCACGCGCACTGGAGGTTACACCTTCCCAGTTCTTCGACGAAGGAGGATCGATCCAGGTTCTTCCTCTTTCGCGCTCAGCCGCAACTCCACTGCGAAGCGCCATCGGAAAAATCTTTCGTTCTGCACGAAGACAAAAACACTGGACCGTGGAAGACTTTGCCCGGAAAACATCCGTTTCACGAGCTTATTGCATCTCCGTGGAAGAAGGACGGCGCAGTGGACTCGAAAGTGATTTTGTTCGTAAAGCCTGTCGTGTACTCGGGCTGTCTCCTCTCGATCTCCTCTTTTCCATCGAGGAAAAACTCGATGTCGAAGAAATCGATTCCGGTCACACCGCAATACCAGCCGTGACCGATCGGAATCAACAACCAGGAATCCCTCTCATCGCATCGGAAACAACCGCTTACCCGGAAGATCTCGATGACAGAGGTATGCCGGAAGGAGTCGTCGAGGATTGGCTACAGCTACCAGGAATCAATCCCGGTCGTACTTTCGCACTTCGAGTCGCAGGAGAAGCGATGGCCGGGGTAGGGGAGGATTGCTTCCGGGCCGGCGATGTCGTGGTTTTTTCCCCGGACCAGGCCGTCACCAACGGTGATCTGGCTCTCGTCAGGACGACATGGCAGGGCCGAAAATCCGAAAAAACGTCACGCACAGTCTTTTGTCGCTATTTTGCCGATGATCTACAAGCTATTCGACTGCAGTTCTTGCGATCAGAGTTCCCGCCCTACATACTCCCGGCGTCAGAGGTCGAGAGGACTTGGGGATTAGTCCTGCATCTTCGTGCCCCAGAAAATGGCAACTCTGATTCCTGAGTCCTTCCGTAGTTGTCTTTTGACGTTTAGATAAAACGTCGAAATTGGATAGATCTCCGGTGCTTTACGCCTGAAACAGGTTTATTTGGAACCTCGAGCGGTTTCTAGCGTTAATTAAATAGACACACCTCCTCACGGGTCGGGGGGAACTCTGTTCCCTCCGACTCTATTTAATTCGTCATAACGAGGCAGTCGATTTCCTCTTCTGGCATCAAATCTGCTTCAAATTGAAGCGGCGGAGATACGGCGCGATGCACCGAACCTCCGCCGCAGAAGAGAGGGCTAGTTTCAGCGGATTTTGTGAATCCGCATATCGGGCTGCAAGGCTTGTAACGTCTGCAATACTTCCTGCTGACGTGATGTACCTCCAACGCGCAAATACCGTTCAAAGCTAAGAATCGCATCGGGACGATTTCTCTGCATCATCAGAATCCGTCCGAGCCAGTAATGCGGCTCAGGAAAGGTCGGATCAATCTCAAGACTCTTCTCCAGGTAGGTCACGGCTTTATCAATCCGCTCCATCTGGATGTAAAGTAAAGCCAACTGAAACAGCGGCCCGCTGTATTTATCCTCGTCACTATCTTCGAGCATCGAGAGATATGACTTTTCAGCCGCCGTGTAATGGCCAATGCCTTCATAGACCTGACCAGCCAGGAAATCGTATCGAGGATTTCCTGGATCGATCTTCTTGGCCCGTGTTATCGATTTCAAAGCCTGCACATGATCCGACTTCTCCCAGTAAAGGCGCGCCAAGCGCTCCTGATAACGTGGGTTGGTCGGGAATTCCTTGGCCAGTCGCTGGTACTTCTCGAGCTTCACATCAACGATGGTCGAACGACCTTCTTCATCGTCTGTGATCACTTGCTCAGAAATCGGACGAACCGTCTGCGTCACGCAACCGGCACTGAAACAAAGAACCACTGCTAACAAGACTCCATGTCTTTTGATTTCCATCTCTCTTTTCCTCTCTTTAGAGCTGATTCCGGGGGCGAAATCTTCTCCATGAGGAATTGATCGGACAGAGTTGCGATGTTCTTGAGCGAAATGCCGAAAAATACCCCAGATCGCATTCCAGGAGCTTCTTTGGTCACTTCTTACCAGATATGTTTCTTGCCAGATCAGGCAACCGGCCCGCCGCTCTCCCCACCTAATAACAGACCCCACTGTGTATCCTGAATGGTGAAACCAAGCTTTTGATACAAACCCAAGGCAGGGCCCTTCGGTTCCGCTCCTAGCAACACGGCACGGCATCCTTCGTTCTCCATGGCATGTCGCCCCACCTTCGAGACCAGAGCTGTACAAATCCCCTGACGTCGATAGTCAGGGTGGGTCTCTATCGACTGATAACGACCAAGGTGATCGGAACAGATCACCATTCCACACTGCCCAACCAACCGGTCACCGACAAAGGCACCCCACCAGCGCATCTTTTCTGTCTCTACCCGAACCCGCCATGAATTCCGTAATCTCTGTTTAAAGAGACGGTACCCATCGGAGTCACTCTCCTCCTGTGGATCACATAAAATATTGAGGGCGGTGACCAATTCGAAATCGGCCGAAAAATTGATGGGTCTGATCTCTACCTTGCCAGGATCTGGATCGGGCAATGTATTCGCGATCAGTTCGAATCCATGGTCTGGAACCAAATTTAGATCCTTGGCCCGGCCGAGAACATCGACCGCAAGCGCAGCGCCATCCCAGCGTAGCAGCACGTGTTTCACATCAGGGAACTCCTGAAACTGATCGCGAAATTTATCGATAAAAACCGTCAGCTGATCGACCTCGGGCGGCTCAGGGAACAACAGGTAATTGCCCCAGTAATAACCAGGATTGTCCGGACTTCTCACCTGAATGAAGGAATCAAAATGATTCACCTGGCCATCGACAGCAGACAGTTCAAGATCTGTCGCCGTGAGCAGACTGTGACCTGGTCGACTCAAGACAATCTCTTTCCGAAATAGGACTTAAAGATCAGTACACCATCCGACGCCGAAAACGATTCTCATCGACCTTCACACTGATGATTCGAGTACCCACCTCGATCTGGTCAAGCAGATCGAGCCCATCGACCACTTGCCCAAAAACCGTGTAACGGCCATCCAGATGGGGCGTCGGAAGGTGCGTAATAAAAATCTGCGACCCTCCCGTGTCGTCGCCCGCCTTGGGCATTCCGACAGTACCTCGTCGGTAAGGCCTGGGATGAATTTCATCGACGATGTGCCAGCCTTCATCTCCCCAACCATCACGTCGTGGACCACCTCCTTGCGCCACAAAGGAAGGAACCACCCGATGAAATAACCGCTGATCGTAAATCCCTTTGCGCGCTCCATAGATAAAGTCGCTGACATGACGTGGGGCCGCTTCCAGATCGAGTTCCATGACCAGTGTTCCAAACTCTAGTTCCAGGAAAACTCGAGGCGGCCCTTCTCCTGTCAAATGTCCAGAGTTCAAACGCGGAGCCGGGCTTCGACCTTTTTGCACAGGAATCGGTTCCTGAAGAATATGAGCCGCCGTGGTTCTTACGGTCCGGAACGGATCTACCAGCGACTGCCGGGCCAGCAACTTTCCAGCAGCGGTCTCCCCCAGCAACTCCAGAATCTTCACTCGCAACTCCCAGCTCTCGGCATCCAGCGACCGGACCCATGTCTGCTGCAGTAACTTCTGCCAATCCTCCGGCTTCCGTTCTGCGATCAGATCAACCGCCGCTTGCCGGACCGAAACATCTTCATCTTTCAGCGCTATACGGAGAAACTCTGCCGTCTCCAGCGTCTCGATCTTTGCCAATCCACTGACTGCTGCTGCACGAACCCGCCGGTCCGGATCTTCCAGATATCCCGCCAGGGTTGTCAGACCCTCAACCCCGAGCATCGAGGTCGCCGTAGCACATGCGACTCGAAACCAGGGCGAAGGATCCTCTTGAAACTCCGCCATAATTTCAGCGCAACGGGATACGGTGACGACTTTTGCAAGAGAAGCGGAAGCTAGAGCGAGTACTGCGGCACTCCGAACACCGACGGATCTTTGTAAATCGAGCGACCCGATGATGAAAACCAGTTCATATTCGGTCACGCCTTTACCGAGGCTTTCGACAACCACCGGGCTGACCAACGGATGTTGCTCCTGAATCAGGTGGCGAAGAAGAATATCACGACTGCGAACCAGATCTCCGACTCCTTCCTGTCGCATTTGACCGATGGTACGGAGTGCCTCGACGCGAGCCGTCCATGGGCTCGCCGAATCCAGCAGTAGTTGATCAAGATCATCCAATGCCTGTGGATCGATCGGCTGGCGTAATCCCCAGGCGGCGTAGGTTCGGGCCAGACCGGATCGATGAAGAAGGGCCTTCCTCAGTGGCGCAGAAGTGTCGGGGTCATCGATCTTCATCAAGGCATAGGCAAAGGGCCACGGATCTTCTTCTTCACCTGTATATGGTGCCCCAGGACGATAGGGGGGGAAAACTCCTTGCGACCCGGGGTGTAGTCGTTCTGCCAGGGCGGGAATCGCACGCGATGCGGCCTCTCCATGTCGCCATACAGAAAGTGCTGCCTCTCGCGCAAGACGAAAAGAAGCCCCCTGTTCCACCAGAGGGATCAATACATCCACGACCTGCTGCGCCAACTCAATACCCTGTTCATCTTGACTCGAGATTCTTCCCAGGGCGGTGATGGCAACCACTCGAGTTTCCAGCTCCTGATCCGGCAGACTCAGTTGCTCCAGCAGGGGAAATGCCCGGCCATCGCCGATCTGTCCCAGCGCAAAGGCCACCACCTGAAGAATCTCGGGGCTCCTCTCCCGAAAACCTAATTCGAGGAGCGCCGGAACACCCGAGACAAAACGCACTCGGCCCGCCACCTCCGCAGCACGGCGACGAATCTCCTCGGACGGATTCCCGAGCATTCGCTCCAGAAAAAACAGCTGTAAACTTCGTTCATCTTCTGCTTTATCGAGCAGCTCGAGCGAAAGGTTTTTCACTCTCTGGCGCGCATCTTGTGGTGTGAAAACCACATCCTTGTCCGATGCTGTCTTTCCCGCGCCATCCGTTATCGTTCCAGGTACCTGGCAAGCACTGAGAGAAAGAAGCACCAGTAAGCTGTAGTTTAATCTCTTCAT
>JBBWWC010000105.1:0-3286 GCA_050256555.1 Planctomycetota bacterium | reverse complement strand
CCGTGATCGAATTCCTCGACCAAAGAAAGTTGTCCACTCAACATTTCGATGCAGACCCAAGAAAAACGCACCTCGGCGATTTCCTCCTGTCGACCTCTCGTCGACCCGGCATCGATTTCTTCCCACCCTGAAGTGGGATCGGAATCATTTCTCAGAGTTGCTGGAGGATCAAATCGCAGATTTCTGAAGAAGCAGAAGTTTCACCAGATTCATTCCCCACGGCAGCGGACGAACGTATCAAAGGGGAGCCTCGGTCGCAAGGGTGACGCGAGCGGATGCGACGTCTTTGGAGAAAATAAAAATAGCAAAAAAAATTGAAGGTCGAATCGTGACAACCGACCGATTTGTAAAAGCTCTTCGCTTTATCGGCTACCACCGCAGATCAAAACGGCGGATCTGTTATGGTTTCGCAGCTGCTGCGGCCTGCGCTGCGATTTGCTGGTCTTCTCGCTCACGCAGCTTCTCTTGCTGACGATACCAGCGCTTCCAGAGCTGCCCTTTCTGGCTACGAAGCTGCTTCAGATCTTCGGATTCCCAGGGGAAGACTCCCTGGATGCCGCTGATCTTCTGAATGAGCTGCCAGGACAATTTTCGAACCCACCGATTCTCTGCTTCAAGCCCCTCCAGAGCCACAGAAACAGCCTCGTATCGAGGCGACTGCAACAGGACCCGGAACGCAGCGATGCGCGCCAGATCGAAGCGTGAACGTGCTACCGGCAGTAGATATGCAACGGCAGCCGGCCCAGCCTTTTTGAGCTGATTCTCTGCTCGAGTACGGTTTCTGGCACGCTGGCGTTGTAACTCCCGGACCCACTCCTGGATCTCCAGTTTTTGCGCTTTCGTCAATTCGGGCAATTCCGGGTCACGGATCGCCTTGGCATCCTTGGCGCTGGCCTGATCGACCGTAGAAGTGGAGGAATCAGCCTCTACCGGACAACAAAACAGGATACCAGGTAGAATCAACGCGAATGAAATCGTGCGTAGACCAGAAATCATCGATTATTTTCCTCTCTGTATCGCTTCAGCTGCCGATCCAGCTTACGGGCCAGTTTCTCATCCAGAGCGACCAGCGGCGGTTCAACGATTCCTCGGGAAGCTATGGTTCCCGAAGATTTCCATCCGACCCGCGGGCCCAGACCGATCTGCCATCCAGCCTGGAGCAGGGAAAGCCTTACAGACCGGGCAGAACTGTACGTTGTTAGTATACCACCTTCTGCCATTCTCTCCCAAATCGCGGCGAGGAAGTCCCGTTTCCAGGGAGCCGGATTTCGCGACGGAGAAAAAGGATCGAAAAATACAGCATCCCAACGACCCTCGAGCCTGGTGATCTGCTGTTGCGCCTCACCGAGGACTAGCTCCAGTTTCAAATTCTTTTCGTGCCATTGTCCCTGCTCAATCAACCCCTTCAGTATCACCAGCAGTCTCGTTTCCGGTAATGCCCGGAAGTGTTGAAGCAGTACCTCGATCGGAAGTAATTCCCGCTCCATGGTAATGATCTCGATGGCGGCCCCAGGAGCTTCTTTCTGAATCTCATGAATCGCCCAGGCCAGATTGGTTCCCAGTCCAAATCCAACATCGAGAATCTTGACCTGACCACGACTTCGGGCCGTTTCGATGACGCGAGATGGAATCACATAACGGAGGCGAGCCTCCAGGTGCGCACCACTGAGAGAATGGTAATGCTCATCGTATACCGGATGGTAACGAGTCGGAGATCCATCCTGGGTCAGGATCGTGTGGTCGACCATCCGGGAATCTCCTGTTGCCGAATTACCGCTAACAACACCAAAATCGCAAGATTCGAGGACAGTTGGCGAATCCGATCTCGAGAACCTTGCAAATGATAGCAGTGGGTACGGGTTTCATCTTCGCCAGCTATGGCCATCCAGACGGTACCGACCGGTTTCTCTTCGGTCGCTCCTCCGGGTCCAGCGATCCCACTGATGGCGATCGCTACATCAGATCCTGATTTATGTCGGGCTCCCTCAGCCATCATCTTTACCACCTCGGAACTGACCGCCCCCTCGGATTCAATCACTTGAGGATCGACGTCCAGTTCCTGGGATTTGGCCGCATAGGAGTAACAGATCCAGCCGCCCGGATAGATGTCACTAGAGCCGGGAACATCGGTAATGCGTCCACCGATCATTCCTCCGGTGCATGATTCCGCCGTCGAGATGGTCACACCAGCAGCCCTGGCTGCAGCAACGAGATGGTATTCTGCGCCGACTCCACCTTCGCCGACAAATGAGGCGCCGAAACGATCCACGGCATTCTCGATCAGGCTTTCTCCAGGCGGAAGACGCACCTCGATCTGTCCCCAATTCTTGACACAAATGTGGTGATCGGTTTGTCCAGCGCGTTCGGCAACGATCCACTCATCCAGAATCGATTCCGCAACTCCGACAAATTCAAGGATCTCGTTAGTCCCCGAGGAACTCGACTGGGTCTCTGCCCAGGGGAGAACATATTTCTTCAGCATCTGTTGGAACTCGTAGGGCACACCAGGAAGGGCAAAAACAAGCGCTCCTCCCGGTAGCTGCTGTTGTATTCCTGGAGCGGTCCCCCACTCATTTTCAAGGAATTCGGAACCCTCGGGACGATAGGCTTGATTGCGATTATTCTCTGCTGGCTCGACTCCTGCTTTCTGTAACCGTGCGCAGATGCGTTGCCAGAGAGACTCATCGAATTCGAGATCCACTGCTCCAGCGGTAGCCAGCTCATCACGCGATCGGTCATCCTCGGTCGGCCCCAGGCCACCGGCGACCACCACCATATCCACCGTCGAAGACCAGGAACTAAGTGCCGAAGACAGAAGACCTGCAGCATCCCCAACGCTCATGTGCCAGGAAATCTCGATCCCTAGCGGCGTCAACAGAGAAGAGGTCGTTCGAGAATGGAGGTCAACAATGCGGCCCTCAAGAATCTCATCGCCGACGGTCAAGACACCCACACGAAGCTGTTTTGAAGCGCTTGGCTTCCTATCAGATCCGGAAATTCTGTCTTTGCTCATCGACACCGAGTTCCTCTTTCCCGCATGAAATCTAGCGGATCGATCTGCTACGGCTCAGCGTCTTCGGTACTGGCCTTACTCTTCATCGAGCTGGCCAGGATTCCCACCTCATACAGAATCACCAACGGCCCGGCCATCAACAGCTGAGTCACTACATCTGGTGGGGTCAATAAAGCCCCCGTCAGTACCGCACCAACGATGGAATATTTGCGATACTGGCGAAAGACAGCCACTTCCAGCAAACCGCTACGAGTCAAGAAAATCATCACCAAG
>JBBWWC010000104.1:0-2480 GCA_050256555.1 Planctomycetota bacterium | reverse complement strand
CGGATCTTCCGTCTTCGCTTCATCCGTCCGCCCGAGCAGTACATTGCCATCATCTCAGATATCGAGAAGCAAGCTGGCAATGTTGCGCGTGATCTTTCTGGTGAAGCTGAGAATGAGTTCACTCTTCTCAAAGCTCTGCGAAAGGCGTTGTCCGCCGGTGGTGATATGGACTTCGACGTCAAAACCAACTCCATCATTGCCAAGGACATCGCTCCGAGACTCGACGAGATCGCCGCGATCATCGAAGAGATCGATGTGGAACCTGCTCTGGTACAGGTCGAGGTGAAGTTCATTTCGACCACCAGTGATGACATCCTGGAAGCAGGACTGAAACTGGATGATCCGAACACCCCGGGTCGGGATGGTCTTCGTCTCAATGCTCGTAGTTCCTCGCCCTTGTCGGGATTCCCGGATCTTTCCGCTACCGGAGCCATCGTGGATCCGACGACCGGTCCGGTTTATCCGGGATCCGTGGTCGCCAATGGCGGAACGTGGCCTTTTGACATCGGTAACATGCAGTCCATCGGAGTTCCTTACCAGGCGCTTGGTGTTCTGGATTTCAGCCAGACTCAACTGCTGCTTTCGATGGTAAAAGACGATGAAAACTCGAAAGTCATCCAGCAGCCATTCTTGACCACTCTGGATAATTACCCATCGACCATTTTTGTTGGAGAAGAAGTTCCGTTTGCTGTTCAAAATGTACAGCAGGATCAAAATGGAAATGTGACCGTTTCCATCGACGAGAATAGTCGTTCTCCTGTGAATGTTGGCTTTACCCTCTATGTATCGCCTCACGTGATCCCCGATACGGACATGATCTACATGAACGTGATTCCAAAGGTGTCAACGCTTGTTGGAAACACCTCGGACATCCCGGGATTCGATCGCTTTCGTTTCAGTGATCCCGGTAGTGGTACCTCTGCCTTCATCGATCTCCCTCGCGAAAGCAGCCAGACGGTGGTGACCTATCTCCGTGTTCGCGATGGACAGACCGCTGTGATCGGTGGATTGCATACCGAGCGTCGGATTGAGATCGAATCCGGATTGCCATTCCTTTCCTCGATTCCGTACCTTGGTGAGCTGTTCAAGTGGAGACGTCGTCAGGCAGATGTGGAACATCTGTTGATTCTCGTGACTCCGCGAATCATCAAGAGCAGTGACGTCAGCGAAGAGATCTACCAGAAAGCTCTGAAAGAAGCGGAGAGCTGGGATTACTTCCATAAAAAGTACGGCGAAGATGGTGAGTCTTCCGATGAGGCTGAAGGTGACAATGAGGTCGGTTCGACGACCGAGTCTTCAGAAGGTTCTGAAGAGGGCTAATCACCGCAATTCAGAAGTTATGAAGGGGCCGAGTCGGTATAAACGCCGATTCGGCCCTTTTTTTGTCCCTGGAAACGGGACTTCATCGACTGCCTGGCAGCTTCCAGTAGTATCTGGCGAGTCATGGAAACCGCTAATTTCATCGAAGCTTCTGTCACGGGTCCGCTGGACCCTTTCTTTCTCGACGATATTCTGGAGGCGTTGAATCTGGTTGTTGATCTGACCCAGAGATCTGTAAATGTTCCAGCTCCAGCGGCCAGCGGGTCGTTGGCCATTTCCATGAGGATTCCGATGCGATTGCTCGTTCAGTCTCGAAAAACCGATGAACTGCAGGTGGCAGTGATCGATGAGGATGGGCTGCTCTGGGATTACCAGGAAGAGGAAGTTGGAGTTTCACGGATTCTGGGGAATATCTACCTGGGCCGGGTCGTCAACGTTCAGCCAGCCATCCAGGCGGCCTTTATCGATATTGGTGAGCGTCGAACCGCTTTCCTTCATGTTTCTGACCTTCATCCGGCTTATGCGGGTGCCAGAACCGTTCCTGTCGATCAGTTTTGTAGCGAAACTACCCTCCAGCGCGGCGAGGGCTTGATCCAGGACCTGCTTCGCCAGGGCCAGGAGATCTTGGTTCAGATCACCAAGGTGTCGATCTGCCAGAAGGGGCCGTCGGTGACCTCTTATGTCGGTTTACCGGGACGATCGACAGTGCTACTGGCAGGGCTCGATCGGCCCGGGATTTCCAAGAAGATTCTCGATGAAGAGGATCGTGAGCGGCTGCGAACGCTGGCCAAGGGACTGCCACAGATCGCCAATGCTGGGGTGATTATCCGAACTGCCGGTCAGGATCAGGATCAGGAGTCGATGGCCGAAGAGGTCAAAATCCTCGAAAAAACGTGGATTCAGATCTGTCAGAAGGCAGTTGAAGGGGGAGCCCCGGGGCTCCTTCATCGGGAAGCAGATCTGCTGCTACGGGTGGTACGGGATCTGTGCACCGATCGGATTCGTGAAGTGATCATCGATGATTCGCAAATTATCGATAAATTCCGGGAATATCAGCAGAATATGCCCTCAAAGAAGTCGGCTCCGGTCCGCCTCCATGGCAGCAAGTCCTCACTATTCATGGAGTTCGGTGTTGAACCCCAGATCGATTCCATCTACGA
>JBBWWC010000103.1:0-8392 GCA_050256555.1 Planctomycetota bacterium | reverse complement strand
GAATGTTTTCATGGTTTCGAGGACGAGAGCGGCAAGGTGAATGAGTATTCTGGATCGATTCCACCGGCGAGCAGTGGTCCAGCTCAACTGAATCTTTATATCCGAAACGCCGATGGTTCAGCGGTGACCGAATTTATCAATAACGGTTCCGTGAACGCAACTCCCTGCTTCTCGCCGAACGGTAAACAGTTGGTTTTCACTTCCAATGTTGGGGGTGAATATGATCTGTATGTCGTGGATGTGGCCAGCCAAACGGTGGAGAAGATGACAACCTCTCCTGGCTTTGATGGAGACCCGCTCTTTGTTGGTGATGGTAGCCGGTTGGCCTTTGTGTCGCAGCGAAACGATGATGATCGATCAGAGATCAATATTTTTGTAGCCGACTGGGTTTCTTCTGAAGAGTGATATTATTTCCGTAAGAATTGTAATGTGCCAACGCTCTGATTCTTGCTGATCTCCACCACTGTTTCCGTAGTCATGGTTCCGATCTGCGGGTGATTGATGGTCAGGATCCATCTTCCGGCAGCAAACGGCTGGCTGCGAAAAACTCCAACGCGGTTGGTTTTGAGTAGCCGTGGAGGTGCGGCATCTTCCGAGTCTTTGGCTCTTACCAGGATCGATGCGCCAAACACTGGCGACCCATTCGGATCTAAAATAGTCCCACTGATTCTGCCGCCAGGACGCAGCTCTATGGCGAGTTTTCCCGGACCCTTTTCAGGCATGGTGTAACGGAAGACTTTCGGTGGAAGCTGTATGGATTTGCCATTTTCGATGCGGGTATGTCGTGCTTCTATTTGATAAGTTCTTCCCGCCGCCAGAACCTGGAGGCCCTCGGTGTCGTCTGCAGTGGTGTCGACCACCACCAGCCCATCTCTCTTGATGCGGATTCGCGCATCGGGGAGTGACTGAGAGTGCTCGTTGGTCACAGCCAGCTCGAAGGATTCAGACTTGAGTAATGAAAAGGGTTTTCGCATACCGATTCGGTCGCTGGGAACAATAATTTCCCATATCTGTTCCTGGTATCCCGGGTGCACGACAAGGACCTTGGCGAAGCCAGCGCTTAATCCTTCAATCCGTACTGCTCCACGGTCTTCGGCGATGACATCCGCCTCGTCTTTCATTTCATTGAAGACACGCACTCTTGCCCCTTTGAGCGTTGTGTCCTCTCCAAGAACAAAGCCATCGAGAATCACGCCGGCAGCCAGGATCATGTCGCGCGAGAGGACCTCGTCTCGATGAATTTCTATGTTGTCAAAACGCGCATCTGCGTGCTTTGGCGACCGAACAGTGGCGACGATTTTTCCCGGCGGAACGGTAATTTTGTAGCGTCCCTCTCCGTCAGCAGTTGCGATGCCGGACCATCCATTGACTCCGGCGATTTCCAGGCGCGCAGCAGGAATCGGTTCTGGTTCCGGGGCTTTCTCGCCCTTCAGTACGAAGATGTGGCCGCGGACCTGTCCCTCGAGCAGCCCGCCGCGGTAGAGGGTGTAGGTCCCCCCTTCTCCTTCTTCGAGCTCTGTGGCAAATGGGTAATAACCATCGGCCTGAACGGTAACGAGGGGGAAGGTGTCGGCTGGCAGTAGTAGCAGGAATTTTCCACGATCATCGCTGATCGCAAAGGGTGCGTCAGGGCTTGGATCGGTCCCGAGAGAGATCCGGGCATCAGGAATCGGTCGCGCTAATGCGTCTCCCACGTAACCTATCCACGCTTTGTTGGGAAGATCTTCTATTCCCTGTTTGACCAAGGACGAGAATTCTTCGGTCACCGTCGGTGTTGTCGGAGCGTTCAGTGCGTTCATGGTCGAAGTGATCGTCGAATATGTCATGTAAACGCGCACGCCTACCCCGATGGAAAATAAGATCAGGAGTCCGAGAAGCAGGTTGCCGAAGCTGTAGCGATATTGGCTCATCAGGGAACTATCCTTGCCTCGTTATTACCGGTGGCTGACCGAACTCGCAAGCAGTGGCGATGAGCCTCATCGCGTCGGTCAAAACGACCAGAAAGAACTCGATGGAGCGGCGATCCTTTTCGGCCGGGAGATCGAATCTCGGCCGGGAGCCCGGCTTGTTCGAGCAGTTGTAGCTGATTCAAGGCGTGGGCGCGCTCAAGAAATGCGCCGACCTGAACCGTGAACCAGGGATCGTACTGAAGTTGAAGTCTCGCTCTGGCAGCGAGGCCGGCGGCGACATTTTGCTGGGCGCATAACCGAAGAGGCTTCAGCGCTTCTTCGAAGCGACCCGAACGTTGCAGTGACAGGCCGTGCTGGAACCATGCCTCTGCTCGAGTTTCGACATCTTCGGCGAGGCGAGCGGCTTCACCAAAACGTGGTGAAGCCAGTTGTGGCTGGTTGGCCAGGATCAGGTAGCCTCTTTGAAGCAGCGCCCTGGCGGCGATGGCTCCGCCTCGCGACTGGGCTTCTCGCAACAATCCTTCCGCTTCCTCTTTTCTGCCGCGCCGCTGCGCACAGATGCCAGCGGTCAGCAACGCTTCACCACTGCGTGGATCGTACGGATTCAGTTCAGCAAAGCGCGAGAATGAAGCCTGGGCGGTGGCCACATCATCGAGAAGCCAGGCTGTGCGAGCTTTTTGCCATTGTTTTTGGGCTGCTAGCTGATCATTGGTTGATACGGGAGATTTCCGTGCCGATGAGCTACCACAGCCGATTATAGGTAAGGATATCAAGATCAATGGTAGACATAGAAGCACAACGCTGGTGCGTATCGGACAAGTTGTCGGCACGCAGTGCTGGTGTTGTGGGTTCCTTGCCTGTGGCATCGATATCCTTTCTGATGACCATCTTGGCGGGACGTGTCGGCTGGTGCAAGTGAACGGCACAGGTGGTGCCGGAAGAAGAGGGGGTAGCGGTGAGAATCGGGGTCGATAGCGGCGGTACTTTTACCGATATCGTCATCGATGCTCCCGATGGGGTGGTGCTGAAGAAAGTTCCTTCGACCCCCGATGACCCTGCTCGTGCCATCCTGACGGCAATTGAAGGTCTGGATCCGACCGAAGTGATTCACGGATCGACCGTCGCGACCAATGCCCTTCTCGAAAGAAAACTGGCACGGGCGGCTTTTGTAACCAATCGCGGTTTTCTGGATCTGCTCGATATCGGGCGGCAGAGTCGACCGTTGATTTACGACCTGCATCCAGATCCTGTTGCTGCGTTGATTCCGGTCACGGACCGATTTGAGATTGATGGTCGACTTGGTCCCGGCGGAGTCACCCTGGCGGATCTCGATGATTTGCAATTGACTCGTCTTTGTCAGCAGATCATCGACGGAGGATTTGAAGCGGTAGCGGTAGGGCTTCTTCATAGTACCGAGGAGGGAAGTCACGAAGAGCGCGTCGGGGAAATTCTGTCACAGGCCGGAATCCCGGTCATCTTGTCGCGGGAAGCTGCAGCAGAACCTCGAGAGTGGGAACGCTTTACCACGGCCTGCGCCAGTGCCGTCCTCTCCCCTGTGATGGACCGTTATCTCGAGCGGCTTGCCGCCGGTCTATCGCCGGCGGGTCTCAAAGTGATGGATTCGGCCGGCGCAGCAGTGCCCTGGCAACGGGTTTCGGGTCGTGCGGTCAGGACCATCTTGTCAGGCCCGGCGGGAGGAGCCGTGGCGGCCGCAGCGCGCAGCGGATCGGCCGCAGCACTGGCTTTTGATATGGGTGGAACCAGCACCGATGTGTGTCTGGTCGGATCGGACCAGGGCGTGGCCCGCAACCGTCGTTGTAGTGTGGGCGGCATTCCTCTGTCGATTCCTCTTCTGGATGTGCATACCGTTGGCGCTGGCGGCGGGTCGCTTGCCTGGGTTGATGCGGGAGGGGCCCTGAGAGTCGGCCCGCAAAGTGCCGGGGCAGATCCCGGTCCGGCAGCTTATGGACGCGGCGGAACCGAAGCCACTGTCACTGATGCACATGTGGTCCTGGGTCGTTTGCCGGCAGGCTTACAGCTTGGCGGATCGGTTTCTCTCGACAGAACCGCAGCCTGTGCAGCCGTCCGTCAGATGGCACAACAGCTACAACTCTCAACAGAAGAAACCGCTGCTGGCATCCTTGAGGTCGTCGATGCTGAGATGGAAAGAGCGCTTCGAAGAGTGAGCCAGGAGCGAGGGGTCGATCCACGCGGCTTGAGCCTGGTTTGCTTTGGAGGGGCGGGTGGATTACATGCGATCTCGTTGGCTCGTAGTTGCGGGATGAGCGAAGTCCGCCTTCCTGCTGCTGCGGGAGTCCTCAGTGCTGTCGGAATGCTGGAGGCGTGTTGGAGTGAAGAGATCGAACAGGTCCTTTTACAGAGGCTGAATCCGGCAGAGGCGAATCAGTTCGGGGAAATCGAGAAGCAGCTGGCACTTCAGGTCAGGGCGCAGATCGATGAGGCCGGCGGTGATGGAAATCTTGCGCAGATCGAGACCACTCTTCGCGCCAGGCATGTCGGGCAGTCTCACGACCTGGAGTACTGTCCAGGAGAAGCGGCTGCGTCTGACTTCCGGCAGCTATATCAGCAAAGGTATGGTTACCAGATGCCGGATCGGGAAGTCGAGGCGGTCTCGATGCGGGTTTCCGCGACTCTCCCGAGAGCTTCGATGACGAAAATGCCCATCGAGATCGAAGGCCCGGCTTCGACCACCGAGGTCGTTTTCGATGGCCGAAAAATGAGCGTGCCGCAGCTTTACCACGGTTCGATTCTATCTTCGGAACCGCTCGAAGGTCCGGCCGTGGTGATCTCAAGCACTACAACTTTGTGGCTGCCAGAGGGCGCCAGGTTGAAAGCTGATGAAGAAGGGACACTCATCATCGATCCGGGTAGTCCGTGAAGCTGTCGAACCCAGGGTTCTGGTTTGGTGCCGTTACCGCGATTTTTATCGGTGGCTGGGTGGGTTGGTTTTTTCAGTCCCCCGCTGTCGATACGAGTTCACCGATCTTTCCTTCCATCTTGATCGCAATGTCCATGATGTTGCCGGCGCTTCTGGTTGTGGCTCTCTTATCGCGCCTTGGCTCGATGAGATGGACTCTGGCGACCATCGTTCTCGCAGCACTGTTGGTCCGGGTACTCTTACTTGGTGTGGACCCCTTTCTCAGTGATGATCTTTATCGTTGTCTCTGGGATGGAGAGGTGCAGAGGGTTGGTCTCGACCCTTACCTGGCGGCTCCTTCAGCGCCGGTTCTGGATGAAGTAGCGAGTACTCAGTACTGGTCGACAATTCGCAGCCAGATCAATCATCCCGACATTCCAACCGTCTATCCACCGCTCAGCCAGCTCGTGTTTCGATGGGCGGCGTATAACGAAACGGGCTGGCGTTCATTGCTGGTGCTTTTGGATCTGCTGGTCGGCGTGGTTCTCGCCGTGGCACTGAACAAGTTCGGGCAAGATCCGCGACGAGCCGTTTTATGGTGGTGGCATCCATTGCCGATACTGGAATGTTCCATCGGTGGTCATCCGGAGATTGTCGCCGTGTTGTTGACGACGCTGGGGATCGCCTGCTTGGCCACTCATCGTGGCATGTTGGCCGCTGCGGCCATCGGTGCCGGCGTGTCAGCCAAATTGTTACCGATCGGCTGGCTGCCCTTGCTGCTGCATCGAATTGGCCGTCGGGCTTGGATTCCATTTCTGTCACTGATCCTGGTCAGCGTTGTGCCATTTTTCGATAGTGATCTTCGATTGGCCACTGTGGGCCTGCGTGAATATGCAACATCCTGGTATTCGGGTGATCTTCTTTATCGCCCGCTTGGGCAGTTACTGGGCCTCGATCCAGAGAACCGATTTTCTACTGCTGCTCAAGGGCTGCGAATTTTCTTTTTGTTGTGCTGGGGGTTTGTCGCCTGGCGTTGTCGAAAGAGCTCTCCGTGGCGGGCGTTTCTGGTGGTCAGTTGCGCTTTTGTTGTTTTGAGCCCGACTCTGCATCCCTGGTACTTGTTGTGGTTATTGCCGGCTGCGGTGATGGAGAAATCTGCTGCGGCCTTGGCCCTGAGCTGGGCGGTTTTGTTTCAGTATGGTGTTCTCGATGGCTGGCGAGCTACAGGTGTCTGGGAGATGCCTGACGGGACCCGCGCGCTGGTATTGGCCTTGCCAGTCTTTTTGTTTATTCGGCAGTGGCGCCGCGAGCGCGGCGAGCAAGTGTCCATTCCCGCAAAAGAATGAGTGCTACTCCGCAAACGATGGCGCTATCGGCAATATTGAAATTGGGCCAGACCCACTCCTTATCACCGAGCTGGATGGAGCAACGAATAAAGTCACGCACTCCGCCGTATACGATTCGGTCATAGAGATTCCCTAGCGCTCCTGAAGCGATCAGCGCTAGCGCCCAGACCATTGTCGCAGGTCGTTGAGGACTCATGAGTGCGATGCAAAGGCAGATCGGTATGGCGAGTGCTGATATGGCGATCAAGAACCAGCGCATGCCGGCGAACCAGCCATTAAAAGCGCCCAGGTTCAGTGCGGCTTCCAGCGCCAATCCTGGAAAGATCGGATAAGCCGCAGATGCGGTGATGGCAGCGGTTCCATCCGGGGCGGTAAAAATTGAAACTCCGAGGAACTGAAAGCAGGCGTATTTCGTCAGTAAGTCAGCAGCCAGAATCACTCCCAGAATCATCAGGAAGAGCCGTCCGGCGTGCGGGCGCTCCAGACTGATTTCTTCGAGGGTTTCTGGCTGCTTTTCTTTGGGTTCTTGCTGTGGTGCTTCAGGGGTGTTGTTCATGCGCCCATCGCAACCCGGAATGGGGCTCTTGTCGAGGGGTCTTCAGGAGAGGTTGAGATCTTCGTGATAGCGGGTCGATTCGGCCAGAATCGCTTTTCGTAGCTCGTCCCCCTCTTCGCTACATTCGGCGTAAAAGCGGTCAAAGTGTTCGATGGCCCGATAGAGCGACATCGAATCCATCGAAACGCTGCGCAGAAAAGGGCTCGTTTTGCGCAGAACCTGGCGCACCAGATGCGGCAACAGGACGCCCTGGGTTGCGAGAGAGTAGCCGTAGATGAGGGCGGCAGCCTGTAGTTCAGGATGGCATTCTTCCTGCATCATCCGTGAAACGAGATCGCCGGGGCGGTCTATCCGGATCTCCTCGTTTTCTTTTTCGAGGATCAGGATTCCGTCAATCCCGCCCTCCCACTGCGCATTGGTGATCATGTAGTCGCTCCTTTGGTTCCCCTGCTGGCGTATCTTCTTGACGCTGACCGGCGCTCGACTGAGAGTGGTTTAGTTCAGTGACCGACCATCGTACTGGATTCGAAGGGAACACGTTGCACGAGGCTTTACCCAATGGCTAGCAACAATCTTTCGGAAAGCATGATTGCCCGAAAGCTCCAGTCGGCTCCTGCGGCAGCGGCTCTGGTGGCAGTCGCCTCATCTTTTTGCGTTTACTTCTGCATGTATGCTTTTCGTAAGCCATTTGCGGCGGCTGGCTGGGGCGACTCGATGGTCGGCGGCCTGACCCTCAAATCAGCACTCGTGATCGGTCAACTGCTGGGTTATACCGCCGCCAAATTTATCAGCATCAAGGTTTGCTCCGAGTTAAGCCGACAGCACCGCGCCCCATTTCTGGCAGGACTCATCTTGTTTGCCGAGCTGTCGCTGCTGCTTTTGGCGCTGGGCTCGACTTCATTACAGGTTGTGGCGATGTTCCTCAACGGTCTGGCGCTAGGCTCTGTCTGGGGTGTGGTGACTCGTTACCTGGAGGGGCGTCGAACTTCGGAGATGCTCCTGGCTGGATTGTCTTGCTCGTTCATCATCGCCAGCGGCATCGTCAAGGATGTGGGTCGCTGGGTCATGTCCGAGGGAGTCTCCGAGGCGTGGATGCCTTTTGTTACGGGCCTCATCTTCCTGGCTCCCTTTCTCTTTTTCTTGTGGTTGCTCGATCAGATCCCCGATCCCGACAAAACGGACCAGCAAGATCGCAATGAGCGAACTCCGATGGAAAAAGAGAAGCGCATGCGTTTCTTTGGCGAGTTCTTGCCCGGGATGGTTCTGTTGCTGGGTGGATATCTTCTGTTGACGGTTTACCGCGATTACCGCGACAATTTCGGCATTGAGATCTTCGCTGGTCTTGGCTACGCCGAAACCCCGGCGATCTTTTCACGCTCGGAGCTATGGGTTGCCTTTGGGGTGCTGGCAACATTGTTACTGCTTTCGTTGGTGAGAGATCACCGACGGGGACTCTTCTGCACCTTCGGTTTGTTGACCCTGGGAACCTTGATGCTGGGAGCGTCAGTGCCTCTCTACGATGCTGGCATGATTGATGGACTGCAGTGGATGGTGATGGTGGGGCTCGGTGCCTATCTTGCCTACGTCCCGTTTGGTTCGGTCTTGTTTGAGCGAGTGATGGCGGCCACCCGTTTCCCGGGTACTGCGGTCTTTACCATCTGTCTTGCCGATGCGGTCGGCTATACCGGTAGCGTTGGCATGA
>JBBWWC010000102.1:0-7305 GCA_050256555.1 Planctomycetota bacterium | reverse complement strand
CACTCTTCGCCCAGGAGCTTCCTGTCAGTGGCCCACTTGCGAGCCAATTTTTGTATCTCCAATCAGGGACGGTTCAGACCCGCAACTTAGCGGATCTTCTTGAGGTTGAGGCGCCCCTTTTTCAGGATGCCAAGGTCAAGGTTCTGGTTCTGGATCAACCGATGAATCAAGAACTCAAGACAGTTCTCGGAAATCTGGGCGTAAAGCTACTCGATTACTTACCACTGAATAGCTTCACAGTTCGGTTAGAGGGAGTGAGTCGTCTTGAGTTGCGTGGAGTTCCTGCAGTGGTTCGTGTGATCGAATACCTCGACTCGTGGCGTCTTCAGCCCGGGATTGTCGCAAAACTTGGAACCCACCAGCAACCGGCCAGAATAGAACTGGATGATCAGGGTCTATTGGCATTGATCGTTTCGCTCCATCCGGGAACCGATCTCGGACAGGCTATGGCAGCACTTCGAGAGATCGAGGTGAGTGTGCCACTGGTGGAACGAGTTGGACGCCATGATGAACTTTCGGTAGTGGCTACTCCTGAACAGCTGAACAGGATTGTCGAGCTGGACGAAGTGCTTTTCATCGAAGACGCTCCCGATATCACGCTCCGTAACAGTTGGGTTCGCTGGACCGTGCAGACGAATCTACCCGATCAGACGCCGGTCTACAGTAATGGGATTCATGGCGAAGGACAAATCATCGGCGTGCTCGATGGCAGAGTGGATTCGAACCACTGTTCTTTCCCGCCAGGGAAAATTTTGTTTTATAACTCTACTCTTGGTGCGAATAATCACGGCACGCATGTCGCGGGAACTGCCGCAGGAAATGCAGGATTCGATGACGATACCCGAGGGGTCGCCTACGAGGCCGGGCTGGTCGTGAACACCTATCCTCCCTTTAACGAAGGTGCCATCATCAGTCGACTCGACTTGCACCATGGCCAGGGCGCACGGATACACACCAACAGCTGGGGTGATGACAGTACCACTGCCTATAACAGCCTGTCTCGTGGATTCGACGTCTTCCTTCGAAATAACGAGGAGAGCTTTGTTTGTCTGGCAGTGAGCAATCAGTCGACACTACGCAATCCCGATAATGCCAAGAATCTGCTGGCGGTTGGTGCCACTTCTGCCGCCAATAATCAGCATTTGCACTGTTATGGAGGGGTGGGCCCAACCAGCGATGGACGCAGAAAGCCCGAGGTTTACGCGCCGGGCTGTGATACCTGGTCGGCGGCTGCAGGTACCCCCTGTTTGACTTTCCCCAATTCCGGAACCTCGATGGCGTGTCCGGCTGTGGCCGGGGCTTCGGCTCTGATACGTCAGTATTACATGGAGGGTTTTTACCCGAGTGGTTCTGCCAATGCTGAGGATGCCCTGGTGCCCACCGGAGCCCTCATCAAGGCGACCGTGGTCAACTCTGCTGTCGATCTGACCGGAGAAACCGGCTATCCAACCTTCCTGGAAGGGTGGGGACGAATTCGCATCAATGATCCGTTGCACTTTGTGGGCGACGTGAGAGCTCTCCTGGTTCTCGATGATGTCAGAAATACTGCCGGTCTCGACACCGACCAGATGACGACCTATACCTTCAATGTCGTCAGTTCCGCGGAAGAGCTGCGCATCACTACGGTGTGGACCGATGTAGCGGCCACTGCAGGAACTTCTTTTGCTGCCGTCAATAATCTAGATCTGGAAGTGACCTCACCGGGAGGAACCCTGTTCAGGGGCAATGTCTTCAGTAATGGGTTCTCCAGTAGTGGTGATAGCGCGGATATCCGCAACAACGTCGAGCAGGTCCACATCGACAATCCAGATACCGGTACCTGGACCGTTTGCATCCGTGGGACAGCGGTCAACAGTGAGAGTCAGGGTTACAGCGTTGTCGCTACTGGGGACGTCGATTTGGTTCCTCCACCCCCTCTTTTCAAGCGTGGAGATTGTAATGCTGATGGTTTATTTGACATCGGTGATGCGATTTACATGTTGTCACATCTATTTTCGGGAGGTGCGCTCAATTGCGCCGATGCCGGTGACAGTAACGACGACGGGCTGGTCGATATCGGCGATCCGATTACCATTCTGGGAGTTCTGTTTTCTGGCGGTGATCCACTAGCAGACCCCGGCAGCGAAGATTGCGGCCCAGATGCGACCAAAGACTCGCTTGGTTGCGATTCGAATCAAGCCTGTCCTTGAACTTGAAGTGACTTAACGAGAGTTAACAGGCGTTGGGCCGGGAAATCTGGTCCAGCGCCTGCTTCATTTTCAGGCGACCTTCCTGACTATCCGGCCGTTGAGGCAAGGAATCCGACAGTTTATCCTGACTGTCAGAGGTGTGTTTTGTTTGGCGTGCTTTTCCGGTATCGGTTGAGTCGCTAGAATATGGTTTGTAACCAATTTTCTACTTGGGTACTTGGGTTCTACATTTAGTTAGTTCAATCGAGGAGTGCTTCTAGATTTATCGGGTAGTTTCAGTTTGAGGTTTCGGGACTTGTCCCGCTCGGTCTCCGTCAACTATCTGTGAGGATCGACGAAGTCATCCGTTAGGGAGTTTTCATGACACGGTTATTTTATCTTTCGCTTTGTTCCGTCTTTTTGTGTGGGACATTTGCTTCGGCTCAAACGTTTGAGGTCACATCGACGGATCAGAATTTCGTGGCTACTCCTGGTGCGGCGATCCCATTTTCTGCTGTTTATAGTATTGAGCAGACGACTGGTACGCCTGAGCCGATGTGTGGATTTCAATTCCAGTTCAGTCATGACACATCCTTGATCGAAATCGACCCGGCGGGCTTCCCGACAACGGTCGGCGAAGTTGCGGCACTGGATGGTGGAACTGGACCTGGTTTCATCGATGGCCAGATTACCGGTGCTGGGTTTACCATCGGAATGGTCTTCTCTCTGTTGTTTGCGGAAACGATCACCTTTGACTCATCGAAGCCAGTGATTCGTGTCGACTACAACACCTTGCCAGGTGCCTTTGGCGGTGGAATCACGACCGATGTGGTGACGCAGATTTTCCCTTCTGACGATCTCGGTTCTCCTACCGTTGACAATGTCATGTCGACTTGTGCGGGAACCGCTGTTGCTCTCGATGGACAACCTTTTAGCATCACCTTCCTGGCGCCTCCTCCGCTTTTATTCGAGATCTCATCGCCGGATCAGTCGCTTGTGTCCTCGGGACCTCAAGGAGGATCGGTCAGCTTCGATGCTGACTTCAGCATTGTCCAGGGTGGAGCTCCTGCAGATTTGACTCCCACGCAAGGCTTTCAATTCGCCTATCGGCATGATGGAGCACTGCTCAGCATCGACTCTGTCGTTGAGGGATCGGGGCTCGCCGGGCTCAAGGGTGGATCAGGCCCCGAGTTCTTCGATGGGACGATTTATAGCGACGGATTTACGGTGGGATGTATTTACGATTTCCTGAACCTAGAGACGGTGCTCTTTGATAATCCAGTGCTAGTCGTAACTACTAGCTACTCGAGTATCCCTGGCGTTTTCAATGGAGTCTCCGATGCGGTGAATACGTCTCTTACCGTCGCTGGAGATCTCGGTTCTCCGCCGGTGGATCCTGTGATTGTCGTGGGGAGCGGAACGGCTATTTTTGCATCTGGGTTGCCAGTCAATCTTTCGATTCAACCGAATCCACCCTTCACATTGACCTGTGTCGATCAAACAGTTTCCTTTTCACCGGACTCCGGCAACGGCAGTTTCACGGCGTCGTTGACTCTGTTGGAGAACACAGGCGATTCTCCACCGGGATCAGCGACCGATACTCAGGGATTCTCTCTGGGGATTGCGCATGATACGTCGCTTTTGACCGCCACTGGTGGTGGCTACGGTGCGGTGATCTCTGGAATGAATAGCGGCACTGGACCCGATTTCGAAGACATCAACCTGGTCCCCGGTGGGATTACCTATGGAGTGGTTTACAGCTTCCAGGGGGATGTACTGATCCAGTTTGATGTAGCTCAGGAGTTGGTCACGGCCAGTTACGATACGGTCCCAGCTGGATTGGTTGGGCAGACAGAAGATGTGACCACGACTCTGGATATCACTGATACCCTCGGCGAACCTGCGGTGGCCCTGGTGGTCGTGATCGATTCGCAAGCTGGCGCCATCTTTGGCCAGGACGGAACCATCACTTTGACACCTGCTGGTGGCTTTCAGCGAGGGGATGCCAACACCGATGGCGGTTTCGACATTGGAGATCCCATCACCACCCTTGGCTTCCTGTTTACCGGTGGGTCTGTGACTTGCCAGCTCGCTCTTGATGCCAACGATGACGGTGGTTCTGACATTGGCGATGCGATTTACATGCTAGGACACCTGTTTACCGGTGGTCCTCCTCCTCCAGCTCCGTTTGGAGTTTGCGGTCCTGACCCGACACCGGGCGGGGCTCTTGCTTGTGACGATTATCCAGGTGCCAGCTGCCCCTGATCTGTTGCGGACAATCTTACGAAGAGGCTGCCGAGATCCTGGATGTGGATGTCGGCAGCCTCTTTTTATGAGTGTCCCAGAACCGGTGAGAAGCGAGCCTCTGCGATCTACGGATGGCAAGTCGGGATTCGTTACCGGATTTACAAACAGAAGCCCATCTCTGACTCCATCTTGAAACGGCCTCGTTGCGGTTGCTGGATCGGGTGGCTACCATCGATGTCCAAGGTGCGATTTGGTTTAAGGTGCAGGGACATTCCTTCGATTTGTTTCGCTGGCGTACCGGCAACTCGGACCTTTTTTTGGTGTTACAAAGTGTGAACCAGGAATGATCTTTCTCTCGCTATTTGGGTGATTTTTCCGAAGCGTGTCTCCCTGAAGGATGATCATGAAGCTTGGAGATTTGGGATGGACTGCAGGATGACCATAAGGAAAGGGACTTCCATGCGAGGAGCTTTCGCTGTCGCTCTTATCTGGGCGCAATGCGTTCTGTTGGGGACTGTTTCAGCGCAGTCATTGAGTGGAGATGTTGAAAAGGGCCGATCGCCAGCCACAGGGCGCGTTCACCATATTACAGGCCCTGAAGGAACGGCTCTTTTGCTGCCGCAGGGAGTCAAACCGGATCTGTCAGACGCTTACCAGGCGTTGAACATTTACGGCGAACACCTTGGAATTAAATTCCCTGAGCAAGAGCTTGAGATGGTCCGTACCGAGAGATGTTCCCTGGGACAGATCCATCATACCTTTCAGCAGGTATATCTCGGTGTAGATGTTTTTTCTGGAGTCATCAAAGTACACCTGAATCCTGATGGATCACCGTTGACCATCAACGGTGATTTTTATCCGATGCCGAAGAAATTCGGAATCACGCCGGCGATTACTGAAGAGGAAGCTCTGATCTTTGCTGAAGCTGCTCTGGAACAAAGCGTTCTGGTTCAGACTGCAGATTCGGAGCTGGTCATCGCGAATCCTGGTTGGTGGGGAGATGCTCCCCTGGCACAGCCAGTCCTGGCTCATCATCTGGTTCTTGAGAGTCCAGAGATGCTGGCAGAGCATGTTCTGATCGATGCCATGACTGGCGCTCTTGTCGATCATTGGCCTGCTGTCCACAGTGCTCTGTTCCGTGAGGTCTACGATGGTATTGCGGGAGGACTGCCGGGTAACCTGGCTCGCACTGAGGGTGAGGCAGCCACCGGCGATGCCGACATTGATAACGCCTACGATACTTCTGGAGATCTCTACCGACTTCTCTTTGATGGACTGGGTCGAGATTCTCTCGATGGTGCCGGTTTTACGATGACGAGCACTGTTCACTGGAATGACGGTATATGTCCCAATGCGATCTGGAATGGTAATCAGTCCGCTTTTTGCAATGGTCTTGCGACTGATGATGTGGTGGCCCATGAGTTTGCACATGGATTGACCCAGTTCACGGCAGATCTGATCTATCAGAATCAGTCAGGCCAGTTGAACGAAGCCTTCTCCGACATCTTTGGTGAAGCGATTGACCTATGGAACGGCGATGTTTCCAGCCCCGGTGCCCCGGGAGGGACTCCCTGGCCGGTGGGATCGACCGGTGGAGGATTGGATACCCCGAACACCGCCCGCACTGCCTGTAATGATGGCTCTGCGCGGTGGAGGATGGGCGAAGAAACCAGCCTCGATGCGATCAGGGACATGTGGTTTCCGGAATGCTTTAATGATCCGCCGAGTACTACCGATCCTTTGTATAACCAGAATGCCTGTGGTCCCTTTGATAATGGTGGGGTTCACATCGGTAGCGGAGTCTTGAACCATTCGTTTGCCATGCTTGTGGATGGTAAAGATTTCAACGGGCAGACGGTAGGATCCATCGGTTTGACCAAAACTGCTGCGGTCTATTTCCGTGCTCTGACCGTTTACATGACGGCGGGTACCGATTTTCCCGAAGCCGAGACCCTGATCAATCAGGCGGCTGCTGATTTGATCAACAGTGCTCCGAATGATCCTCGTACTGGAAATCCTGGAGATCTGTTTACCCAGGGAGATGCGGATCAAGTCGCCACTGCGATGATCGCCGTTGGGATGTCGGAAGCCGTTTGTGGGCAGGTTCCCCCGGGACCGCCTCCTGCCAATGACGCTTGTGCTGGATCGGTTCCGGTGTTTGTCGGTCTCAATGACATCGACAGCAATAATGCCACCAGCGGCGGGCCTCCTGGAGATTCTACGCAGTGTGACGGCACCTTCCTCGGTGATGTTGGTAACGACATCTGGTACTCCTATGTTGCGCCAGAAGATGGTCTCCTGACTGTCAGTACCTGTAACATCGCCAACTGGGATACGGATCTTCTCGTTTACAGTGGTACTTGTGGTGGTGGTCTGACACAGCTCGCATGTAACGGAGACTTTGGTGGTTGCAGCACCTTCACTTCTACAGTGGAGAATGTTCCCGTTACCGGTGGTGAGACTTATCGGATTCGTGTGGCCTCCTGGAGTGATGGGACGACCGGTACCGGTCAACTCGATGTTGCTTTTGTTGGGGGTGGTGGCGGACAGGTGGAGAACTGTACCAACGGAACCGATGACGATGGCGATGGCCAGATCGATTGCGATGATACGGATTGCGCAACGAATCCCGCATGTGTACCAGTTGCCCCGGGTGATGAATGTTTGACTGCTACCGTGGCGATTGTCGGTGTCAATCCACTTGATACAACTACAGCAACGCAGAGCGCTGATCCCTACGATGACGCTTTGTGTACAGGGACCGCCCTCGGTCAAATGGTCAATGATGTCTGGTTCCAGTTCACTGCGCCTATCACGGGTGATTACACGATCAGTACCTGCGACACCATCGACTTCGATTCAGATCTCTTTGTCTACACAGGCGCTTGCG
>JBBWWC010000101.1:0-9459 GCA_050256555.1 Planctomycetota bacterium | reverse complement strand
TGGATTTGTTATTTTTTCAGCGCTCCTAGGCATAGGTGGCGCTTGGGTCAGTGTTGGAGTCATGAGCCTGTTTTGACGGTGAACTTCATGAGTACTCCGAGAAACGAACACAGCAGGAACTCGCCTCCATGCCGAAGATGTCGAAACGGTCAAAGTTGCCTGTGTCTAAATTTCCCTTTCCGGCCCCGAATCAGACGGTTGTAGTATCCTTGAATGTCGCCGGAGATTCCCGGCTCTGACCTGGAGAATCGATGGCCACGTCACTGCTGCTCTCGGTAGTCTTGTTGACCGCCCCCTGTCCCGCAGAAGATGCCGTCCGTAGCGCACATGACGCCCTTGTGGCCGCCGAAGCGAACGCCAACCTGTTTCTTCAACTCTGGATGTCGACGCCCACGTTGGCGCCAACGATGCAGCCCGCTCAGGATCCACCGATCACCACCCCCAGCCCTGGCAGCTCCATCACTCGTATCGCTGTCGATCTCGACTCTGCAGATGCCATCGTCGTCGCTCAAGCACGAGCAGCTCTGGAACTTCTCGACGCATCCTCCCTGACTCGACTAAAAGAGGCTCTGGAAGATCAGCGTCCCTGGATGTCTGCACATAGTCGGGCGATTCTATTTCACAAGGTCAACGCAATCCTGTTCGGAATGCTGGAGGAACTGGACACTGCGGTCATCGATTTTTCCGCCGCACGAAATCGTGCCCGCCCTCGACCAGGGGTCACGCCACAACAGACAGCCGCTCGCAAAACGGCTCGTCTTCGGGTCAATAAAATCGTCTCTCAGCTAGCCACCAGCGGTCTGTTTCTGGCTCCCGCCCTGGCACGTCATGTCGAACGTAACGGTAGCACACTGACGTTGGTTCAGCGGGTTCGCCAACGGCTCATCGATGATCTCCGCCAGCAGGTTGAGGTTCGTTGGCCACAGCTACCTCCAGCCAAAAACATATCGCACATCGACCTTCGTTGTCTCAGTGCCCTGCTACCGCCGCCCGGTGAAAACAAAAATGAAAACAAAAATGAAAACAAAAAATGGGACAGGATCGCCGAAAGAAGTGCAAACATTGCCATCGAAGAACTCAAGAGTTTCGACCAGGCACGGATTTCTATGGCCCGATCATGGCTGCTCGATTTGACCGAAACAGGGCAACAAAAACTCGACGAATTGGCACGAACAACGATTCCTTCGCCGATTCCACCAGGAATCTGGCAAGAATGGCGGCTTCGCAATCGACTCCGAATTCCTGCAACTGTCGATCTCGATTCCTCCATCTCGGTCGGCCACTGGAATCAACTCAGTGCAACACAGCGACGTAATCAGTTGATCCAACTTCGTGCTGTTCACGGCGAACAAATCATCCCGACTCTTGTTTTTTTGGCGCGCCAAGATCCTGACAAAACGATGCGAAAACGAGCCGCCGAACTGCTCTCGTTGCTGGGCGATCCACGCGGCGCAGGTTTGCTACTGGCGCAACGGCAATTTAGTTCCGACCCGATCGAACAATCCAGTCGTGATGCAATTCTTCGTGCTTCTTCCACACTTCGCGATGGAGGAGATCTCGAAGGAGCCTTGGCACTCCTCGATGACCTTTCGCAACGACTGCCCGACGATGCGCAAATTCATCATGCCATCGGTGTCGTCACCATGAGAATGAGAACACTGGAACGGGCCATCGAGGAACTGCAACGCTCCATCGGTCTCGATCCCACCGATCCCTCCACTCATTACAATCTCGCCTGTGCCCATGCCCTCTCGGGAAACGCTGAGAAAGCTCTGGAATCGCTCCAGAATGCGATCCAAAACGGCTATACCGATGCCGAACATACTCGCTCTGATAGCGACCTGGAGTCTCTCAGGGAGCTTCCTGCCTTCGAAGCGCTACTCGACCAGATGCTCTCTTCCTGAGCCCGTAGCTCCATTCCTGCGCCCGTAGCTCCATTCCTGGCCACCAGCCCCCTTTGCCGCAGGATGTTATTCTTACTCGGGAAGGACCTGGCATTCCGTCAGGACAAAACTCTATGTCTCAAACGGTCCGAAGCGCCGCCATTCCCGGGGATGCCGCACGTACTCTCCTTGACCTGGTTTCGATCCATGGAAACGGAATCTGGCATCTACAACCCGATGATGCCGACACTCCCGACCTGTTCGTACAGATCGAAAACAATCGTCTCATCGACTTGCACCGTCCTGGCCAACCCAATGTGTTGACCCGCGCCCTTGTCAATGGAGACTCCCTTCCCGCAAAAGAAAAGAACCGACTCGAAAAACAAGCTCTTGCGGAAGGTGTTTGCGCCGGCATCTTGTGTCTGGAACTGGGCCTGATCGATCCCAACATCGCTGCTGAAGCCATCGGGCAGGTGGTCGATGGAGATCTGGTGCTGGTACTCGGCGCCAGTCATGCCACCTGGTCTGGCCCGCAACCCGAGGTCATCGGTTCAGGACTCGAGGGACGAGTCGATCTCGGTCATTCACTCGAAGAAGTTTTACTGCGCTCAGCACGTCGTCATGACTTGTGGGAAACCATCCTCGATCTACCTCTTCTCAGAGACGTGGTGGCTGCGACTCCAGCAGCGATGTCCATCATCTCCGATCCGGCCGAGGGTGCAGAAACCAAGACGCTTCTCGAAGCGGCGGATGGCCACCAGGATATCGGCGAGATCGCCGCTGTTCGTCCCGATCCATGGCGTGCCCTGGATCGTCTGCTTCTGCTGATCGCCGAGGGGCATCTTGAAACTCAAAGTGCAATGGAGTTGTTTCAAAGTGGCGAACAAATCCTCGCCTCCGGACACTCCGACAAGGCCCTCCGCCGCTGGCGTCGGGCCGAAGAAAAGGGCCTCGACGACTTTGACCTGGGAGCCCGCATCGGGCGAACTTGCGCAGCCACCGGCAGACCCGCCGAAGCCAATCGTAGACTGCGTGCGCATGCCCAGCGCTGTAGTGATCAGCTCAGACTCGAAGCCGCTCGTGATGCATGGTCCAGTGTGGTCACCAATGACCCGACCGATGCGGAGGCGCGCCAGCGAGCTCTCGCCTTGTGGCAGAGAGATCCTGGCGATGATCCAGCTCTATGTCTCGAACTGGCTCGAGCGCTCATCGATGCGGAACAGGCAGATGCTGCCTGTCAGCTGCTCGACTCGGTCGGCGCCCGGATCCCGGAACCGTGCCTTCACGAGCTGCACGAGGAAGCCGCCCATCGTGCTGGAGACCCTCACGCACAACAGAAAGCCCGCTGGCGTCGTGCCGAATCATTGCGTGCCGACGGAAAGATTACAGAAGCCGCAGCTCATTACGAGCAGCTCGCTTCAGCCGAACAAGATCCGACACCTCTCCTCTGCTTGCGGTTGACAGAAATTGCCATCGAGCGAGGTGACCAAAAAGAGGCGCGCGAGTATTGCCAGCAAGTACTGGTCGGTCATTCGGGGGAAAATCGAAACCTCGATGGAGAATCACGCGCTGCCCTTGATCTTCTGGCAGAGCATCCGAAGGCTCCGTCGAACCTTCATCGATGGATGGCTGATAACGCCCAGCGAAATGGCGAGAGCGAGCAAGAAGCGAGCGCACGTCAAAGACAGTGCCAATCCCATCAACTCGAATCGGATCTGCTCTCCGCCTGTCAAGCCAGTTATCGACTTCAACAGCTGCAACCGGACAACCTGGACGTGGCGCTCGAGCGAGCTCGACTGGAAGAGGAAGCAGGTAACCTGCAAGCAGCCCTCTCGACCCTCGAGCAGACGTTGGAAAAACTACCGGAGGGACACCCTCGCGAAAACGAACTGATCTCGACACTCAAGCAACGCAATCGAAGTAGTCGTGTGATGCTGGAACGTTCACTGCGCTGGACTCCGCCTGGATCTTCACAGCATCAATCGATCCAACTCCGGCTCGGATTACTTGCCCTGCTGCAAGGTGAAACCGCAACTACAGATTCGCAAACAACAACTCCGCCGCAAACGCTGGTGCTGGAAATCATTTCGGGATTGATCGAGGACGATCAGAATCGCGGGTCCCTGCTCCAGCGCGTTGGGCAACGAGTCGTGCAACAAGGCCCGAATAGCGACCCTCTGATCGAACTACTTCGAGCAGCTCTGACCGAAATCCAACCGGACCATCCTCTTTTGACAACACCAACGCCTGCGCCAGAACCACCGATGGTCGACTCCCGGCACACAGCAGTGGTCCGTACCGGAATTAGTGGTATCACCGATAAGCTCCGCAACGTTCAATCCAACGATGATCACTCCTGCACCGCTGACAACTTCGTGCCGACGACCGCTGCGGAAGAAACCACAGCGACTGAAAAAACCGCTGAATCGGCCGCCAAGGTGGCCACCAATGGTGCCGGAAAAGGAGTCCAGACCGCCCTCGATCGTCTTCGTTCGATGCGTGGAGGAACTCCGGAGACAGCGGCCGCAGAGGCCACCTCCGAACCGAGTCAAAACCATCTAGAATCGACCGAAACCACCTCCAAAGGCCCTGAAACCACCAGTGCGGAGAAATACATACCCGCCACTCCAGCACCACCGACCTCGACCAAGGGGCTGGGAAACGCCGCAGCTCGGCTCGGCGCCCTGCGAGAAGAAAAGAGCGGAAGTTGACCTGCGAGCCTGAGATCCATAGGATTCGCTTCCGCTAACGAGTAAAAAAAAGTTAGCATACGTTGAGAAAAGGCGGCATCGCCAAGTGGTAAGGCACGGGTTTGCAAAACCCGCATCCCCGGTTCGAATCCGGGTGCCGCCTCCATTTTGACTTCCTGCGGACCACCCCACACCGGTGTGGTCCGCTTCTTTTTTCGCTCTCTTTTGTCATCTCATGCACCGCAGCCAAATCCACCACCCTGAAACTCGGCTGACTCGATGGCGACAATTTTTACGGCAGCTGACCGCTTCAATTTATGGCACTTGGCTGTCATCAGAGCCGCCAGCAACTCCTCTTTCGAGGTTCCAAAACACGATTCAGCGCCATTTCCAGCGTGAATTTAGCCGTCAAATCGTCACTAAGCCGTGAAATACCTGTTTGTCAGGCAATCTTATTTCTGAGATCTCAAAAACGTATCTTTTATGACTCGAGGTCCGAAACGGCTCCAAAGCGCGATCACTATTCTGGAAAATCCGGCAATAATATCGATCTCCATTCCGCAAAACAGTTGCGACTGCCCTATCACACCATCCCTATCAGGCCACTATAATCGAAGGTATGTGGGGAGCCTTTCGGCTCCTGGGAAAATGGAGATCTATGATTGCCCGGGGGGGCAATCGCACACGCGTATTGAGGAGACCCGACCCCCCGTCGGGAGTTCTTGCGTGTGATGGGAAAGGGAGTGTCCTCGAGATGGATCGAAGGATTTTTACACGGATCTGCCCCGCCGTGATCTGTTGGTTCGTATTGACTGCACCTGTATCTGCGCAACCAGATTGGGTTCAGTTTAACGATGAAACTGCAACCCGTATCAATGCCGCTGCCAATGTCAGTACCACCGATACAGCTGAAAAAGATTATATTTGGGGGGACGTCGATCAAGATGGTGACATCGATCTGATTGCAGTCCGCAAACTTGCCTTCACCACCGGAGGAACTGGCGCATTCCGCACCAATGTTCTTTTCATGAATCAAAACGGTGTGCTGGTCGATCGGACTGCCGATTATGCCAACACATCCGATGTCCCCGGTGACAATGGATTCCTCACTCCGACCAATGACCGCGATGTGATCCTGGCGGATGTCACCGGCGATGGCTGGCTCGACATTGTCACCGCCGTAACCCTCGCGGATGGTTCGCCAAAGCATATCGCTTACCCAAGAATTTATCGCAATCTCGGTGCTCCCGGTGGCGTCTGGCAGGGATTCCTGCACGAAGATGCACGAATCCCGCAGTTCGAGGGTAATGCCGCCAGTGGATTCCCTCACGCACCCCGTTTCTGCTCCCTCGATGCAGGCGATATCGATAATGACGGAGACCTGGATATCTACCTGGGAGATTACGATAGTGGTGGAGCCCAGACGCTCGACTTCAACGACCGTCTCCTGATTAACGATGGGAATGGTTTCTTTTCTGACCAGACCAGCACCCATTTCAGTGGTTCCATCATCGTCGGTGGTGCGTCATTTCCGTTCCAGCAATCAGCTTTCGGAATGTCTTCCATCATTCGCGACATGAACGGCGATGGACGACTAGACATCGTCAAGGACTCCGCACTCAATCCACCGCAGTTCGTCGGCGTTTCCTACAACGACCCGACTGGCAATGGCAACTTTGCCGCTCACAAGGAGGCCTTCCCTAATATGGCCCCCTACCACACCACTGTTGGGGATCTTAACAATGACGGTCGTAACGACCTGGTCGTGACCGATGACAACGCCGACTCCTTCCTTCTCAATACCGGAGTCGACGGTGCCGGCCTGGCCAACTTCAACCGTTTCTTTTACACCTTCAGTGGCGGTGTTGGTGCGACAGGAGACGACGGCTTCGGCGGGAACTCAGTCATCGCTGATCTCAACAATGACGGCTGGAACGATGTGCTCATCACCGATGTCGATGTTGATATTGCTGGTTGCGCCCGTCGCTTGCACATTTACCACAATCTCGGAAACAGCCCCAACGTCACGCTCCTTCAGGAAGATGATGGAGGTGCATGGAGACCCGCTGGTGTTCATGACGTTGCCGTTTTCGACATCAATGGTGATGGTTGGCTCGACATGGTCATCGGTACTTGTACCGGTACTTCGGTATGGATGAATGAAGCCCCCATCGGACTCAACATCAGTTTCCCCATAGGGATACCAGATATGATTCCATGCGAGGACACTACGACCATCACAGCACAAGTGGATGCTTTCGGTGGTGGAGTGATTTCTCAACCGAGCATTACCCTGCATATCTCTGCTGATGGAGCAGCGTTCACGGAAACCGTCATGACTCCGATCGGCAACAGTCAGTACGAAGGAATCATCGATGGAGCTCAGGCGAGCACTTCGGTCGAATGGTTTGTTACCGGCGAGCTGACCAATGGCCTGCTACAAACCTCGGAAACCTTCTTCACGGTCCTGGCTGACGAACTGACACGAGATGTGGACGATTTCGAAGCCGGCAGTACTGGCTGGACCATCGAAACCGATGCCAGCGTCTCTGCTGGTGCCTGGGTCCTGGCCGATCCAAATGGAACCAACAGTGGTGGAACCCCATCGCAACCAGAGGATGCTGCCAGTGGAACCCAATGCTGGGTGACCGGCAATGGAGCCGTCGGTGGAGCCGCCGGAACTGCAGACCTCGATGGAGGCCCCACACATCTGATCAGTCCGTCCTACGACCTGGCCGGAGCCAATGCCATCGTCAGTTTCAACGGCTGGCTCGCTAATATTGAAACTGATCCGACTCAAATCGATGAGCTGGTCTTCTCCATCTCTACCAATGGTGGGGTCTCGTGGACAACGGCGCTGGTCATCGGTGGTGCCCTGGGAACTGCAGGAGCGTGGCAAAACTTTGAAGTTCTGGTGGCAGATATCGTCACTCCCACGGCCAATACGATGTTCCGGTTCACTGCTTCGGATGCGCCTAATAACTCGCTGTACGAAGCTGCCATCGATGATTTCAGCATTGAAACCACGACCTGTGAGGGACAAGGAGTCCTGTTCCAGCGTGGTGATGTCAATATCGATGGAAACCGTGATATTAGTGATCCAGTTTCCATCCTGCAGATGCTCTTCAATGGCACTTCCATTGCTTGCAGTGACTCTGCTGATGCTAATGATGACGGAAGCCTCAATATCGCCGACGCCGTTGCAATCCTCAGTGCTCTCTTCGGAGGTACGGGAGCTTTGCCGGAGCCGGTCGACTGTGGAGTCGATCCGAGTGACGATGCTCTCGACTGCGTCAGTGGTTGCCCCTAGCGAGCGCCACGGCCGGTTGAAATGAAGCCCTGCGGGGTTTCTTGCAAAGTGAGAGATACCGCCGAGGAGGATTAGAGAACCTCGGCGGTATCTTTTTCAAGCGACGGTTCTGTTCTCCGGGGCTCTGCGGTACAGACGATGACGGTGAAGCGAGAAACGTTTCGCGATGGATACTTTTCTCGATGATCGGGAGATCGTCGAAATAGTGTTCGCCATGGGCGAAGAGCGGGTTTTGCCACAACCCTGTCAAGAATCCTGTGAAGAATGCCCGCCTGATTTTTGTGTGATATGGGGAGACGACTCATGAAGGAGCTAACGATGGCACGTTCTGCCACCAGACTGGCCATACCAGGTGCCTACGCCTTATCAATCATGATAGTTGGCGTGCTGCTGGGGACCACTCCAGCGCTGGAGGCACAACAACTACAACCGCGGATGGGTGATCCCATCGATGGTCTGACCGTCGATCAGCTCGCAGATTTTGAGGCCGGAAAGGCCGAGTTTCTACGTACCTTTACCGAGCCGGATGGCCTCGGCCCAGGATTCAATCAGGATTCTTGCGCCTCATGCCACGCCGTACCGATCGGTGGAGCGGGTACCATCGCCGTGACTCGCTTCGGTGCTGCCGACAAGGGAGACCCCTTCGATCCTCTCGCATTTCTTGGTGGATCACTACTCCAGGCCAATGCCATTTCCGATACTTGTCTCGAAACGGTCCCACCAACAGCGACCGTTGTTGCGCAGCGAATTACCCCGTCGATTCTTGGCGCTGGCTTGATCGAAGCGATTGCCGATGCCGATCTACTGGTACTCCAGAGCAACGGTGGCGTGGCTCACATGGTCGGTCTCCTGGAAAACCCGGCGGCCCCCCTCAGAGTCGGTCGATTTGGCTGGAAAGCACAGCTGGCAACACTGCTTTCCTTCAGTGGCGATGCAACGCTCAACGAAATGGGAATCACCAACTATGTAGTTTCCGCAGAGAATGCACCAAACGGCGATCAGAGCCTTCTGGCGATTTGCGATAATGTTGCGGACCCGGAAGAACCGATCATCGATGGAGAACCGTTCATCAACCGACTGACCGATTTCCAGCGCTTTCTCGCTCCCCCACCCCAGACACCCCAAAGTGGTATGGCCGGTGAAATCATCTTCAACGACATCGGCTGTGCTGATTGCCATACCCCTGGACACACCAGTGGACCGGCACCGGAAGCTGCACTCTCGAATCGTAGTTTCCAGCCTTACAGCGACTTCTTGCTCCACGACATGGCTTCTCTCGGTGATGGAATTATCCAGGGGGATGCTTTAGAGCTCGAAATGAAAACACCTCCTTTGTGGGGAATTCGGATTCGTGGACAGCTGCTCCATGATGGACGAGTTCTGGTTCAAACCCTCGACCAAGGAATCAACGATGCCGTCGGCTGGCACTTTGGTGATGGTAGTACAGCGGCCTTTGAATGGTCGCAGCTCTCGGCCGGTGATAAAAGTCTCGTCGTTTCGTTCCTCAACTCTCTCGGCCGAGCAGAATTCGATATGAACGGCGACGGATACATCGGTGCCGATGACCTGACCGGGT
>JBBWWC010000100.1:0-4390 GCA_050256555.1 Planctomycetota bacterium | reverse complement strand
CTTCAACCCTACTTTCCAAGGGTTTGGAACTTTCAATCCTGGATGTTGGCTTTTGAACTGGCACTCGATAGCCGTGATCCGGCGGAACGCTGGATCTGGGTTACTGAAGCGATGGACTTGTTGCGGGGCCCGGCATTGCGTGCGAATCCTCTCAGCGCTGAGATCCATCGACAGCTTTCCTATTTGTTCTGGTTCAAGATCGGAGAATTTCAGGATGAAGCAGCCCTTTATTATCAGGGGCGGCTTTGTGACCGCTGGCGGAGAATCCTTGGCGATCCTCCCGATGGAGATATAGGTAGATATGGAGAGGTTCTACGGCAGATCGCTTCAGCGCCCGCCGATCTGGCACAGTTACCAGCTGAGATCGTATCCGATGCCGAATTGGTTTCTTTGATCGAGAGGTCCTGGGCCGATCCAGGGAGTTCAGGGACCGTTGATTCTCCCGCCATCATTGAACATCTTGCGGCCACCGATCTTGCCCCTTCAGTTTGGGGAGTGATCAAAGCTTTCTTGCAACGGCGAATTGTGGAGCGGGATATGAACATGTCGCCGGATCTGCTGCTGGAGATCAGTGAAGAAGTGGGGGCGGTTGATTGGAGAACGCCAGCGGCACAAGGGCTTTACTGGGCAATCCAGGGCTCGCTTCGTCAAGCGGATGGTCATCTAGCGGTTAGTTTGTTGCCCGAAAAATTAGATGAGGTTTTGATCGAAACCAATGTCCGGATTTGTCTCCAGCAATTGGTCGCTCGTGGTCGTGTTTTGCTCGACGAGAATGGAGATTTGATCACCATTCTTCCGCAACCAGCCTTGCTCCCGATGTACGAAAGAGCTCTGGTGTTATTGACCAGGGGGGAGGGGATTCCCGAGGAGTTTCTACCGCGGGTAGTACAGATCATCTCGGGAGCGGTTGTTGATTCCTGGTTACAGGGAGAAGAGTTGTTGGCTCGGCGACTACTTCTACGTCATGACCAGTTGTCCGGCAAGAGTGATCGCCCCGAGAATCAAGATCTTCTACTGACGATCACGGATCTGGTTTCAACGACTCTCGATGAAGGAGAGCCGATCTTTACTCTGGCCATCTTGATCAGGACACAGGCGCTGGTCGCCAGTGGCGGCGGAGGTACCGCAATGCAGGCAGAGAGAGGGCTACGGCTGGCCCAGAAGCTGGAGGAAGACCTTACTCCTCTTCAGCGGATTGAGATTCGGCAAGCATCACTCGTCAATGCCTTACGAAGTCCAAGAGCTCGTGCTCCCTTGCTGGTCAAGCGTAAGATCTGGGGAGCGCTCAGTGAGCTGGACAGGGAAACGGTGGATGAAACGACACGAAGCCTTCTTTCCATCGAGGCAAAGCGAGGCGGAAGTGAACCGGAACAGCTATTCCCGGGGATCTCAACCCGGTAAAACGGTGCGCTGCTCCTTCTCGGGTGGAGATCGATTTTCATCTGGATTGATTGGTACTTCAGGTACAGTTTTTTCGGGATTGTGAGAAAGAGAGAGTTGTATGGAAACCTGGATCAGCGATCTACCGAAGATTCAGCTGCATGATCATCTCGATGGAGGGCTTCGTCCTGCCACGATTGTTGAGTTAGCACAGCAGCGCGGTGTCGAGTTGCCGGTTTCCGATCCTGATAAACTGGCAGACTGGTTTTTCAGAGGATCGGATCAGGGCAGTTTGCCCAAGTACCTGGAAGGTTTTTCTGTAACGCTTTCGGTTATGCAGGATGAAGAAGCTCTCCATAGAATTGCTTATGAACATGTTCTGGATCTTGCGGCGGATGGTGTGGTTTATGGGGAAGTCCGTTTTGCTCCAGTTCTTCATGCCGAACAAGGCCTCGACCCTTCTGCGGTACTGGAGGCAGTTCTAGCGGGCATCTCGACGGGTTGCGATGAGACGGGTATCGATGTGCGGATTATCGTTTGCTCGCTTCGCCACATGGATCCGGCAGTATCCCTGACATCTGCTCAGCTGGCCGTCAAGTTCCGCGATCGTGGGGTTGTCGGTTTTGATCTGGCTGGAGATGAATCGGGCCATCCGCCCGCAGATCACAATGATGCTTTTCAATTTCTTCGCCGAAGTAATTTCAATATCACCATCCATGCTGGAGAAGCATTTGGACTTTCATCCATCTGGCAGGCGATTCAGCATTGTGGAGCGCATCGAATCGGCCATGCGACTCGTCTGGTAGAGGACGATACGATTCCCGGAGATCATCGAGGCACTTTGGGCGAACATATTCTGGATCACCGGATTCCGCTCGAGATGTGCCTTTCCTCGAATCTACACACCGGAGCAGTTCGCCAACTGGAAGCTCATCCGTTTCCGCGCTACTTGCAAGAGGGCTACCGGGTATGCCTCAATGTGGACAACATGCTGATGTCTGCGACCACGCTGTCGAAGGAGTGGCAGCTGGCGGTGGATCTTTTCCAGCTGGGAATCGAAGATCTGGAAAGAATTGCCATTAATGGTATGAAAGGCGCTTTCTGCGAGCATTCTCGGCGTCGAGAAGTGATTCAGGGGATTATCTTGCCGAGATTTCGTGACCTGAAACAACGGTCGAGTTGAACAGAGCGCTTCAAAGGATGATAATACCAAGCCAGCGGAGAGCTGGATCTGATTCCCAGGAAAACCGGAGCCTTTCATGTCTGAACTGATCCAACGCCTTCAACAACGTAAGGTTGAGAAAAGATCCAAGGATGTCAGTCTCAATGGGCGGGTTTTATACCTGGTAGATGATGCGACTGCGATAGAACAGCAACTCAGTGGCGCTGATCTACCATTGGATCATGGACTTCCCTATCGCGACAACATCTCGACCGATGAAATCACACCTGCCTATGTCTGTTACTACCATGACGAGACACTGGGAGAATTTCCCTATGTTGGGTTTTCGGCGGGTGGTGAGTTTCCGATTACTCGTAATTCTGTCAAAGAAGGTGGTTTCGCTGCCAGCGTCAGCGGAAAGAGAAGAGGTAAGGGCTCCAGTCGAGAAGCCTCGCCCTATGCCGAACTGTGTGCTGGTATCCATCTGGTCTTTGCCGAGAACATCGAGCGGATCTATCAGCAGAACTGCCACAATCTTGGCCTTCTCACCTGTACCGACATGACGATCCTGGAGCGGCTCATGGGGGGAGAAACCATCTCCCTGGATGCTTTCACCTCAGGTAAAGATCCTGTGACCTGCCAGATTATCGAGTGGGGCGGACTGTTCGAGTTCAATCTGGCAAGAATCCAGGGCAAGGTCGACTTGTTAGGTCCTACTGCTACAGAAAAACCTCAGACGATTACCCAGAAGATCTTCGCCCGTAACCGCATGTTGGATTCAGCTACTGGTATGATTGGCTGTGACAGTGTTACGGTAGGGGAGGCGGGATTCTTCTCGACCGATCTTCGGTTTAGTCATGAATATGTGACTCCGATGACGGCTTCTTTCTATGAAGAGAAAGTCGGCAAGGGAGAGCCGTTAAATGACCCGGATTCGATCATCTTCTTTCGCGATCACCTGACCTTCCTGGAGCAGGCCATCACGCCTGAGCGACGCAAGATGGGGCTTCTCCAGACCGCAGAGCAATTGAAGACCAAGCAGGAGCAGTTTGCCGAAATCTACGGGATCACCCTGCACGGCGAGACGGGCTTGGGCGGTTCCGAGGCGATCTGTCATTCAAAGATTCTTCAGGATTACGCTCTGCCGGGGCAGTTGATTATTGGAAGCGATTCGCATACTCCACACTCTGGCGCCATCGGTTGTGTGGCCTTTGGTGTTGGTACGACTGCCATATTCAATTCCTGGATTACACGTGATGTGTATTCGACGGTTCCGGAAACGGTTCGGGTCGAGGTTCGTGGAAAGCGTCCCGCCGGTATCACGGCCAAAGATATGATGCTGGCGATCCTTAGAACTCCCTACGTTTCCGAGGGGCATGCCATCGGAAAGATGGTGGAATACTGTGGAGAGTCTGTCGAGGCCCTCTCGATCGATGAGCGAGCGACGATGACCAACATGGCTGCTGAGATCGGTGCTTTCAGTGGGATTGTTGCCCCGGATGAAAAAGCAGTCGATTTCCTCGTGGAGGAACGGGGAATGGCTGTAGAAACCGCTCGCAATTATTGCGAGGGAATGTTCAGTGATCCCGGAGTGGAATATTGCCATGAAATCGTTATCGAAGCGGACAAGCTCGAGCCGTTAGTCGCTTTGCCTGGTGATCCTGGCAATGGCCTGGAGATCAGCAAGCTCAAGGAGCCCGTGGCGATTGATATCGCTTACGGTGGTTCCTGTACGGCGGGCAAGAAAGAGGACATGGACATGTACGCCGAAGTGCTTCGCAATGGTCTGGAAACGGGTCAGCGAGTTGCCGAAGGCGTGGAGTTCTGGATCCAGTTTGGTTCCCAGGA
>JBBWWC010000099.1:0-7272 GCA_050256555.1 Planctomycetota bacterium | reverse complement strand
GTAAACGCACACACGCTTTCCAAGCGTGCTCCTTAAGCCACTCGGACACCTCTCCTTTGAACCACACATTCTCAAATCTTGACGTCAAAGCGGCCTCGTGAGGCCCACTCTAACTTCTCAAAATTTACTTACCGAACCATTTTTCATCACCCGGCGAAACAATTCCAGTCCACAGAACTGAGAAGTCCTTGGCGGAGAGGGTGGGATTCGAACCCACGGTACCCGTGAAGGCACACCGGTTTTCGAAACCGGCCCATTCGACCACTCTGGCACCCCTCCGCTGTTCAAGACTCATCATTACTGGATTCAGCAGATCTCCTACATTCACGAAAAAAAGAACGTAAAAGTTCGGCGGATTCCTCCGCTAGCACTCCACCAACCCAGGGAACATCATGGTTAAAAAGGCCCGGCTCAAACAAACCGAGCTTCGTTTCCACCGCTCCCCAGCGAGAATCAGCAGCCCCGAAGACCACTCTCTCGAGTCTCGCTTGAAGTATCGCACCGGCACACATCGGGCAAGGCTCCAGGGTGCAGTAAAGGGTGCAGCCTTCCAGCCGCCAACCTTCCAGCGCCTCGGCAGCCTGTCCGATCGCAAGGATTTCAGCGTGAGCGGTCGGATCCTGGAGCGTCTCCTTGGAATTCCGAGCCCTTGCGATCACACCCCTTTCAGGATGCCAGATCACTGCCCCCACCGGCACCTCAGCATCCTGCTTTGCAGCCCGCGCTTCCTGGAGCGCCATCTGCATGTGCGGGATGTCCTGATTCTCATTCAGCCAGGAGACGTCCATCTGACGAGCTCCACTCCTGGTCAGGTATTGAACGAAGTACGCCGGGGAGGATTCGAACCCCCAACCTCCTGATCCGTAGTCAGGTGCTCTATCCAATTGAGCTACCGGCGCGCGGAAGAGGCCAATGTTAGCCCTAGCCCCCTAGCTGTCAAGCCGACCGAGGGATGAGACGGGATCGAGGCTCCGTTGAGAGCAGCAAGCTGCGGATGAGAAAGGGCGAGAACCAGAGGATTAATCCCCATCCCAACCATCGGGAACCCAGTCGTCCAGGTTCTCTGTTGTCGAATCCGCTGCAGGAGCACCATCTTGCGATTCTTTACGAGATTTGGTCTTCTCGGAACTTCTGTTGTCGGTTTCGACCGGATTCGTAGTTTCAGCAGAAGCGGCCAGAAGATCATCGAGAACTTCGATCCCACGATCGACTCCTTGTTCACGAAGCCGTTCTGGTTCTGGCAAATCGCCGAGACCGGAGAGGCCCAATAGCTCAAGAAACTCACTGGTCGTTCCGTAGAGGAGCGGTCGTCCCACGGCATCGTCTTGGCCCGTCACCCGAACCAGATTCCACTCCATCAGGTTCTTCAGAATCGGTCCGCACTGGACCCCCCGAACCGCTTCCAGATCCGCCCGGCGAACCGGCTGGCGGTAGGCAATCACTGCAAGAGTCTCGAAAGCAGCTGAGCTGAGGCGAATCTTACGCGACTCGCCCCGCAGACGCGCCACGAAAGGCGCATATTCAGGTTTGGTGAGAAGGCGTAAACCAGCGCCATCTTCATGCAAAAGATACCCGCGCGGAGTGGTCAGAAGCTCCGCTTCCAGCGCAAGCAGCTCCTCTCGAACCGCACCTTTCGGGGCTTCTCTCAGCATCGCTTGTAATCGTCGACGAGAAACCGGTTCCGGCGAAGCGAACAAAATCGCCTCGATGGTACTTCGGAGCGCTTCTCCTTCCATTGGCGGAGTCGCCTCTTCGATCGTTTTCTCATCATCGGTCTCGGGCGAGGACTCTGACGTATCACTATCTCTAGATATCATCGATCTCCTTCAGGGCGATCCGTATCCGCAGAAAATGGGTTTGATTCGATGACGACAGGAATCCGCTTCCGGATTCTCCTCTCCACAGCGAGAATCTCGCCATCGGTGGCCGGCTGGTCCAGCAACTCCCGAAGCAGCTCCTCACGGACGACAGAGTAGGATCGAGTGGGCCTCGTCTCCACCACTCTGAACAGATGCCAGCCAAAATTTTCTTCTCGGATGGGGCCAAGAACCGCCCCCGGGTCGATCTGGAATACCTGAAAAAACAGCGGACTGCTGGCGAGATCCGATTCACGGACCCAACCACCACCGATCCGGGGTTCAAATGAGGACCGTAATCCGACAGGATTTTCCATCACCTGCGTCAGCGGTTTGCCGGATTTGAGAACTTCGGCAGTTCGCTGGGCCCAACTCTCGATCACCTGCTGCTCCTCAGCATCCGTGTCTCCAAGGGGGAAAGCGACGTGCTCGATCAAACGACGTGGCTCTTTCCAGGTCTCTCTCCAGCGATCGAGAATCTGCTCTTCTTCAATCTTTCGATGGGCGGAAATCACTTTCTGAATTAAAAGAGCAGGTCCCACTTCCATGGCAATCTCACGTCGGAGATCGCTCTCAAGCATTCCCTGTTCTTCCAGTCGGATCCGAGAACTTTGCTGTTCAGCAAGGGACGATCCAAGAATCTGATCCATCTCTTTCTCTACCACAGAAGAGATTTCGGCCGACTCAATCCGTATTCCGAGCTTTTCAGCCTCGGCCAGAAAGAGCGACTCTCGGATCAATCCATTGAGCGCTCTGGCGCCATAGTATCGGTCCAGGATCCGTGAAGTCAGCTCTCCTTCGGTGATGGTGTCCGCACCAATACTGGCCAGGAGTCGGTCAGATGTACCAAACCGAATGTTTTTCGGCGTGGCTCGAACCGAACTGGATCTTCCCACCCGAGAATCTCTTTGCGGAGTGTCTCCGCACCCCGTAACCGACAAGATTCCCAGCAGGCCAAGAAGAAAAGTAAGAATCGTCCTCAATTCGTACCGTCTTTCTCATACTGGCGAAGGATTTCGACCAGCTGCGAGGTGGAAAGCAATCCCATCTCAACCATGCACAGCCCCATCATCTTGTGTCCGCGCCCGGACTTTTTGAGACGATCCTGCTCCGCTAGTACTCGTGACACATCTTCCCGTGAAACAAATCCGAGCTTTATCGCCAGGTCGCCAAACAGCGTTGCCCCCGAACCCAATGGAGCCACTTCACTGCCATATCCCGAAGGGTGAGTACGATGCCAGCGCCAGGCAGTCTCCACGATGAAAGAAAGTTCACTGTGCTCTGGGGTCCAACCCAGCAAAGCACGAGCTTTTTCATTCGAGGCCAGCAACGTTGCAGGGTCCCCATCCCTGCGCCCTTCTTCCACAATATGAAAATCGATACCGGTGGTCGCCTTGACCACTTCAATCACTTCACGAACACTGGCTCCGTGCGAAGATCCGAGATTGATCGATTGACCGGCAACCTCTGCAATCTTTTCCAGGCCCAGCAAGTGAGCTCTCGCAATGTCCGTAACATGAACAAAATCTCTGACGCAGGTTCCATCCGGTGTATCCCAGTCCTTGCCAAAAATCTTGAACTGATCACGTGTTCCCAGTGCGCACTGAAGAAGTAACGGAATCAGATGACTTTCGTCGCTGTGATCTTCACCGAGTAATCCTGATGGATCTGCACCAGCTGCGTTGAAATACCGCAGACACACATGCTCCAGCGGGTGCTGTTTCGCAATCGCAGCAAGAGCATCCTCGATCAGTTTTTTCGAATCGCCGTAAGGATTAACCGGGCGCAATGGATGAGTTTCCGGGATGGGGACCTCGTCGGGATCGCCGTATACCGCTGCCGTCGAGGAATGGATCAGCTTTGTCACACCCGCCTCGAGCATCGCTTCTACCAGATTCAGGGTTCCGGCAAGATTATTGTGGTAGTAAAGCGCAGGGATTTTGACCGACTCGGGAACGCTACAGGAAGCCGCCAGGTGAAATACCGCATCGAATCGATAGGACTCAAAAACAGAGCGCAAAACCCGCGGCTCATGAATACTGCCCTCGATCAGCTCAACTTCGGAAATCGCCTCACGATGGCCTGTACGTAGATCATCGAGGACCACCACTTCATGTCCGGCTCGAAGGCTTTCGAGGACGCAGTGGCTTCCGATGTAACCGGCACCACCCACCACCAGGATTCTCATGCTTTGTTCCTTCCACGGACAAGATCCACCAAAGATTCTAATCGGTTTCATGGCAGAAGTCGCCCCTAGCCCGCCATGTTGCAGTAGGATTCATATCGATTGACGGCCCAGGTGAACCGGAGACCTCGGAACAGATCCGGGAATCCTTGATGCGAAGGGATCACTCTACCGATGCGAAGAGATCAAAGAAGCACTGACGCCCCACGACCCATTGAGATCACTCGGGGAATCATTCCAGGGATTACAGCCAGCGTCCGCTATCTCTGTGGTGGAACCGTAATCCTATGCGTTGCCAAGGTGGAAGAAGGCACTCCCAAGTGGCTCAATAAACCTTCCGGCTGGGCCACCGCAGACTACTACATGATGCCATATTCAGTGGAACCAAGACTCGATCGCGCCGGAACCGGAAAACAGGATGGGCGCGCTATAGAGATCCGCCGCCTGGTCGGACGTGCACTACGAGCCGGACTCGATCTCTCGTTGATGCCGGGATATACGATCCGAGTCGACTGTGATGTACTACAAGCCGATGGTGGGACCCGGACCGCTTGTATCAATGCTTCGGCGGTTGCCCTGGGTCTTCTCATCGAAGAAAGCTTGAAAAAGGGCCTATTTGCGACCGACCCAAGAAGGGCTGTCATTCTCGCAATGAGTGCAGGGATTCTCGATAACAACATCCTGGTCGATCTCGACTATCCGGAAGACAGCCAGGCAAATGTCGACCTCAATTTAATCGGTACCGCCACAGGAGATGTTGTAGAAATCGTCGGAGGCTGTGAAGACGGGCCAATTCCCATGGAAATTCTCCAAAAAGTCGTCGCTGCTGCACAAGACGGTATCCAGCAAGTCCACGGAATGCTCTCCAGTGAGATCTACCCCATTTGCGCCTGATCTGTCGGCGAAACCGATGGTCGGCTCGTCTTGCGTAACTCTCGTCTGTTCCGTAGCATCCAGCAAACGCCTGGACCTACAGGGGATCTCCCCGGTCTCGAAAACACGGAGAATCTCGTGATCCCCTTATCGCAACGCTCTCTTCTCATCGCTTCAGGAAACCGCCACAAGCACGTCGAGATTTGTCGTGAACTTTCGTTAGAAGATGGTGCCCTACTGAGACCCGCCGATCTCGAATCGAAACTGGGGATTCCGGCACCCGATCCGATCGAGGACGGAAAAACACTACTCGAGAATGCCATCATCAAAGCCACCGCTTTTTCGCTCTGGAGTGGCCTCCCTTCGCTGGCCGATGATACGGGATTGATGGTCGAGGCTCTCGATGGGGCTCCCGGCGTTCACGCAGCCCGCTGGGCCGGTGAAAATGCTTCCTATCAAGATAATGTGACAAAGTTACTCGATCAGCTGGGTGAGCTACCCGAGCACAAACGACAGGCCGAATTCCGATGCGTTCTGGTCCTGTGTGATGGTGACCAGGTCATCCTGTCTGTCGAGGAAAAGTGCGAGGGTCGTATTTCACCAACGGCACAGGGCCAAGACGGCTTTGGATATGATCCTGTCTTCATTCCTGGTGGTGAAACCAGGACTTTTGCCGAAATGAATCCGACTGAAAAAGATGCTGTCAGCCATCGTGGAAAAGCAGTGAGACGATTCGCCATGGCTTATGAAGCTTTCGGCTCGACCGGAGGTCAGTGTTGAGGTACCCAGCTGAAAAAATCCGTAACTTTTCCATCGTCGCTCACATCGATCATGGAAAGTCCACGCTGGCAGATCGGTTACTTCTAAAAACCGAGACCATCACGGAACGTGAGTTTCGTGATCAACTCCTCGATGACATGGATCTAGAAAAAGAGCGGGGTATCACCATCAAGGCCAAAACGGTCCGGATGGAATACAAGGCTGACGACGGAGAATGCTACCTTTTGAACCTGATCGACACCCCGGGTCACGTTGATTTTGGCTACGAGGTCTCTCGCAGTCTTGCTGCATGCCAAGGCGCACTTCTGGTCGTCGATGCCGCACAGGGAGTCGAGGCACAAACCGTCGCCAATGCGTTCCTTGCCGTCGAGGGTGGTCTTGAAATCATCCCCGTGATGAACAAGATCGATCTCAACACGGCTCGTCCTGAAGAAATCGATGAAGAACTGGCTCAAACCTTTGGATTCAAGAAAAAGGAAGCCATCCGGTGTTCCGCCAAAACTGGTGAAGGAACCGAAGAATTGCTCGAAGCGATTGTCACATTCGTTCCGCCACCAGAAGCGGAGAGAGACACGGCTCTAAGGGCCTTGATCTTCGACTCTCATTACGATGAATTTCGTGGAGTCATCGTCTACATATGTGTCAAGGAAGGTCGTATTCGCAAGGGAGAAGATATCATCCTGATGTCTTCTGGACGCAAATACAATGTAGACGAAGTTGGATATTTCACGCCTGAAATGACTCCAGCCGACGTTATTGAAGCCGGTGAAGTTGGATACTTCTTCGCCAGTATAAAAACAATCCATGATGTCAAAATCGGAGACACCGTTACGACAAGAATCGACGGAGCCACCGAGATACTCGCAGGATTCAAGAATCCAAAATCGATGGTTTACTGTGGTTCCTATCCGGCCAACAGTGCCGACTACGAGGATCTTCGAACAGCTCTGGATAAACTTCTACTCAATGATCCTTCCTTCACCTTTCAACCCGAATCATCGGATGCGCTTGGATTCGGATTTCGCTGTGGATTTCTTGGGCTTCTGCACATGGAAATCGTGCAGGAACGCCTCGAAAGAGATTCAGGAATCACCCTGGTCCAGACCGCGCCTACCGTAACTTACGAGATCCTCATGAATGACGGACAGATCAAAGAGATCGACAGCCCTAGTGAGTTACCAGAAACGATGCTGATTGCAGAAGTTCGCGAACCTATCGTCGAAACAAATATTATCGTCCCGACCGAGTTCATCGGCGTGGTGATGAAGTTGATGGACGAAAAACGTGGCGAATGGAAAAAGACCGAATATCTGTCCCAGACCAGGGTGCAGATGACTTACGAAGCACCGCTAGCCGAGATCATCACGGACTTTTACGACAAGCTCAAATCGGCTACTCGCGGCTACGGCACACTGGACTACACCTTCAAACGTTATCGCAAAGACAACCTTGTACGTCTCAACATCCTCGTCAATGGCGACCCCGTCGATGCCCTGAGTGTGATTCTGCATAAAGATGTCGCCGAACGAAAAGGTCGGGTCCTGCTAAAGAAACTAAAGACGGTGATTCCTCGCCATA
>JBBWWC010000098.1:0-10103 GCA_050256555.1 Planctomycetota bacterium | reverse complement strand
AGGACTGGCACTCCAAGCTCTGCCGACAAAGGTCACTCTACGTCCGCCACCCAGGAATCCACCATCGCGATCTCGAAGAAAAGACCATGCCCCCATGTTGCGTGGCTCATCTTGAACCCAACGAACATCGCAATCTTCAGGCAATTGATCCAGTATCGGCTGCAGGGAATTGCGTGGGAATGGGTAGAATTGTTCCAAACGTAAAATCAAAACATCTTTCGCATTCCGACGCTCTCTTTCGGCAAGAAGGTCGTAGACCACCCTACCCGAGGCGATCAGAACCCGCCGTATCTCCGGACCTGCAGTCCCGTCGACCAGGACGTCCTGGAAACAAGAACCTGTAAACTCGGCGCAGGTGCTTCTGGCTGCGGGTAAACGCAACAATCCTTTTGGAGACAGAACCACCAACGGCTTCCGCAAGGGATCATGGATCTGGCGCCTTAATGTGTGGAAGTACTGCGCTGGCGTACTCGGCTGGACCACCCGTAGGTTTCCTTCCGCACACAACTGCAGGAATCTTTCCAACCGAGCGCTCGAATGCTCGGGACCTTGCCCCTCATATCCGTGCGGAAGAAGCATCGTCAATCCGGAAGATTGCTTCCATTTCTCTTCAGCACTCGAAATAAACTGGTCAATGATCACCTGTGCGCCATTGGAGAAATCACCGAACTGCGCTTCCCATATGGTCAAGGCAGCGGGCCTCTGAACGCTGTAGCCATACTCAAATCCAAGAACCCCGAATTCCGAGAGCAAACTGTTGTAGACCTCAAAGCTTCCGGAACCATCCGGCAAACTGGATAAAGGAATACAACGATGGCCCGTTTCCACATCGATGATCGTACTGTGTCGCTGACTGAAAGTTCCTCGCCCACAATCTTCTCCAGACAGTCGAACCGGAACACCCTCACGAACCAGCGACCCAAACGCACAAAGCTCTGCCAGCCCCCAGTCGATGGCATCATTTCTTGCCAGCTCGAGGCGACGTCGAAACTGTTTTTCTAATTTCTCATGCAGATGGAACTGATCGGGTGATCGGGTCACCGAGTCGAGAAGGATCTCGAGTTCTTCTGCACCGATCGAGGTATCGACCGAAGGAGTCGCAACGCCTTCACTCTCTTCATGATCAGGTCGGACACTGGCGCCGCCACTCCTGAGCGCACTTTCCTTCACGGTTCGTAACGATTCATCAAGAATGCCCTGGAATTCGGTCAGCATCTGCTCCGCAGTTTCGATATCAACTTCGCCCCGGGCCAGCAATCGCTCGGTAGCCAGCTTCCTGACCGACCGATGATTCTCGATCTTCCGGGTCATCAGAGGCTGAGTAAAACCGGGTTCATCTCCCTCGTTATGACCCCAACGACGATATCCAACCAGGTCGATAAAAACGTCCTTGCCGAATTGCGCCCGGTATTCGAAAGCCAGGCGCGCCATCCGAACAACCATCTGCGGGTGATCTGCGTTGACATGAAATACCGGAGCTTCGACCGTCTTGGCCAGATCCGTGCAATACCGAGACGAGCGTCCCTCCGCTGCAGATGTAGTAAACCCAATCTGATTATTGATCACCAGATGAACCGTTCCACCAGTCTCGTAGCCCTCCAGTAATGACATGTTGAGGGTTTCAAAAGTGATCCCCTGGCCAGACAAAGCAGCATCTCCATGGATCAATATCGGAATCACGGAATTACGATTCCCATTCTCATCCTGCCTGGCCCGTGTCATCCCCTCGACCACCGGGCAGACCGATTCGAGGTGACTCGGATTGGAAGCGAGCGTGACCCGCACCATCGCTCCATCGGCTCCACGGTGCTGCCCTTCAGCGCCCAGATGGTATTTCACATCGCCAGAACCTTCCGGGTTCTCGACGTCAAAATCTTCAAATTCGGAGAAGACTTGATTCAAAGATTTCCCGAGAATGTTGACCAATACATTAAGCCTTCCGCGATGCGACATACCAAGCATCACGTCTTCGACGCCATTTCGGGAGCACTGCTCCAGAAGTGCATCTAGCGCCGGAATCAGGGATTCTCCACCCTCAAGACTGAATCGCTTATGACCGACATAGGAGGAATGAAGAAATTTCTCAAAAGCTTCCGCCTGATTGAGCTTACGTAAAATATGGAGTTTTTCATCGAGAGCGATGGAGTCATCCAACTCCGATGACTCCAGTTGATGCTGAAGCCATTCTCGTTCTTCACAATTCGAGATGTGCGCCACCTCAACTCCAACATACCGGGTATAGGTCCGGCGAAGAATATCGATGATCTCTCGCAACTTCCGTGGACGTTCCTGTCCTGCGACTCCACCACAGAGGAAAGATCGGTCGAGATCCCAGATACTGAGCCCGTAGGTCGACAGCTCCAGTTCTGGATCTGACTCTGCACTGCCCCCGAGGGGATCCAGGTGAGCAACGCGGTGTCCACGGGAGCGATACGCATCGACCAGCTGAAGAACCTGAGCTTGTCGATATGCCGGAGAAGAAACATCTCGTTCTTTAGTCGAGGTCACCGTTTCCTCTTGTGACCAACGATAAGGCTCGTGCGGAACATCCAGATCTTCGTAGATTCGTTCGTAAAAACGATCCGCCCCTAGCAATACTTTTTCGACTGTCGCCAGGAAATCGCCAGATTCAGCCCCCTGGATGACCCGATGATCATAAGTACTGGTCAGGGTCATGACCTTGGAAAGACCCAGTCGGCTCACGGTATCGGTCGACATCCCGGCACAAGACGGAGGATAAGCAATCGATCCGATACCAAAGATTGCGCCCTGTCCGTCCATCAAACGGGGAACCGACATACTGGTACCTAGCATACCGGGATTGGTCACCGTCACCGAAGTTCCGGCAAAATCATCCAGGGTCAACTTGCCCCGTCTTGCCCGAGAAACCAGATCATCGAAAGTCGTCAGAAACTCTCTAAAATTGAGCCGGGCGGGATCTTTAATGTTCGGAACCATCAAAGATCGACCACCATTTCTCTCGACGTCGACGGCAACTCCCAGGGAAGTCGAGTTTCGAACGACTCGGTGATCTTCGCCATCGATGCGCTGGAATCCATGATTCAAACCCGGATGGGCGACCAAGCTCTGAACCAGCGCCCAGGAAACAATGTGCGTGAAAGACACCTTGGGACGAGCCCAGGCCAGCTGATGTTCGTTGATAATCTTTCGATTTTCTTCGAGAAGCCGTACCGGTATCGACCGAACAGTTGTCGCCGTAGGAACACCGAGACTCTGTTCCATGTTTTCGACGATACGTTGAGCTACTCCACGGATCGGAACCTGTTCTGTGGTCTCGTTCTCCTCCACGCTTTTGACGGAAGTCGAGATTTTAGAATCGCTAACAATCTTCACTGGAGATGCAGCGGCAGGCGGAGTCAGAACTTCTGCCGGGCTCGGAAGCGCTACATCTTCTTCATTGGTCTCTGAAGACGTATCAACGCTGGCCTCATATCCATCAAAGAACTCACGCCAGGCAGCGCTAACACTTTGAGGATCTCGCTGGAACTGCTCATAGAGAGCATCCACATAGCCTGAATTTGATCCGAAACGATCCATCGTAACTTCTCTCGCTGTTAGAGAAACCAGCGGAACACAGCACGGATGCTAAAACCCTCGCTGTTTCGGTCAAGCTGACCTGAAGGGATAGACAGAGTTCCTTCGAAAATAGCTACTTCAGCGCTGAATCGCCGGCCCCTCAGGAGTCCGATTCGCCATCTCTTGGCGCAGCTGGTGATCCGAACGGGCCATCCTGCGGCCCTCGCATCGTTTCAGCAAACTTACGCAATCTGGCAATCGCCCTGCTGTGGCGTCTACGAGCAGCATCGACATTGACGGAAAGGCGGCGAGCTGCTTCTTCGTATCCAAGATCATCCTCATCGATCCATCGTAAAATTTCTCGATCATCGTCGGAAAGCATATCGAGACAACGTTGAAGTAATTGCAAAGCTTCTTCTCGGTGCAATCCAGCGGAAGGTGAAGAGATGGACGCCGATAGATTCCCGAGCGGATCCAGAGAGCGACTTCGGCCAGCTTCCATCGCTCGTCTTTTTTCACGCCGAGGATCTCTTTTTTGCGCCAATTCTTTTTCAATTAAACGATTGAGGTTATTCATGGTAATCGTCTTGAGCCAGCCTCGAAAAGCGCGAAGGCCTCGATTATCAAAGCCCTCTCTCAGCTGATGGACATCTAGTGCCGCTTGCTGAAGAACGTCACTCGGATCAATTCGTCGCCGAAGATCCGCGCCCAGGCGCTCTTCAATTCGCCTTCGTAACCGTGGTAACTCCTGATCAATCAGTCGTTCAAAGGCAACTTCGTCTCCATCTTCAAACTTCTTCAACCATTCATCAGAGCTCGAATCTGAAAAGACCTCTTCGTTGGCCCCCGCCTCGTCAGTCTGACCATCGGCCTGACCGTCAGCCTGACCGTCAATCTGGCCATCTTCCTGGCCATCTTCCTGACCATCGGATTTGGAAAAGTCTGTGAACTCTTGGTCTGTCATGATCGCCTCCGTTACGTCATGATATCGTGGTCTCGAAGGAATTTCATACCCTTCGAATCAGGAGGCACAGAAAGCCATGGATGACCCAGGTGACGAAGACGCCGGAATTGCTCCTCTCGCACCCGAGGAGATCTTGTTTGCCCGTTTACTCGGTGGGAACTCTTCCATCGAAGATGCCGTTGAAACCGCCTGCCAAGAGCACCCGGAACTGGCCGGGGCCCTCAAACACCAGCTCAGTGAGTACCAACGTCGGCGAAAAAACCGCCTGACGCAAAAATCAGAAGAAAAACATTCTCACAACCCAAACGATCTTGAAGGACTCGCCGAACGTCTCCTCGATCGCTACAGCGATGAACTCGAACTGAACTCGATCGACGAATCGACCGAGTCTGTCCCCCTGACGCCTGAACTCCAGGGACGATATGACTTCCTCGAAGAAATCGCACGCGGCGGCATGGGAGCGGTGTTTCGGATTTCAGATCCGGTACTCAGAAGAGAACTCGCCATGAAAGTAGTCCTCGGTTCTCGTTCCGGAGACGCTCCGCCACAAAGAATCAGAAGATTTATTCGAGAAGCTCGAGTGACTGCACAGCTTACCCATCCTGGAGTTGTCGCAGTTCATGAGCTCGGCAGTGGTCCGGCCGATGGACATTACTACTTCACAATGGACAAAATCGACGGTAAAGAATTCCGCGACGTGATGCGATACGCCAAAAACGGAAGCGATGGCTGGGATCGAGATCGTCTCATGGGAGTACTTTTACAAGTCTGTGACACTCTTGCATTTGCTCACTCCAAAGGTGTCGTGCATCGAGATGTAAAACCTTCAAACATCATGGTCGGACAATTCGGCGAGGTCTACATGATGGACTGGGGACTGGCCCGGATTCTTGCCGACAAAGAAGATGAACCGATCGATGACATCTTGTCCGACACTTTATCAACATCGACACCAGGGTCGACTGTGATCACTCGCGATGGCGCAGTGGTCGGCACCCCGTCTTACATGTCGCCGGAACAGGCCAATCCCAAGGGCGATGAGATCGGTACCTGGACCGATGTGTATGCCATAGGAGCCATCCTCTATGAGATTCTATCGGGGCGTCCCCCCTATCGAATCGGCGATACACCTCTTCCTGGACACAAGGTCCTACGACTCCTCAAAGAAGGCCCTCCCAAGGACATCCAGGAGCTAAACCCACAGGCTCCAGACGATCTGGCCAAGATATGTCGCTCGGCCATGAATCGAGATATCACGCAACGCCCTCGAAGCGCTAAAGAAGTCTCAAAAATGATCCGATCGGTCCTCAAGGCACGAGCCCTTGCGGCAGAACAAACTCGACAGGCCAGAGAACACGCTGAGCGATCACGATCGGTCACCCTTTTCCTCACGGACTTGTTCCTTCATGAGTCGGGCGAAAATCCTAATCTTCATGGAGTCAAAGCCCATGACTTGCTAGACCGAGGAGCCAAGGACCTTCTTGCGGGTATGAACGAACAACCTCACACACGAGCAACTTTACTCGGAACACTCGCTTCGATCCTGCTCAAGACTGGGGCAGCAGAACGGGCCGTGGAATTGCTGCAGGCCGAAACTCTACTCCGAAGAGAAAATCTGACATGGCCTGCGGAAGAACGAGTCCACGCTCTTCGTAATCTAGCTCGTTCGCACATGGCTCTTCGCCATCTTTCGCAAGCGGAACTGGCCTTGCAAGAAGCACTGGAATCCATTCCCCAAGGCGACCCCGACTCCAGCATCCATGTGGTTCAACATGAACTGGCAACGTTACTCAACATCCGGGGAGACTGGCCACAAGCAGAAGAGATCACACGTGATTTGCTACTAAATCTGAAGTCTGAAAAAGCCACCGAAAAAGTCCCGTACCTGATCACCCTGGCACAAACGGTCAACTATCAGGGGTTCTGGGAAGAAGCACGCGAAACACTCAACGAAGCGGTCAAACTCTCCAGTGAAGATGACGCCTTACAAGCAGCAGCACTACTCAACAGAGCGGGTCTGGTACTTGAACCCCATCATGAAGACGTGAGCCAGGACGATTTGGCATCATCTCTACAAGACATGCAGAAATCGGTCCAGCTACAGATCCAAATACGAGGTGAGAATTCTGATCATACTGCGCGGCACCTCAGAGCTCTGGCGTGCTGCCACCAGCGAATTGGCCAACTCGAAGAAGCGGAACAATGTGCCAGAAATGCACTTCGAACTGTTCGACAACTACACGTCATCCAGCATCCGCTCTGCGCACGATCTTTTGCGAGACTCGCTGCCATCATGCTCAAAGCAGGACGAAAAGAAGAAGCGAACCGTCTTCTCTCTGAGGCTGAAATGTCGATAAAAATCGATAAGGTGGCACCAGAACTGCGATTCGCTGCACTGGAAGCGAAAGCAAGAATTCTATCACTGGCTCAAAACTGGGAAGATGCATCGAGGACTATCGCAGTACTCAATCAGACCGGTGATGAACTGCTCCCTGCGCAGCAAAGGCGCATCAAAGACCTGACGAGAATCTGTATCGATGCAGGGTTGGAAGCTCCCTACAGCGAATAGTCAGTCAAAGATTCGACGGTACTGGTGTCCAGTTTTTTCACCACAGCAATCACCAGGTCCACCGCCTGCTGATAATCCTCCAGATCGATGATGCTCGAATGAGTATGAATTGATCTTGCGGGAACTCCGATCACCACCGTCGGAACACCTTTTCCATGAAGATGAGTCGTGGATGCATCGGTTCCACCGCTACGGCGGACTGCGATCTGTATCGGAATCTCTTCATCGCTGGCGACTGACTTGACCAGCTGCACCAGTCGTCGATTGGAGAGAGCGGTCGGATCAAGAAATCGAATCTGTGGACCTGCTCCAAGAACCGCCTGACGTCGTGTCATCCCCGGCAGATCATCCGCCGGTGTCCCTTCCAGGACGATGGCTACATCAGGACAACTGATGGCACTGGCCGTTTGCGCTCCACGACAGCCCACTTCTTCCTGAACCGCTGCTACAGCAACCGTCCGGCAGGGCAGATCAACACCTTCAGCCGACAAAGCCTGAAATGATTCAATCATCACTCCGACGCCTACCCGGTCATCAAAAGCCTTGCAGCAATAACGTCCAGATGCGGCTAACTCTTCAAAATGACCACGGGGGCAGATCGGATCACCGACTTCTACTCCCCAGGTCTTCAGGTCCTCACGATCACGCGCACCGACATCGATATACATCTGATCGAGAGGGAGGACCTTGTCGCGCTCGGATTTGGCGAGGAAGTGGGGAGGTTTACAGCCGAAAACTCCGGGAATTTTCTTGCCACTCGAGGCCAGGATATCGACACGTTGAGCCAGCAACACATGACCCCACCACCCACCGAGCGGAACGAAATGAACCCGGCCCTCATCATCAATCGATTGGACTGCGAATCCGACCTCGTCCATGTGAGCATCGAGAATCACTCGCGGTCCATCTGCGGATCCTTCGACGATGACACTTCCGTGGGCATCGTGCTGCATCGATCCCAGCGGACCCAACTGTTGATGAACAATCGCCCGAACCTCGTCCTCAGCACCGGGAGGAGCCGCAGCGAGACTTAATTCTCGAATCAAATCGAGGGATACGGTTTTTTTTTCGTCAGCCATGAGAGTTCCTCCTGAAAAACAGGGGTCGAAATCGTCAACGATTTGCCACCATGTCGTTCCGATTGATGATTTTCAAGCGGCTTCAAGGAAGTTCGACAGGAACCGACTCACCCAGAGTGAACTTACCTGAACGAACTTTGACCCGCTGTGCAATGATTTCAACACCTGCGGAGACAGCGACCTCTAATGCCGCACAATAGGCAGGATCGATCTCCTGTGCAAACCCGACCTTTTGACAATCGGTTCGCCCCAGCAATAGAAAAAGGACCGCCCTCTTTCCCTTTTCTCGCAGTCGCGTCAACACCTCCAGATGCTTGCGCCCTCGCTGCGTCACGGAATCGGGAAAATCCGCCCGTTGCCGATCAATGGCCGAAAGCATCGTTACGTTCTTGACCTCGATAAAGGTTTCCCCCGTCGACTCGTCGGGCCGCTCGTGACCACCCAGAACTATATCCAACCGTGATCCTTCCCCAACCGGAACCTCGCGATGAAGAGCCTTGAAATCACCCAGAAGTGGGACCTTTCCGGACAGGATCCCTTGCGCAACGATTCCGTTGGGTAAAGCGGTATCGACCAGTGCTTTTCGCCCCCGGCGGACTTCAATCAGAGTCAGGGTCCACGGCAATTTCCTTTTCGGATCCGGAACATGCCGGAGCCAAACTTTCGGCTCCCCATCCACCAGTGTCTTCATGCTTCCCGGATTGGGACAATGAGCTGTCACCAAGCCATGCTCCGGGATTTCACAATCCGCGAGAAAACGTTTATAGCGACGCAACAAACGACCTTCGATCAGTGTCATCGACTCCATCAGAGCACCGCCCTGGACAACATCGCCTCGGTGGAGATCGTCCCACGATGGACACGGTCCATCCCGATCCACCACCGCTGACACCGATCTTTCGGGTCAGATTCGATTCTCAACGGAACGATTCCAGAATCGCCAGAAGAGGCCAGAAACGAGCTCAGGAAAGAAGACAAGGACATCCTGAAAACCTTTCTCACGGGTTTGGAATCGCCGATTCGGTTGCCCTTCGGCACGGTTCTCGGAGAATCGATCAATGTACGGATCCCGAACGTGGAGTACCAGAAGGATCCTGACTCACAGGATCGTCGAAATACGACGGCTGTCGATGAAAATATCCGTTGGAGAACATCTCGATGAGCGAAAATGAGACCGACAGAACTACTGACGGGAATCGGTTAGATCCAGCCTTTCTGGAGCTTCTTTGCTGCCCCTGTCCCGCCAGACTGCCACTGAAAGAAGTGGAGCAAGGTCTCTTCTGTACCGATTGTGAACGGGTATTTCCGGTGATTGCTGGAATCCCGGGAATCTTGCTCGATCCCGAACAAGATTCCACGGCGTAAGGCTGGAGGCGTTGGTGAACGAGTCACTGGAAAATCTCGGTGGAGATCCAGATCCTGCAGAAACCGCTGAATGGCGTGAATCGATCGATTCGGTGACGCAATCTGCGGGTTCCAACCATGCCGGTGGTCTGCTCGATCGTGTGGTATGGCATGCGCAATCGCAGCACTTACCGCTGGGACAGCATGGCATCACGCCTTACCAGAACACCATCGCAGCCGCACAGGAACCCACCTATCCAGGTGATGAAGCGATGGAAGACCGCATCGAGCGAATCATTCGCTGGAATGCCATGGCCATGGTGGTTCGTGCCAATACCCGAAATGATGGCCTGGGTGGACATATGTCGACCTTTGCTTCGGCGGCCACCCTCTATGAAGTCTGCCAGCAGCACTTCTTCCGCGGTATCGACCATCCAGGCGGTGGTGATCAGATTTACTTTCAGGGCCATGCCAGCCCCGGAATCTACGCACGCGCCTATCTCGAGGGACAGATCAACGAATCTCAGCTCGATCAGTTTCGTCAGGAAGTCTCCGGAAATGGTCTTTCCAGCTACCCCCATCCACGACTGATGCCCGATTTCTGGCAATT
>JBBWWC010000097.1:0-2857 GCA_050256555.1 Planctomycetota bacterium | reverse complement strand
AGTCAGGATGCTCAGGTTCCCGCCAATGGGTTGAATATAGCACTGCTCGATCCACTGGTCATCGACTGGAATGAGGCGGCATTACAGTTGCCAGATGCGATACGGGAAGCGGAGAGGATCTTGTTGGACCCTTGAAGAACCGATCGACCGAGATTCTCTGGCCACTGATACCGGTATTGTTCGGATTTTACCTCCCGATCATTTACATGGTGATTCAGGATGGGCTTTTTGTTTCAACGGGTGCCGAAGCCTCGGCGATCACTTCGAGCTTTAGTGTGATCATTGCGACCTTTCGCATCGCGATTCTGTCGGCCTTCCTGGCCACTGCCCTGGGTTTGCTGGATGCTGTTCTCCTGGCCGGTACTCGTGGACCGATACGTCTTTTGATCGCTGGAATGTTGTTTTCCATCTTTCTCATCCCTCCGACCGCTCTGGCTTCTGCTGTACAAGCAGTGATCGGCTCGTCGACGTTGAGGGCGACCGTTCGAGATGAGTTTGGTGCAGTCTTGATGATGACTTTTCGATGGGCGCCGGTCGCCTGCGCAATGCTTCTGGGAGCTGCTGCCATGTGGCCACAGGAACAGGAGAGGGCGTTGCGAGGATTGCCTCCAGCTTCGGGACTGATTACCCGTGCTCGAGGTTTGGTTCGACAAGCATTACGCTGCGCTGGGTTACTCATGCTGCTGCTGATTCCCGCAGCAGAGTTGCCTTCTTATGCCGGTGTCGAGACGATTTCACAGCGGGTACATGCTCGATTGACGCTCGGTGATGCTGCCGAGGGTTGGCAACTGGCGCTGGCCATGTTGATACCTGTGGTGGTCGCACTTTTTTTTCTGACACCGCGATTGCAGGGATCTGGTCGTTCGCAGCGAAGAAGTGAGCTTTCAGGTTTACCGAGGGTACGCTCGGCGGACTTCTATTTGCTTCTTCGCAGCGCTCCGGCACTGGCGCTGATCTTGATCCTGTTGATCACCGCATGGCCCCGTGCCAGCGAGGTTGCGGTAGCCGGTTCGGAAGTCCTGGACAGTGTCTGGGGGTTATTCCAGGAATTGCCCCGGGCGTTCATCGCCTCCTCCGTTGCTGTGATTTGCGGCTGGCGACTTGCCGATGGGGGACATCGATGGGCCTGGCTTCTGTTGTGTTTGCCTGCGGTTCTTCCCGGAAGTCTCGGTGCTCTGGCACTGTTGCAGGTGGTGAGGCCTTTCTTACCAGTGGTTCTGGATGACTTGCCGTTTCTTTTGACCCTGGCACAGATTTGCAAGCTCGGTGCGATCGGAGCCGCCGCTGGATTTGTAGCGACCCGGGTAATCCCGGATCCTGAACTGAACTCGGCTCATTTTCTCGATCCATCAGTGGCGCGCTGGAAGATTCGATTCCGACGGGCCTTGCCGGTGTTGATTCCGGCGGTGGTCATTGGCGTTGCTGTGGTACTGGGAGAGGTGGAGTCGACCTTGCTGCTGGCTCCTCCCGGCCATCCTTCGCCTGCGCTGGAACTGCATCAGTTGCTACACTTTCGTAACGATGAACAGGCTGCCAGGATCGCTCTAGTTCTGGCTGGGCTCGGTGGATTACTGGTGACCTTCGTGGTGGCGCCTTTGCGGCGTAAAGGAGAATGATGCAGATCCTTTCTATGGCACTGGAAGTTAGCGACCTGCGGGTGATGCGTGGGAGGCATTCCATCGGTCCGGTTTCATTGCAACTGGAGAAGGGGAAGCAGCTGGCGCTGACGGGGCGAAATGGGGCCGGGAAGAGCAGTGTGCTGCAGGCGATAGCTGGTTTATTACCAGTCACTTCGGGCACGATACGGATCGCCGATCAATCGGTGTCGAATGGCTCGGAGACACTTGAACCGTGGCAAAGAGGTCTCGATTGGCTCGGCCAAGATCGCGGCCTGTGGCCGCACCTTTCCATCGAGGCGCAATGTCGACTGGTGGCACACAATGGTGGCAAAACCAACGAGCAGATTCGAGCTGTCGCCGATTTGCTCGACATTCGTGATCGGTTGGATCGCCGTCCTGGATTTCTTTCCGGCGGTGAGGCGCAGCGAGCAGAACTGCTACGGTCCGTCTCTGGTGGTGGCGGATTGCTGCTTCTCGACGAACCTTTTTCAGCTCAGAATCAGGATGGGCGCGAGCGAATCGAAGCTTTGCTGGATCAGGAGTGCCAGCAAGGAAGGGCTATCTTGCTGGCTTTGCATCATTGCGATGACGATCGAGAATCTGTGGCCTTGTTATAGGTCTGGGTCGCTATACCGACTCGAATTTCCCATCGACCATGTCGAGGAGCCGATCAGCACGATTGGCCAGGTCCGGATCATGTGTCACGACCAGGATTGAAGTACCAAGCTCTTCGTGAAGCTCGCGTAGTAACCCGTGAATACTCTCGCTATTTCGCGAATCAAGATTGCCGGTTGGTTCATCACAGAGCAGTAGTCGAGGGTTGTTGATCAAGGCCCTGGCGATGGCGACTCGCTGACGTTCGCCGCCAGAGAGAGTGCCAGGAGCTTGTTTTTCGCGATCAGCAAGGCCGACGCGTTTGAGGAGTTGGTGCGCTTGATCTTCTACTTGAGCCTTTTTCTTTTTCCATTCCTTTGGAGTGCTGCTGACGATGGATGGAAGCAATACATTCTCCATCACATTGAGGTCATGAAGGAGGTGGAAGAATTGAAAAACGAATCCGATGAACTGGTTTCGAAGCGCACAGCGTTGCTGTTCGGTCAATCCAGGAGATTCCCAGGTCGAGTCTCCATCTCTGTAGATGATTTCGCCGGCAGTAGGTGTGTCGAGCAACCCGAGGCAATGCAATAGCGTGCTTTTTCCAACGCCACTGAGCCCACGGATGGCGACCATTTCCGATA
>JBBWWC010000096.1:0-3144 GCA_050256555.1 Planctomycetota bacterium | reverse complement strand
AAGAGTCTGAACGAGACACCAGGAAAATGGACCACGATTGCAGAATCGATTCAGGGAGTTACGGAAGAGACCACGACCGGGGTTCATCGTCTTTACCAGCTAGAAGAAGCCGGCGCTCTTTTGTTCCCAGCGATGAATGTCAATGATTCCGTGACCAAGAGCAAGTTCGACAACCTCTATGGTTGTCGCCACTCACTGGTCGATGGCCTCTGTCGTGCGACCGACGTGATGCTCAGCGGTAAGGTTTGTGTCGTTCTCGGATATGGCGATGTGGGCAAGGGCTGTGCACAAGCTTTACGTGGGCAAGGAGCCCGCGTGATCATCACTGAAATCGATCCGATTTGTGCTCTCCAGGCCGCCATGGAGGGGTATGAGGTGACTCACCTCGATGACATCGTTGCCACCGGTGATATCTTCGTCACCACGACTGGCAATCGAGACATTATCAGTGTTTCCGATATGGAGAAGATGAAGAACAATGCCATCGTCTCGAACATCGGTCACTTTGATAACGAAATCGACATGGCAGGGCTCTCGTCCTATCCCGGGGTCAGCTGTGAAAATCTTAAAAACCCTGAAGAGCATCAGAACCAGGTCGATCTTTGGACTTTCCCTGATGGCGATTCCATCATCGTTCTGGCCGAGGGGCGTTTGATGAATCTTGGTTGCGCCACTGGGCATCCTTCTTTTGTGATGAGTGCCTCTTTCACAAATCAGGTCATGGCCCAGGTGGAGCTGTTCAAAAACGGTTCTTCTTACGAGAAAAAAGTTTACGTGTTGCCTAAAGTACTCGATGAAAAAGTCGCACGACTTCACCTTGGTAAGCTTGGAGTGAAATTGACCGAGCTTAGCGACACACAGTCCAAGTACCTCGGGGTGCCAAAGGAAGGACCTTTCAAGGCGGATCATTACCGCTATCGATGGTTTCTGAGAGTGTTTTGAATCTACAACCTGATTTCCGCTCGGCGGAGATCAGGTTGTTTTTTTATCGGTGAGAGAAGTCTGGCCTGGCGGCGCGACAGTTTAGCGGGTCCATGGTGGTGAGAGCTCGGGGTCGATGCCGTGACGATCGATGGCCGATTGCACGATCTTCGGATCGATTTTCTTTTGTTGCGCCAGCGCAGCGAGTGCTGCGATTTCGATCGCTGCAGAATCGGTTTCGAAGAAACGCCGAAGTTCTTCTCTCGTATCAGATCTCCCGAAGCCATCCGTTCCAAGACTGATCCAGGGGGCTGTTACCCATGGGCGGACCATGTCGGGTAATTCCCTCATGTAATCAGTGACGGCGATGATGGGATCATCTCGATCATCGAGAAGTTCCGAGACTCTCGGTCTTCGAGGTACCGAACCGGGGTGAAGTAGATTCCAACGTTCAACCTCCAGAGCCTGACGGCGCAGCTCTGTATATGAAGTTGCTGACCAGACTTCAGCCCGAACCCCATGGTGTTGCTGGAGGTCCTTGGCGGCCGAGAGAGCGCGCGGAAGCATCGGACCGCTACCTAGAATCCGAATCGTCGGTCCATCCCCAGCCGGGGCTTCTTTGAGGCGGTAAAGTCCCTCGAGAATGCCTTCTTTGCAGTCCTTGGGCATCGGTGGCATGTCGAGATTTTCGTTGTAGAGAGTCAGGTAGAAGAATACGTCTTCCTCTTGACCGATCATGCGACGCATTCCTTCTTCGATGATCACAGCAACCTCGTAGGCAAATGCTGGATCATAGGCAACGCAGGAGGGGTAGGCGGCAGCGAAAATGGGGCTGTGCCCATCCTGATGTTGTAGGCCTTCTCCATTGAGTGTGGTTCTTCCGGCAGTTGCGCCGAGCAGAAATCCGCGGCCGCGACCATCTCCGAGTGCCCAGATTTGATCGCCAACGCGCTGGAACCCAAACATCGAGTAGTAGATGAAAAAGGGCAGCGTGACTTCGCCGTGAGTCGAGTAACTGGTGGCTGAGGCGATGACCGTGGCCAGTGACCCACATTCACTGAGGCCTTCCTGGAGGATCTGTCCGTTGGCTTTTTCGGTATAGGAAAAGAGCAGCGAATGATCGACAGGTTCGTATTTTTGCCCTCCTGGTGCGTAGATTCCGACCTGCTTGAAGAGCGCTTCCATGCCGAAGGTCCGTGCTTCATCGGCGAGAATCGGGACGATCCTGGGGCCAATCCCCTCGGCTTTGAGAAGGTCACGGAAAAGTCGTGCAAACGCCATGGTGGTCGAGGCGGGCATCGATTCTGTCGTTCCACCGTGTAACTTTTCAAAAACTTTTGGCTCCGGAAGTGCCGGAACTGCTGCCGTAGAACGGCGTCTTGGTACTGACCCGCCGAGTACGGCACGTCTCTCGTTGAGGTAACGGATCTCCGGAGAATCGGGGCCGGGGTGGTAGTACGGAGCTGATGCCACGTCGTCATCGGAGATGGGGATGTCGAGAAGATCACGAACCGCCAGGACTTCGTTCTCTTTGAGTTTCTTTAATTGATGCGTGATGTTTCTCGCTGCCGCCTGTGGACCTAGATGGTGTCCCTTGATGGTTTTTGTCAGGACGACAGTGGGGCGGCCATCGGCTTCGCAGGCCTGAGAGAAGGCCGCAGCGACTTTTTGTCGATCATGACCACCTCTTCCCAGTTGTTTTAACTGCTCGTCACTCCACGAGGAGAGGAGTTGCGCCAGTTGTGGATCACCTTCTGTCAGTTGCTGTCTGAACCATGAACCATCTTCTGCGATGGCCCTTTGCCAGACACCATCGACGATGGTTCCGAGTCGTCGTAGTAGTCGTCCATCTGTATCTGCCTGTAACAGAGGGTCCCAGGCTCGGTCCCAGACCACCTTGATCACTCGCCAACCGGCACCATGGAAGACCCCTTCCAGATCTTGAATGATCTGGGCGTTACCTGTGACGGGACCATCGAGTCGCTGTAGATTGCAATTGATGACAAAAATCAAATTGTCGAGTTTTTCTCGTTCGGCGATCCGGATGGCACCGAGGGTTTCCGGTTCATCACATTCACCATCGCCGATGAAACCCCAGACTCTTTGGTCGGAAGTGTCCTTGATTCCACGAGCGTGAAGGTAGCGATTGAATCGCGCCTGATAGATGGCGTTGATGGGGCCCAATCCCATCGAGACGGTTGGAAATTGCCAGAAATCGGGCAT
>JBBWWC010000095.1:0-4667 GCA_050256555.1 Planctomycetota bacterium | reverse complement strand
GGACTTTGGGTCCCGGGAATCGTTCAACCTCGGTGGTCAAGCAGCGATCGAGGCGAGGTTCTCCTTCTTCGGTGCTTTGCACGGTGTAGAAATCTTCGATACCGCCACGGCGACTGACAAATAACAGTTTTTTACCACCCGGTAACCACATCGGGTCGTCGTCTTTACTGGGATGGTCGACGACCCTTCGCGTCGGAAGGCCTTTTTCAGTTCGTTTGACGAGGATGTCACCCTGGCTGCCGAGGGCGACCATTTTGCCGTCAGGTGAAAGAGTGGCGGCAGTGGCGGATGAGTACCCTAAATTTTCCAGGCCCAGAACCGGCAGGTCTTCAGAAGCGGTCAATTCGATGGGGACGATGAGCCCGCTGGTCCGATCGAGTCTCCAGAAGGAAAAGCCTTGTTCGAAGATGACGGTGTTGGCGTCATCGCTGATGGAAGGGAAGCGAACCGAATCATCCTGGAAAGTGGTCCAGACCCGTCGGGTCTGATTGTCGAGATCTCTTTCGACCAGTTGACCGCGGCCATCGATATCCTCGACCAGGAGAAAGTGCTGGTTATCGATCCAGACCGGTGAAGAGTGAGGAATTCCTGAAGGGGTGAGTTGCTTCCAGTCCCCTGTCTCAAGATGGTAAAGCCACACTTGCGCTGATTGCGAGCCGAGGTATCCCTGTCGGGTCCAGGATGTTCCCTCTCTCATGACCAGTAATCGGGTTCCATCGGGTGAAATGCGCGCAGAAGATGCCGCAGCCAGGGAGATCCGAACCGGCTCTTTCGCCGGTTCAGATTCCGGTCCGATTTTCATCCGGTAAAGGCGCGAGCCTCGTTTCCAGCCATCGACTCGATCGCTGTAGATGATCATCTCTTGACCATCAGGGAACCAATCACAGGGAAGATCAGTGCCACTCCACCAGGTCAGGCGCCGAGGGATTCCACCAGCGGCCGAAATCATCCAGAGATCAGAGCTACCAGCTCTGGCGGATGCAAACACGATGGAACTGCCATCGGGACTCCAGCGAGGTCTGGATTCCCAGGCCGGATGGTCAGTCAGGCGGCGCGCTTGACCTCCGTCACTGGCCGCGACCCAGATCGCCCCCTCCCAGGTGAATGCGATCCGTGTGCCATCGGGGGAGATCTCCGGGCGCATTGGCCACTGAATTTCTTCAGCGGGGAGTGAGATCGGCAGCAGGGTCAAGACTGAAAGTAACAGCAACAGGACCGTTATGGGGAACCTGGTAGGCATGGAAGGTCTCCTCTCGATGGTCAGACGAGTCTGTCTTGTGGTTCGCTCCGTCGCAACCCACCTTGACGAGGAAGGCTTCGAGGGGCAGTCTTCTGCCAGGGAAATGATTTTCGAGGTGGAGGGGCGCCATGGTTGCGGGTGATGAGACGATTTCGGCCAACAATGACGGGGGACCGGGAACCGAGAGCGCTCTGTTACAGCGTTTTCCTGCCTCCAATCTACAGGTCCTGGCGCACTTCTACCGGGGCGAGCTTTCTCGGGCCAATGTCTGGCGTCAGCGTATGGATGCTACGACTCACTGGGCAGTGGTCTCAACGATGGCCATCGTGTCGCTGGCATACTCTTCGAAGGACACTTCGATTTTGTTGATGCCCTTTTGTTGCATGTTGCTTTATTTGTTGCTGCACATCGAAGCGAGAAGATATCGCTACTTTGATGTCTGGCGAATGCGCGTTCGAATGCTGGAAGTCCATCTGATGGTTCCTGCCTTGCTTCAGGGAGAGAATCTTGCCGAGGGGAATTGGCGAGAGATTCTGTGCAACGATTTACTGGCGCCTCATTACAAGATGTCTCGACTCGAGGCTCTGGGTCGTCGGCTTCAACGAACGTACATCTGGTTGTTTCTTATCGTTTTGGGAACCTGGTTGATGCTGGCCTGGGAGCGACTTCCAGAACAATCGGCGAACTGGAACAAACTGGGCTCCTTTTTAGAGGTCGCTTTCAAGGCGGGTAATTTCCCCTATGAAATTTTGCTCGGTTGCATGGCGGTGTTCTACTTGTACCTCTTTGCACTGATACTGATCACCGGACCCAAGCGGGCTACCGAGATTCGGCGCAAGGAGCCAACCCATGCACAGTGGCCGCTGTAGCGGCAGCACTGCGCATTCATGATCAACCTTCAGGATCCCTCCGGGACTTTCCGCGAGGATCTGTCGAGCAGTGCTTGAGCTTCTCTGGCGGCCGGGGTGCCGCTGAAGATTGGCGACCGCTGGAGACCCTGGACCAGCTGTATCGCTTCGTTTCTTTTTCCCGCCTCGAGCAGGGTACGGACCGTTTCGATGATCGGACGAGGATCGCTGGGGGCGACCATCGCTGCACGTGAATACCAACCCAGTGCTTCTGTGATGACTCCAAGTTCACGGTGTGTTTTTGCCAGTTCCATCATCAACGGAATACTATTTGGGGTCATCGCCCAACGTTCACGGATCAGGGCGATCCTCGAACGGCCAGCCAGGATCTTGCTGTAGCGATCCATCGCTTCTTTTGCCTGTTGTGGCTGATTCATGTTTCGAAGAGCCAGGGCTCGGTTATAGGCGCTGCCGTGGTGGAGTGGATCTCTTTTGAGAATCTGATCGAGCATGACGAGCGTTTGCGCAGGATTTTCCGTCAACAGCAGCAGCGCAAGCCGGTAACGGGCTCGGTCGAAGGTAGGATCGAGTTCGAGCGACCGCTGGAATAGATCTCGTGCGGCGGATTCGTCTCCCAGATTCAGTCTGGAAAGACCGGAACCAAACAAACCACTTGTTTGAAGCGAGACTTCTGGTCGTTTTTGCATTCGTTCAAAAACTTGTAAAGCTTCTTCGTCACGCCCGAGATCCTGGAGAGCTCGACCGAGATTGAAGAGTTGGCCCTTTTTGCCAGGTTCCAGTTCCAAGCCAACCTGGAATGCCTGAACCGCTTTCCCAAATAACTCCAGGGCGTAATAGGCTTCACCTTCGAGCAGGGCCAGCCCCGAATCGTCAGGATGGTTGCTTCTCAACGACTGGATACGATCGAGTGCTGGTTGTGCTCTTCCGTCGATAATCATTTCACGGAGTTGCTGTCTCTGGTTGGGCAGGTTGGCAGGAGCAGCGGAGTCGTCCTGAATCAGGGAAGAGGCTCTCAGTGGTGCTGGACTGCACAGTAGCAAGAGACTGAAAGCGAGGAGTCTCCAGCGGAGAATCGAGGCGGTAGCGCTGCGCTGTTGTCGGTTATCAGTGCTTTTATTCTTCACCATCATGTCGCTATTGTAACCGAAACTACTCGATGTACAGGGAACTTGATTTGGCGGATCCGCTGCTCGGTTATGAAATGACGCTCTGTCGCACGATCTCTGGACCAGAAACCGAATGATCGACAAGGGCTAATCCATTGAAGATCTGGACGATGGTTGATGAGGACCCTATCAACAGGGAGCATTGGAAGTAGGCCAGCGATTACTTTTCAGTCTGGCCCTCTGGAAGGCCTTTTCGATGTCGATCGATCGAGAATCATTACGGGCACGAATTCAGCAGGAAGAATGGTATCAGAGTATTCCGCTGGGAGATGGAACCACCACTGCCGGAGAGACCGGGGATTCTGAGCGCGACAAGATCGTAATGATGGAGTGGCCCGATGATTTGTCCGGAAAATCGCTGCTCGATATCGGTTGTAGTGAAGGTTTCTATTCGTATGAGTTTGAAGCGAGAGGTGCGACCAAGATCCTTGCGGTCGATAAGCATCCTGATGCATGTCGGAAATTTCGATTGATTCATGAACTGAAAGAATCAAAGGTTGAGTTTCTGGAGTCCGATTTCTATGACCTCGACCGGGCGGTCATTGGGCGGCATGATTACGTTCTTTTCCTGGCCGTTTTCCATCATGTTCGTCATCCCTTGCTGGCCATCGATCGTCTTTATGATTTGACGCAAGAGGCCACCTTCATCGAGTATGTCGAAGCTCTTCCGGAGTCGGGAGAAGATCTGTCGCTGTTACTCCGGCGTAAGAGCAAGAAACCGGGTCTGTATCAGATGTTACCGACGCGTAACTACATGACCGAGATGCTTTATCGTGCCGGGTATTCTGCGGTGGAAGTGCTCGGGACACATCGGCAACAAAAGCTCAAGGAAAAGCATGGAACCCCCGGTTTCCATCAGCAGAGAGTTCTGTTGAAGGCGACCCGGTGATGGGCGAAGGTTCTCCAGAGATTCCAACGCCAGAAATTCCATCCCGTGGCCAGGAAAAACTACAGGTCCCTGACGGTCTTGGTCTAGAACTGGCTCCACTGCTTGATACCGAGTTCGTCAAGGCTCGATTACTGGAGCATCGTTGCGATTCTCAAATCACCATCGAATCCTGTCGGGTTCGACATCTTCGATTTCATCCTGGCAAGGATAGCCTGGTGGCCTATGACGTGAAGATTCGTCGAGCAGAGAGCGAGCTTGACGAGAAGGTTCACGTTTTTGCCCGCTGTGAGTCTGCCACCACTTTTGAGAGAGAGTTGCGACGAGCAACGAGCGCGACGGAATCTTCAACAGCAAGGAAGCCTGGTCGATTGCTGGAGGGGGTGGTGGTTCTTGCCGAGTTGCGTGCGATGTTGATCGAATTCCCTCACGACTCTCGATTGCCTCACCTTGCTGTTCTCGATCAAGAATTTGTCATTATGAATGAAACCGACGATCACGGCGAA
>JBBWWC010000094.1:0-32824 GCA_050256555.1 Planctomycetota bacterium | reverse complement strand
TGGAGAATCGAAGCAAACATTCTGCGAGAGACCCAGCCCACAAGAGGTCTGGGTGCCCAGGATTGAACACGCAATAGAATTTGATTCCACAGCCCTGGCACGATGAGAGCTCGATCTTTCTCCATTCCGTTCACCGCAGCTCTGGCGACCTCTTGCGCAGATAAACTGCCAGCACGTAGATCTTTTTCATCGATACCTGCGGCATTAAAAAATGAAGTTCGTGTCACGCCTGGGGCCAGTAAGCCAATTCGCACTCCACTGCCCTGTAGTTCCCAACGAAGGCCTTCAGCAAAACGATTCACAAAACCCTTGGTCGCTGAATATCCGCACAATCCAGGTCCACCAGCCCAGCCCGCCATCGAGCCGACAAACAAAACACCACCGGCTTGCCGCTCCAGCATTGCGGGTAACAATCCTCTACTGAGGAGAACCACCGCATCGCAATTGAGGCGTATCATCGAAAGAAGATCGTCCGGATCGTGCCCCTGAAACGAACCGCCAAGTCCAACTCCGGCATTATTAATCAAAACGTCTATCTGAGAATTCGACAATCGTTTCAACAACTCCCGGGTTTCATCTGCGCTGGAAAGATCGACTTGCTCCACTCGAGTGGCAACACGACAACGCGAGACTGTTTCAGAAAGTCGTTCAAAATCTCGACCGACAAGAATCAATTCAGCGACTTCAAGTTGGTCGAGCTCCCATGCGATGGCCTGGCCAATGCCGCTACTGGCTCCCGTCACCAGTACTCTTTTTCCCTGCCACCAACCCATCGATATTGCTCCTTTCGATCTGCTTCAAATCGCCTCAGCAGAAAAGTGAAAAATCACCCTACCATGCCTGTACGAGGACATCCGTGCGATCAGAAGGCTTCTGTAGCTATCTTGTCATCGAGAGTGTCTTGACAAAATAGTGCTACTGCTAGAATCTGAAGAGACGCCGATAGGAGAAATCCACAACTGCCATTGTACGATTTCCAACTCCCTGTTGAGGGCATGATCTCATCGATCATGGCCCTGCTGGGTTCCCCACTAGCAGAACTAGCACTCGCTCTCCCGATCGGAGAGATGTGGCAGAACTGTAACTGGATTGACATTGTAGTTCTCCTCGGGCTCCTCTCTGGCCTCTTCACCGGATACGGTGTCGGATTTTACCGATCTACCGCCATCTTGCTCGGATCGACTGCCGGAGTCCTTCTCGCAGGACAATTTGCTGTCCCGCTCGCAGCAACCGATCTCTTTTCATCTATCCACGCAGAAATGGGTCCTTTGCTGACCCAGATCATCTCCGGCGTTACCATCTTTTGTAGCTGTGCCGGTATTGCTCTGCTTTCGACGATGTTTCTCAGAAGCTTCTTTGATCGGACACTTCGGATCTGTGACAACATCCTGGGTGCTGCCATGGGCGTGTCACTGGCAGCGATCTTGATGGGAATGTTGATCCTAGGGGTCTTCCAGTGGCCTGACAGCCGTATTCACACACCGGTGATTGAATCGATTTCGGGGCCACGCTTGGCCGACGGCACCCGTCAATTGAGTCGTTTCTTTCCACAGGAGTTTTCCGACCGAATCGATTTGTCTCTACGAGAATCCCATGACGCTGGCGACGTATTCGCAATCTCCGGAGAGTCGACACTCCTCGATCCACGCGACTGAATCCTCATCACGGTAGTCTCTCAAGTGTTTCTCATCGTGTACGCTGTGGATCGATTCTGTTTCCACATGAAACTTCGGAAGGAAATCCGAGATGCTCCAGAAGTCGGCAATGATCTCTGTTCTGATCGCAGCGACCTTCGTTCCGCTTTCTTTATCAGGCCAGGATCCAGTCGATTTGACTGCTGACCCTGTTCAGTTCATCCGAACCGGTATCGATGAGATCTATCAAAGTTACTGGGATCATCTTCTGGAAAAAAGTCCCTCCATGGCCTCGCGCTACGGCAACCGAGAAGCCGATTTCCAGCTGGGAAGCTATGGACTCAAATCCATCGAATCAAATTCCAGCTTCAATTTTGGCTTACTCCAACAAATTCGAACTTTCGAAATCCATCGACTCCCTTCCGACGAACAACAGCAAGCAAAAATGCTCGAGCGAATCCTCGAAAACAGCATCGATGCTGTCCGTGTCGGGCTCCACTACAACCCCATCAACCAGAGACGCGGTCCCCAGGTCTGGCTTCCAACAATGGGTAGCCGGATGAGCTTTCAGAAAGTCCGCGACTATGAAGCTTACCTTTCACGTTTACGGCAGGTTCCCCGGGTCATCCAGGAGACGATCGAAGTTCTTCGTAAGGGTACCGAGCTGGGATTTCTACCACCGAAAGTGACTCTCGCTGGAGTTCTGGACCAACTTGCAACGCAAGCGACCCCGCCGGCCAACGAGACTCTCTTCTTCGATCCATTTCGGTCCCCGAACAAAGACATTGATTCCGCAACACAGCAGAACTTGAACAAAAAAGCACTCGAAGTCATCAAGGGAATTGTGCAACCGGCTCTCAAGGAACTGTACGCATATCTGGAAGAAGAATACATCCCGCTGGCGCGTGATACTTTTGCGTGCCTTTACTACCCCTCGGGAAGTAACTACTACGCCCATTGCATCCGGCAACACACTACCACCGAAAAAAGCGCAAAAGAAATCCACCAGACAGGCCTCAAGGAAGTTGCCCGAATTCGAGCAGAAATGGACAAGATCATCGAAGAGGTTGGATTCGAGGGTGACTTCACCGCTTTCACAGAGCATCTCCGAAGCGACCCACGTTTTTATCATCAAGATCCAGAAGATCTACTTCGTGGTTACAGAGATATCTGCAAGCGCGCCGATGCAATGCTGCCACGACTATTCGGCAAGCTACCAAGAGCGCCCTACGGAGTCCGGCCCATTCCTGATTTTGAAGCTCCCCGCTCGACTACCGCCTACTACAGATCCGCTCCACCCGATGGAAGCCAACCGGGTTGGTTTTACGCCAACACTTACAATCTCAAGAGTCGCCCCATCTACGAAATGGAAGCCCTTGCACTGCATGAAGCTGTACCAGGGCATCACCTGCAGTTGGCGCTGCAAAGTGAACTGGAAGGTCTTCCCAACTGGAGAAAATCCACTCACTTCACCGCCTACATCGAAGGCTGGGGGCTTTATTCAGAATCCCTCGGCGACGAGATGGGTTTTTACAAGGATCCTTACTCTCGTTTCGGAAAGTTATCGTATGAAATCTGGAGAGCACTTCGGCTCGTAGTGGATACCGGGATTCATGAATATGGCTGGTCGAGAGAACAAGCCATTACCGTGATGCTAGAAAACTCGGCATTGACGAGACAAAATGTCGAGGCAGAGGTGGATCGTTACATCTCTTGGCCCGGACAGGCGTTGGCTTACAAAATTGGCGAACTCGAGATTCAGGATATCCTTCGCAACTCGCGCTCCAAACTTGGCGATGCTTTTGATATCCGTTCCTTTCATGACCATCTTCTCTCCGCAGGCTCGATGCCACTGAGCACTCTTCGAATTCGAATGGAAGAATGGGTCCTTCAACAAATCGCATTGAAAAAGGTCACAGACCCAGAGAAATAATCACCTCTGAAAACTGAGGGATTGTCCGTTCGACTCGGGGCCCAGTGCGAGCAAGAAATCTACAGCTTCCATCGCCCAATGCTGTGGCTCCACCGCTTGACTGGCCTCGCTCGCTCCAAAGGCCCGCGCCAACATCCCGGTATGTACAACACCGGGAGAAAGAGACACGGCACTAACTCCTCGGGGTAAATCCTCAGCCAGCGCACCGATCAAACCCTCGACCGCAAACTTGGAAGCACAATAGGGAGCCACACCAGCAGAAGTCGATCGGCCCCACCCGGAAGAAAGCGCTACAAAAGTACCGGTACCAGCCTTGATCATTCCGGGAAGAAATGCGCGAGCGGTGTTCGCCACACCCTTCACATTTACATCGATGACCGCATCGAACTCGCTTGCTGAAACTTGCCACAGAGGTGCAGGATCATTGAGGTAACCAGCATTCGCAATCACGAGATCTGGAATTGTACCTGCAGCAGAAAGATCCTTGGCCCATTTCTCGAGAGCCTTGGCATCGGTCACGTCCACGACTCTGAAAGTCGGATCAGTGCCAAGCTCGGACAAAACCTCTGAACTCCTGGCACACCCTCCCACAGCCATCTCTCGATGCAAAAGTTCTTCCACCAGAGCCTTGCCGATGCCTCGACTACAACCGGTCACGATCACCTGCTGCGACACCAGGCCTCCTAATGCATCCGGGGTTCGATGGGAAGCTCGGCCAGCAACTCCGCCTCAAGCTGTGCGGCCACTTCGATTCTCTGATGAACCGCCTCCGGATCACAGACTTCCAGAGCCAGATCACGAAAAGTTTCCCAGTGCCGGCCTTCAGCATCGGCAAGTCGCTGGTAAAAGTGGGCAAGCTTCTGCTCTTCTTCAGTCCCGTTGACAAGAACTGCGGCAAGCACCCGAAATCTTTCACAAGATCGTGCCTCGATAAAAGCGTTGACGATGAGATGATCTCCCAACCCACCAATACCACCACCTTGGGCACAGAGGATGCTGCGTAGACGCTTCACGTAGGGATCCGGCAAGGGATTCCCCAGCGCAACTCCTCTTTCCCGTAGAAGATCGGTCACCTGTCGAAAATGCAGCATCTCTTCCTGGACCAGCGCAATCATCGGACGGACGAGAAGATCATGATCGGGGAAACGTCCCATCAGGCCCAACCCTGCACTGGCCGCTTTGAATTCGCACCAGGCATGATCACGCAGAACTTCATCAAGATTTTCGCGAGCCTGCTGCCCCCAGAACTGAGGGGTCTCCGAGATGAGCGGCAATCCAGCGAGGCAGTCTGTTCCCACCTGTTCCTCTTTTCTTCCTCGGGAAGGCTCTGAGCCCCTCCAGGATCGTCGGTTACTGTTGCTCTGGCCCTGGGAGATTCTTCTCAGCATCATCGAAGAGATAAGCCTCCGGCGCCCTGCCAAGTGGACGAGGAAGTTCTCGGGGACGGCGTAAACCACCCCGAAGCTCCGGTGAGGCCGGACGTGCCAGCTCTAACCATCGCTTGTGAGCCTGCCGTGACTTGGCCGGATCGACCACAACATCTCCGTACTGGTCATCTGGATCAGCCTTGACCAGCTGGACCTTCTGATGCCAGCAATGCATTCCGCTGACCGGATCAGTCTGGACCGGAAAAGCCATATTCTGATGAACTCCAGCTTCTGACCACCAGGTCCGAGAACTATCAGGATCCTTGCTCTTGAAGGAGCAAACTCCTTCCAGCAATCTCATCCGGATTCGTCCTTCCGAAAGATCCTCGAAGCGGACTGTCGCACTACCCCAGCGCGATCCTGGACCAGTTTCCAGTTTCCAGCGTCCCATGTGATGAGAGCAGGCCAGTACACCTGGACGAAGGCCATCGGTGATCCAAACACGATTCACGAAGTGGCCAATCTCTGTCTCGATACGGACCAGATCAGCATCCTCGATCCCATGCATTTGGGCATCTTCGGGATTGATCCAGATGGGATTGGCGTGCGAAATCTCCATCAGGTGTTTCGAATTGGCCGATCGAGAATGGATCATCGTCGGTAAACGAAAGGTCGGTACCAGAACGTAGATCCCCTTGGCCGGATCCAGCTCCTCGGGGTCAACATGACTCTTCGGAGAATCAGGCAGTGCCATATCTCCGAACCCCCACTCCTCAAGCATCCGCGAGTAAACCTCGATGCGACGACTTTCGGTCGGAAATCCTTCACGTATGGCACCGTCGACTGCGACTCCAACAGCCTTTCCAGCTACAGATGCGACTCCGGTCTTGGGATCGACAATCGGTCGAAATCCTTCCGAGATCTCTACTTTCTTCTCATGGCGTCGAACCGTCTTTCCCGGTAACTCATACGCCCCAACACGTGTCATGTACTCAAGCGGATCCATTCCCATCTCTGCTGCCTTTTGCGGAAGCCCGGGAATGTCATTTTCGAACATGTATCGATACTGCTCCTCGACCGTAACTTTCTCACCCGGACGATAGGGCGATTCGAAGTGTTTTCGAATTCCCAGCTCTCCATCCGGATCGATGCGCCAGGAAAGCTCAATCCAGAACTCATCCTCTTCCCAAACCTCGCCCGGATTGAAACCGCGCGTGTCTTCGCTCGGCTTGCCCTTCAATCTTGCCAGGGCGCGGAAGATCGGCTGCCGGAAGGAAACCCAGCGACTCGAATGGGTTTCCTGACTCTGGATATCATGGCGTTCAGTCGAATGTCCCATCGGCAGGACCAGATCAGCAAAATATGCGGTTTCATTCCAGGTCGGTGTCAAAGAAACATGCAATCCAACCTTCTGCTCGTCACGAAGCATCTTCATCCAGGACATTCCATCCGGAAAGGTCCAGACAGGATTGAACACTCGAGTAAAGTAAACCCCGATCTTTCCAATCCCATCCTCGACCAGATGCGGCAGAAGATGACTCATCTCGTAAAAAGATGTCGGCCACTGTCGCGGCCAGATCAGTTCATTCCAGCGCGAACCATGTTCTGGCATCGAAAAGTAATTGGGTTTGAACTTGTTCCAGCCGGCGGGCGTGGTGCCTCCTTCACGACCTGCGGATCCGATGAAGGCTGTCAATAACGCCATCGCTCGGGCGATCTGCCAACCACCCAGATTACCACTGGCAGCACTGCGCCAGATATGAGCTGCAACCCGGTTTCCTGCTCGAGCAATCTCATCGGCCAGTGTCCGAATACTTCCGGCCTCAAGCCCCGACAGTTGCTCTGCCTTCTCCGGAGTCCATTGCGAAAGATACTGGGAAAAGCGTGCCAGAAAACGTCCCACGGTCGAAGCTTCGTCCGGATGCAATTGTGACATGTAGCCACGCCAATCGATCCAGTCCTCAACAAAAGCGTGATCAATTTTTTCTTCTTCGATGAGCAGACGAAGAGCTGCCAGAAGCACTGCGCCTTCAGTTCCGGGTCGGGTGGGAAGCCATAGATCAGCCTTGGCTGCAGTGTTGGAGAGACGTGGATCGAGAACCACGATCCTGGCACCCGCCTCTTTCGCCTCGATGATCCGCTGTGCATGAGGATTGAAGTAATGTCCCGCCTCGAGATGAGAACTGAGTAACAGAATCAATTGTGCATTGGCGTGATCCGGGGCCGGTCGATCATAGCCCCATGTCACCTGATATCCGCAACGAGCGCTGGCAGAGCACACGGTGGTATGGCTGTTATGGCCATCGACACCCCATGCTTGTAGGACCCGTTCCATCGAACCTTCATGTCCTGGGCGACCAACGTGGTACATCACCTCGTCGTGTCGTTCCGAGAGAAGCAGTTCTCGGACATTTCCAGCGATCTGATCCAGCGCCTCGTCCCAGGAAATCGGGACAAAGCCCCCTTCTCCTCGAGGACCTTTGCGGCGCATCGGTTGCAAGATACGTTCTTCATCATTGACCTGGTTAAGAGTGGCTGGCCCCTTGGCACAATTACGACCACGACTTCCCGGATGAAGAGGATTCCCCTCGATACGAACAATTTCTTGATCATCCACATCGACAGTAGCGATCAAACCGCAACCGGCCTCACAGTTGAAGCAAGTCGTCGGAACCATCGCCATCCGACGCAGGCGACGTTTCGCATCCAGCTCCTCGATCTCGAGCCAATTCTCAAAGGGAGGGAAAACACGTAGATCATCGCCGTAGGGTTTTGGTTGCGGTAATTTCTGGCTCCTGGGCACAAGTCCCACTCGGGCCGCAATGCGCTCAATCCAGCTGATCTTGGATGCCATGGTTCTCCTCAAGCCAAGGGGAGACGCTGTGGCGCCTCGACCCAGAGGTGTTCCCAGATTGCGATGCCGGCCAACGCCAGTAATGCGGCAAGGCCATGTGAGATTCCACTGGCAGGAAGTCCAACGATGAGCAGGATCGGTAAAATCCTACCAGCAAAGATCGCACCGCCATGAAGCCACCATCCTCGAACACCTACCGTCATCGAATGGGCTGCCAGGGAGGCGGCTTTTGTCGAATGCTTGCCAAAGACTTCCAGCAATATGAAAGGCAATTCGAAGATGAGTGCCACCGCCAGTAAGCCACGCAGATCAGAGAGATTTTCTGGACGCAATAGCAACAAGATGGCGGCTCCGGCAACGATCGCCTGGAAACCGAGGTGAATCGGCGAAAGTGCCGATTGCCAAAAATCACGTCCCTTGGCCTGCCCGAAGAGCCAGCCGGTATAGATCGCTACAAAAGTGCCCAGCACTCCACCGATGGCCAAGATGGTGATTCCCAGGGTCGAATCGACTGAATCAGCACGCCACCAACCCAGTGTCGCCACAGCCCCGTAGAAAGTGATCCCGTAGGCTCCCCTGACCAACCACGAGTTCCACTGAGGTCTCAGCATCACCCACAGAAATCTCTCTGGCCTTTTCAGGTCACTGACCAGCAACACGCCGGTCAGAGCAAGAAAGACCAGCGCGATGATCCAGCCCAGGGAAAGTGCATCATCGATCAAGGAAACTCGTTCGAAGGGGACCAGCATCGCCGGCACCATCACTGCTCCTGCTGCAATCGATTTGGTCCAGAGGTAAGCGCTTACCTTCCAGCCCCAGCTGACCGCATGGCGCTGCTGGATGTCATATGTTCGACGTGGAGCGCCTTGCGTATAAGTGACCTCGGCGTTTGGTGGTGGATCTGTCGCGTCGCGCGGACGTTCTCCCCAGAGCGTTCGAACACTTCGATGACTGGCCAACGGATCCAGCGCCTCGACGTGACCTTCGATGTAATGAATCTTTGGTCCAGTTCCCTTTTCCGGCTTTCGAACCATTGTCGGTTCGCCTGCGACAAGCCTGGCGATCCGACTCTGTGGATCGGAAAGATCTCCTGTGATGATCGCCTCCGCCGGACAAACAACGGCGCAAGCCGGTTCTCTTCCAACATCCACCCTGTGTGCACAGTAGTTACACTTGGTAGCGGTTCCGGTTTCCGGATGAATGTCGATGGCGTCATATGGACAGGCCTGCATGCAAGCCTTGCAGCCAATGCAACGTGAAGGATCGAAGTCAACGATGGCATCTTCACGAATCGTCAAGCTGGCGGTGGGACACATATCGACGCAGGGAGCATCGGTGCAATGATTACATCGCAGCACATGGAAGGCCCGCTCGGCCCGTGGATGAACTCCCTTCTCGAGGTACTGAACCCATGTCTTGTTGACGCCAACCGGATCAGAATGCTCCGTCTTGCAGGCCACGGTGCATGCGTGACAGCCAATGCAACGGCGATTGTCGATGACAAATCCATAGGAAGGTGCGGTTCGGGAACTCATATGTCCGAATCTACCTCCCAAAACCCCCTCCGGCCATGATCCTCCACGGGTTGACGTGGAACTCTTCAGGCCCCACTTTCAAGACAGCTGTCAGACTCTCAGCCCATGAACGTATACCAGAGGTCGGAGAGGACCATTTCCTCTCTGATTCGGCCAGAAAAGGAGCCTACCCGGGTGAATCGAATTTTCCTCGGAATCGAAAATGACGTCCTGGAATCCGTTGCGAAACGGCTCCTGGAATCAGCCATCGGCAATTCGAATCTGCCCCCCGATCTCTTCCACCCCGATCTCTTCCACCCCGATCCGTCCAGCCAGAGCCCGATCGATCTTCGGGATCGGATTGTGGTAATTCCCGGGCGAAGAGCTGGCCGAAGATTACGCCAACGGCTGATCGATAGCGCCCGGACTCTGGGGCGCGGTCTCCTACCCCCACAAATCACGACACCCGGTCAGCTTGAGGAAACCGTCTCGATTCCGGAGCAACCTTTTACAACGGTCCTGGAAGATCGAATCGCCTGGCTCCATGCCCTGCGCAGCTGCACTGCCGAAATGCTGCAATCGATCGGGATTCCAACCGAGACCGATAGAGCTTCGACTCTGCTGCCGCTAGCAAAGTTACTCTCTCGCCTCTGCTCCGATCTTCGACGCGATGGAATCACTCTCGGACAAGCAGCCGAGTTGACCTCTGCAAATGACCCACAGGCAGCGCTTCGTTTACGTACGGTCGAACGAATCGAGGCGCAGCGATCAGCCCGGATACGACAACTGGACCTTTCAGATAGCGGCTCCTTTACGACTCCCCCGCACCAACCAGAGTTACAAATCATTCTGGTGGGCATCCTCGAAATCCCACTGGAAATGCGACGATGGCTTGAACAACATGACAACGTAGAGGTCTGGATCGATGCAAAAGAATCCGCTTCGAAAGACTACGACGATTTTGGCTGCCCCATCCCCGAATCATGGGAAGGGCGAGAATGCCCCGCTCCTGTTGATCTTCTGGTGGCCGATGATCCAAGATCACTGACGGCAATGCTAATTCAGCAGATCGATGCACACTGTGCCGGTCAGAGTGTCGACCAGATCTCCATCGGCCTGGTCGATCAGGAACTGGGCCCCTGGATCAAAGATGGATTTCGTAAATCTAATATTCCACTCCACCTCGCCGGCGGAACTCCACATTCGGAAACCTCCTGCGGACGCCTGATCTCTGATCTTCAATCCTCGGTCGAAACACTTTCCAGCCATGGAATTTCTGCTCTGGCCAGACATCCTGCCATCCATCGAAACTTGCCAGAAGAACAGGACCGAAACGGAACAACCATCGATCCTGTACCAACGATCGACCGCTGGCTAACTCGACGACAACCTGTACTGGCCAGCGATTCTTCCGCTCCTGTTGCAGTGCAACAGATCAGAAATGCCCTCGCTCCATTACTCACTGAAGATGGAGATTGTCAGCAACGAATCAAACAGCTACTGAAGTGTCTGTCTGATCTGGTTGGTACCGATGATCAGGACCAACCAGCGCTCCCCGCCGAAGGGCTCGATGGGTTGATCAAGGCGGTCGAAAGTTTGAGTCGCATCGGTGATCGCGACGACGGCCTGCTGTCTGGCCTCGACACGATCGCATTGATTACCGACATGCTGGAAGATTCACTCGTTCCCGACCAAAATGAAAACAGCGGTATCGATGTTCTCGGTTGGCTGGAACTCCCCTTCGATGAGGCACCAGTGCTACTGTTAACAGGGCCTACAGAAGGTCGTCTGTCGCCCGCACCGGAAGGGGATCCCCTGCTTCCCCATGGTGTCCGCGAAGAACTGGGGATGTCCGGACCACGTCAGCGCAACGCACGAGATGCTCATATTTTACAAACACTGCTCGATGGCCGCCGCAAGACTGTCATCGCAATGTGTGCCCGTAACGGCGATGGGAATCCTTTACTACCGAGCCGATTACTACTCCAGGGCCCCCAGGGAATCGATCGGCTCGATCACTTCCTCGACAAGGAAAAACGTCAACGGTTTCACTTACCCGAAACCGGTACGGAAGTCTCCAGTCCTGATTCTCTCGGCCCACCATCCGGCACGATCGTTCCTCCGCCGTTAAAGGTTGCCACCACGGCGTTTGCTGATTGGTTGCAGGATCCGGTACTTTTCCAGATGAATCGTGTTCTGAATCTTCGTGATTGTCATGACCGTGATCACCAGTTGAATCCAGCCGACTTCGGGAATCTCATCCACACAGTCCTGGAGCGATATGGTAAGGATTTACAGCTCAGGGATCTCTCCGATGAAGATGAAATCAGAGATGCCCTTCATCTCCTACTCGATCAGTATCGTAAGGATCGGATTGCCGATCCCGCTCGCTCAGCTGTACTGGTCCAACTCGAACAAGCGCGAGTTCGTCTCGATGCATGGGCAAAGGTACAGGCTCATCAACGTGCACTCGGTTGGAGACTTGTCGCCGCAGAAATATCTCTCGATCCCGATCGTTGTCGTATCGTCACGTCAGAAGGAGAAATCGGCGTGTCAGGACGGATCGATCGCATCGACTTCCATGAACAGAATCAATGCTGGCGACTACTCGACTACAAAACTGGAGATTCCGGGCACCCGCCGGAGAAGGATCACCGCAAAGGTCGAAAGAAGGACGAGAAAAACTGGATCAAACTACAACTACCGCTCTATCGGATGTTTGCCGATCAAATCGAAATCGACGGAATCTCGGTTAGCTCCGATGTCGAAGTCGGATTCTTTTTACTTCCGGCAGCCCCCCAGCAGACTCGTATAGAAATCGCACACTGGGATGCTGAGGACATGGAATCGGCACGCAAACAAACCCAACAGGCTGCTGCCGGTATCCTGACCGGCTGTGAAGAAACTCTGTCGGTTTTAAAAGCGCCCTGGCAACGAGCATTTGCAGGCGTGGTGGTTGAGTCGGCTGCACGGCTCGATGGAATCTTGGAATCGGCAGAAGAAGAGGAGGAGCACCAATGACCTTCTCCAATCACTTGCTGATCCGTGCCAGTGCCGGCTCGGGAAAAACTCATCAATTGACCAGTCGCTTCATTGGGCTACTGGTGCAAGGGGAGGACCCCTCAGGAATCCTGGCGGTAACTTTCACCCGGCTTGCAGCCGGAGAAATCATGGAAAGAGTTCTCCTTCGGTTGGTCAAAGCGACCCGTGATTCTGCGCAGCTCAAGGAACTTCAAGAATCGCTGCAAGAGGCAGGATTCGCTTCACCTTCACTGAAAGAGGTCTCTGAGGGGCTGCGGCGCCTCGTCGATCAATTACATCGCTGCAACGTCTCGACCCTGGATGCGTTCTTCTCACGACTCGCACAAGCACACACTTTCGAATGTAAACTTCCACCAGGCTGGTCGATTCTCGAGACCGATCAGCTGGCGGCGGTCCAGTCCGCTGCAATCCAGAAGATTCTCGCACTTGGTGGCGCCAAGGATGCGCGCAAACTGATGCATAGACTGAGCCGCGGAATTGCCTCTAGCCAGGTCTCTGATCAACTACAAAAAATCGTTTCCAGTGCCCATGAAAAGTACCTCGAATTTCCTGGTGAATGCTGGAACAACCCGGAAATCTCCCCACCTCCGTCACAGCAAGAATTCGATCTTGTCCTGGATCAATTCAAGTCAGTCAAATGCCCTCTGACAAAAACTGGAAGCCCGAAGAAATACTGGGAAAATTCCCTCGGGAAAATCCAACTGTGGTTCGACGATCCACATGGAGTTGACACCTTGTCACTCTTTGAGTCGGGCCTTCCCAAGGCTGTCTCCAAGGGAGAAATTTCCTTCAGTAGCGAAGAGATCCCCGACGAAATTCGGGTTACCGTTCAGTTGATGATTAACTTCATACTTCCAGATCTCTCACGAACGATTCAATCGCAAAATCTTGCCACCATGGAAATGCTCGCTAGTTACGATGAATACCGTACTGCTGGTCTTCATGCCCATGGAGGTGTCGGCTATCAGGACGTCCCGCTGGCACTGACGATTGCCGGGGTACTTGCAGAGCCCGGTACGATTTTATACCGACTAGACGCCAGAACCCGACACCTGCTACTCGATGAGTTCCAGGACACTTCAATGATGCAGTTTGCAGCCTTGCAACCACTCATCGAAGAGGTCGCTTCCGATGCCGCGGGTGGACGGACCGTCTTCTGCGTTGGCGACCCCAAGCAAGCCATCTACGGCTGGCGTGGAGGTCGTGCTGAGGTCCTTGATCTGATGGAGTCCTATCTCAAACCTGGATCAAACCGCTCCCTCGATGCCTCATACCGATCTTCCCAGGAGATTCTCGACGGCGTCAATCAGGTCTTCGGATCACTACCCCCGCCTGACTGGCTCGTAGAGGATCGCGCTGCAGTCACACAGTGGTGTGACAATTTCCATGACCACTTCAGTGCACCGGGCGGTCCCGGAGACAGTCCGGGACATATCGTCCTGAAGGTCGCCCGGACACATACCGATCGAAGTGTCGAGGTCAGTCCCTACATCGATGCCATCGAAGAAGTGGAACGGGTCAGCAAGATCGCTCCGGAAGCCTCGATCGCTATTCTGGTCAGAAAAAATCGAAATATCGCCCGGATGATTGCGGCACTGCGTGAGCGCGGTATCGATGCCAGTGAAGAAGGCGGAAACCCACTGGTTGATTCACCCGCTGTCGGAAGACTGGTAGCACTGCTGGAATTGGTCGAACACCCAGGAGATGCAACGATGCGATTTGCTGTCGCTCGTTCGCCACTTCCAGATCTAGTCCAAGACATCGAAGGATTCCCTGCTGGGAACTGGGAAGATCAGGATGTCGCAAGTGCCATTGCAACCTGGTTAAGAAATCGAATTCATCAGGTCGGAATCATCGACGCTATCGCTCCGATCGCACAAGAACTGGCTACCGTTTCATCACCGGAAGATCGAGCCAGAATTCAGCAAATGATGGAACAGTTGCGCATCCGAAAAACTAGTGGTTCTCGACTGGAAGATCTGATCACCCATCTACGAACCAAGAAGATTGCCTCACCTAGTGGCTCTCGAGTTCAGGTGATGACGGTTCATCAGGCAAAGGGGCTCGGAAGAGACGTTGTCATTCTTCCGGAACTGGCAGTCAATTGGTTTGAGGTTCTACCGCAGTTACTGGAACAAAAACCAGACCTCAAGGGGTCCGGGAAGAGTGAAACCAAACCTCTGATCAGTCGCTACATCAAGAAATTAGAACAGCAGCTACTGGGCGAGCCATACCTGGAAATGAACCGCTTGGCTCGTCAATCCCGGCTTCAGGAAGCACTGAGCATCCTGTACGTTGCAATGACCCGTGCCAAAAGATCACTGACCATGATCATTCCAGCAAAAAATCCACCAGAAGCATCCGCAGCGCATCTGTTGTGGACGACCCTTGGTCAAAACCAGCCACTGGAGTCCGGTGAAATCCTATTTGAGAAAGGTGATGGGAATTCCCTCTCGAACATCAAAGGGGATTCTCTTACGCCATCAAAAGTGACACATATTCCCGCCCTCACCCCTTCCAACGGAAAAACCAAACGATCTCCATCAAGACAGGATTATTTCTTCCCGACAGAAACGTCATTTCGCAGCAAGTCGCTCGGTACACTGGCGCACCATGCCCTGGAAACCCTTGAATGGTCTTCGCAATACCCTGCCGACCTCGATCAAATCCTTGCTACCAGACATCCTCGGTTAGCTCCTTACTGCAAAGAAGCTGCCGACCTGATTCGCCATGCACTCGAACAAGAAGAACTCCAATCCATCCTCGATCAAACAGCCACCGGCCAACGACTCGGTCTTCAACAAGGAGATCAGTTAATTCTTGAGAGAGAGATTCCCTTCAGCTGCGAAATCCAGCAGGAAATCGTTCACGGCATCATTGATCGCCTGGTAATCCTCATCCGAAATGGCCAACCGATGGCCGCAGAAGTGATCGATTTCAAAACCGACCATGTCTCCGATTCAGCGCAAGCCACAGCACAAAAACATGCCGAGCAACTGGAGAGTTACCGAACTGCGGTATCGATGACATGGGGAATCGATCATGACAATATCGAGACGAAAATCGTTCTGATACGAACCGGGGAAGTGGTCAACCTCTAGGGGCAGGTCGGATGATCATCGCACGGGAAATTGGCGTCGATCGGACTGATACCACAGTCTGGAAATGGTGGCGGAGGAGCTTCACCGTTGGCATACAGATAAAAGAGAAGATTGATTCCATCGCTGATGTCTAGCAATCCATCGGCATTTGCATCCGCAGCTTCCAGACAACCGGGTATCGAGTTGTTTCCGAAAACGCGTCCAATTAGCAGAATCGCATCCGCCAATCGCACCCCTTGAACTCCATCCGCATCGCCTCGAATGAACTGCGCTTCACAATCATCGAGAGCCCCATTCTCATTGACGTCCTGCTGAGGATTGTTTAAATCGCAAATATCAGGTATGTGATTATTGTTACAATCTTCTACACTTCCGTTGAGGAAATCGCAAACGTCAGAGATCCCATTGTTGTCGCAATCATCATCACAAGCATCAATCGAACCATCTCCATTGCAATCTTCCGCATTACCCGCCGCCAGAGCGCAAGCATCAATCACGCCATCTTCATCACAATCGAGAGCCAGGCCTTGCAATATTTCGCAGGAGTCTGGAATCAAATTTTGATTGCAATCGGACTGACAGATATCAGGAATCCCATCAGAATCACAATCCGTCACCTGGCCAGCTGGAACTGAACAAACATCAGGAATCCCATCGGCATCACAATCGGCCACTAATCCCTCCAGGGTTGAACAAGAGTCAGGGATTCCATCGCCATCGCAATCCACATTCATGCCGGCTGCAATTCCACAGGAATCGAGAACTCCATCACGGTCGCAATCAGCTGCTGTGCCTGCGGCAATTTCACACGAGTCCTGCTGGTTATTTTGATCACAGTCTTCATCGCCAAAAATTGAGACGGTGATGTTCCCCCCTACGATCTCGTGAGTCGAATCCAGTGGGGCTCCTATGGCAACGACACCCAGATCCACGGCAACAGCAGAACCCAGAAACGAACTTGGATTACCGGTCTGTATTCCAGCCAACAACCAATCGCCTTGCCATCGATACACCGAGACAGAGCCGGCCGGAAATGCCTCATTTCCTGTATCGGTAGGTGCACCAACACTGGCAAGGTTTCCGTCCAGGGCAATCGAAGCACCAAATGCACAACCGGAAGCTCCGGTCGTCGGTAACAGATGTGGCTTGAGAACCCAAACTTCTCCGATTCTCTGATAAACCGCAACAGCACCTGCGGCGGGCCCTGCCAGATCAGAATATGGGGCTCCCAGAAGGATATGATCATCCGCGATGGCCACGGCAGTTCCCAGCTTATCGCCCGAGTTAGCCGCTCCAGAACCAAGTGCAATCTCTTCGACCCAACCATCGAGCCCACCATGAAAGAGATATGCAGCTCCTGTATCCAAACCGAGGTAATCACGTCCTGGTGCGCCCACGATCAATTCTGAGTCGCTACCCAGATCAACAGCAGTACCGAATTGGTCACCGGGAACTCGATCCTGCGCCAGTAATCTCGTTTCCAGTTGCCATTCATCTGATGAATTGAGCTTCCAGATGGTAACGCAGCCTACCGGTCCTGCTCCGGTCTCGAAGTAGGGACTTCCAACGGCCAGAAGATCTCCATGAAGACTGACCGAAGATCCAAACCCATCTTCCGCATGCCCACCCGGATCATTGATCATGCCCAGCATCTCCCAGGAATACCGTTCCTTGCGCCAAACTATGATCTGTTGTGAACCCACAGCTCCGACTACGAGCAGGTCCCCATCCACGCTGATCGAGGACCCCAGCTCAGAGCCTGGCTCTCCCTGGAGGATTTGCTCGAGGGCATAACTGGTACCATTGCGACGGAAGATTCTGACAGTTCCGCTCAGAACGCCACCTGAATCATCTCCGATGGCCCCAGCAAAAATTCGCCCTCCAGAAACGGCGACGGAACGGCCTAGATAATCACCTGCACCAACACCAAAGATCTCTGGATTCCCGATCGCACATTGTGCCGGCAGGTTATGCGCCAGAAACATGCAGAAAATGAGAATGAGAACCATCTTCAGAGTGTATGAAGTGGAGTGTCTGCGGGGGTGACGCATCAAAAGTTCCTTCACGAAGAGGGATGGGAGAAACCAGAGGAATCTCTATCCCCATCCTCTCGTTCTTCGTGAAAGTGTCAATCCGCACCACTGCCCAGGAGAAGGTCGGTCACAAAAGGGAGCTCGGCTAGGTTTCAACCTAAAGCGGATCACCAAGACGACGCGGCCAATGATCGGCAGGCGGTTTCGGCTCCTCATCACCTCCAGGGCGAATGTGATCCAGTAAACCTTCCTTCATCTTGTCGTATTGAACCTTACCGTTAATCACAGCCCAACGTACATGAGTCAGGTAGGAGAGAAGTTCTCCGTCCGTGATGATGAAGTCGGCATCCTTTCCCACCTCGATCGATCCGATTCGATCGGCGACACCAAGGATACGAGCCGGCTCGATCGTGATCGCTTCAATCGCTGCAGTTTCTGAAAGGCCCCCTCTTACTGCAAAAGCAGCTTCCATCGGCAAATGCCCCAGATCTCTTCCGGCAAGTCCCCACAGCGCAATCCCCAACCCGCCAGGCCGAATGGCGACCGGGATTCCGTGCTCATAGAGGATCTTTGCGTTTTCGATACTTGAGCCACTCTGTGTGTTTCGACTCTCATCGGCATCACGACGAGCCCTCGGAGTTAAAACTACCGAAGCTCCGGTCCGGGCAAGCATTCCGGGATCAATCCAGGCTTCCTCGGCACCTTCGACAACCAGTCGAAAACCGAATCGACGCGACAGATCACAGATCTGCTTCAGATCCGTCCTGGTACTAACACGAGCCAGAGCGACAGCGTCATCCATCAGAAGACTCTTGGCTACAGCAAAAACACCCCGAATCCACTTATCATCGGGTGCCTTCGCATCGGGGTTTTCTTTCTTTTCCTCAGCATGTCGTTCCAGTGCTCTGAGATGCTCTTGAATACGCTCAAGGGCCTGGCGCAACTCTCGCTTTCCCGTCGAGTTCCTGCTGGTGTAACTGATACTGGGAAAACGCTTGGCGCGGATGGTCAGTCCTTCAAGTTCGCCACGAACCAGCTTTCCCACTCGCGAACCATTCCATGTCGAAGTAATGCCGGCAGCCAATCCCATCACCGTATTCAAAGAAAACGGGTCCTGAGACTTCTCCGGATCCCCTGATCCAATCAACCCACTCGATCGAAATGCAACCAACCCTGGGTACACATGAAAACCCATCGCTTCGATCTTCTGTGTAGATTCGGGCACAACGATGTCGGCACCGATCGACAAGATTTTGCCGTCCTTGCAAAGGATCGTGCCATTCTGAATCACGGGTCCAGTAACGGTATGAACGGTCGCTCCGATGATCGCCAGATACTCTGCTTCTTTCGCATCGGCAGGCTCGGCTTCCTTCTTTTCAGGCTTGGGAGCTGGCGCCGGCGGCGGACCGGGTCTTCGCCCACGGCGCCGACGACGCGGTGGATCCTGCGCTTCTGCCACACCAGCGACTTGCAGTGCTGTACCAGAGAAGAAGGGTAGATCTGTTACCAGAACGGTAACGATCAACACAATCAAAAGAGAATAGTTATTGATCTTCATCATCGATCCTCTCGATCCCAGACAACTTCACCACCGATGATGGTTTTCATGACTCGGGCTCCAGGAACCAGGGGGTCCGAATCAAACAAAACGAAGTGGGCATCTTTACCCGCCTCAACCGTACCCATTCGATCATCCAGGCCCAGTACCTTGGCAGGCTGGAGAGTCACGCTGGAGATCGCATCCTCTTCGCTGAGACCAAATCGAACCAGCTCAGCGAGCATTCCTGGTAAGGCACGCATCGAAGAAACATTGTCGGCCAATGGCAAGCTCACGATCGTGCACCCCGCACGTGAAAGAGCCACGGGAACATTAATACGATTGTAAGTATCAGGGAAAGCACTGAGACGCGGAGGAATCATCACCGTTGCTTTTCGTTCACCCAGCTTCTCGATGACCTCATGAAAGGCTCCATTGCTCGCACCAGGAAGGATGAAAACCCCCATCGGATCGCGTTCCTTGAACTCCTCCACCTGCGACATGGCCTCGACAAAATGCAATACGAGCCCAGGTGTTCGGACATCAAAAACGATCGGAAGAGCAGCCTTCTCCTCCTTGAGAATATCCACGAGAGGAACCAGAGAAGGATTCATGGCAGGAGGCTCAAACTCTTTCGGTGGCTCCTTCTTCGCTTTATCCTCCGACTTGCCCTGATCCTTTTTCGCTTCTTCCTCGGCTTTCTTCTTCGCTTCTTCCTGTTCCTTATCCCACTGCTCACGAGCCTTCTTGACCTTCTCGATCTCGCCACGAGCGCTGTCAAAAGAGCGAGAGATCGTTCCGTAAAGGCCGGTCGTGCTCAGCCCATTCAGGGGTAAATATTCCCCATCCTTGAGGATCCGATTGTGGCTTTCGGGGGCAGTATCAACCACCACCGAGTGCCCCGGAAATCCAGAGCCGGAAGGAACCAGTGCGGCGGCGACAAAACCAGTTTCGAGAAAGTCCTCCCAGGGCATTTCGTCTTCCACCAGCTGTGACAACGGTGACCAGTCACAGAAAGTCCCGTTCCGGGACAGACTCTGAAGCCCATGACGTGTACGAGCCAGGATCATCCCGGCCATCAAAGTCTGGCCTCTGGCCTCGATGATCCGTGCGTTATCGGGGATCTCCAGTTGCGTTCCGACCAGAGTAATTTTCCCCTCGTCGATGACCACTTCACCCGGACTCAGGATTTCACCCGTCCCGGTGATCACACGAGCAGCCCGAACCACGGTAACCCGCTCCGGTTGGTCGTACGCTTCGACAAAACCACACGCCAGCGTAAGAAAAACCACGACCAGAAGGAAAACGATCGAAAACTGTCTTGTTATAGGTATGGAAATCATCAGAAGACCCTCTTCTGGCTCGCATCGTAGGTGACTTTTCCATCGATCACCGACAACTCACAGGAAGATCGGGGATCGATGGGATCTCCGGTCCAAAGACAAAAATCAGCATCTAGACCCGGAGAAATGCTTCCAAGGCGATGATCCATCATCAAGGCTTCAGCCGGGATTCGGGTGATCCCCTTGAGCGCCTCGTATGGTGTCCAGCCGTAATAACAAGCCATCGTTGCCTGGTAGAAAAGCTCTTCTTGTGGAATCACCGGCGAGTCAGTGTTGACCCCCAGCTTACGAATCCCGCCTTGCCACCACCGAGCAGCATTCCCCATGATTCTTCTCTGGGTCCGATCATAGTGAATCTGGCGCGGACCATTGATGGTATAGATGGTCTCATCCTCCTTGATCAGGGGAGCCACCTTCCACGCATCAAAAGTTGAATGGTCGAGTACCGTTCGAATCCCAAACTCACCCGCAACCATTTTAACGGTCGTCATCAAGACCTGATAAATCTGGGTATGAACTGAGGCGACCGTTTCGCGCCGGAAAAGCGCCCTGAACTCCTCCCAGTGGAGATTCTTCGGCGGCTCTTCCTTTAGCGTTCCCTCTTCCCAGGCGGTGCGAGCCAGATGATAGTCGCGCGCCTTACGCAGAGTCTGGCGGGTATTAAAGTTCATGAAGGAACGTCCGACGCCATAAAAATAACGTTCTGGATTTCCAGCCTGGGCGATCTTCAACGAGCCCGGCGACTTCAGCACCGCATCTTCGACCGATGAACCACCTGCGGTTTTCAGAATCGTGCCAAATCCTGACATATTATTTCCACTACCGGGAATCGTCAGGATGGTAGTCACACCACCCGCTCGGGCTCTCACCATCTCTGGATTGTCTGGAACAATTGATTCAAGAGTCCTCAACCCAGGATTGGTCAAATAGATGTAATCGTGGAGATCAGAACTACTCCCGCCTGTATGGTTGTGACATTCGACCATGCCCGGCACCAACCATAATTCCGGTCGATCGATGACAGTGGCCCCCTCCGGGATCGCCAGATCTCGGGCTCGACCCAGTGCGGTAATCTTGCCGTCCTCGACAATTACGAGGGCATTGTTGACGACCAAATCTTCCGCATTCATGGTCACAACTTTGCCCACCTTGAACACCAGCACCTCGGCAGCGTGGGCTGTATCAAGCGGCGCAAACGAAACCATGATCACGAATACGAGGAATAAGGTTCTCATCGGGGAACCTCCTCTCCATGAATGAAGACTCTGCGTAAGTCACTGCCCATTTCGAACGGGTGACCATCCCAGATCAGTAAATCTGCATCCAGACCGGCTTCAATGGCGCCGATCTTATCGGTAACACCAAGGGCATTTGCCGCCCCCCTGGTCAAAGCTTCCAGCGCAGCGTCGGCGGCCATGCCACCTCTGACGGCCTGCACCGCCTGGTATGGCAAAGATCTCGCACCATCGGCAGCCATACTCTGGAAGGCCACATTGATACCTGCCTTGGTCAGGAACACTGCCGGAACCAGTTCTTCTCGATCGATCGAAAAAGCTGCTTCCTGTGGAAGAATTACGGAGACAGATTTCTCAGCCAGGAGTTGATCGTAAAAACGCATCTGCGCATCGAGACGAAGTGTCAAAGAGATCTCTTTTTTGGTAAAGAACTCGACCACCTTTGGCGTCACACCAAAACCGCTAGTTTTGACAACCACCGGAATTTCCTTGAGCAGAACCTTGCGTACCGGTTCAAGAGCCAGGTTGGTTCGAGGAGGATTGGGACGCCCATCGTCATCTCGCTTCTTGCGTCGTTCCACCTTGAAGGTCTTGGCCTCTTTACTGGTCCGGTTGCCCGTCAAATCGGCTGAAAACTGCAAGACTGATATGGTCCCGGTCAGCGAGTCTTCACCGGTCAACTCGGCTTTGATCTTTGGTGCTTCTGGGAGAGCATCGGCATCGACTTCGATCGTCGCCTCGATGGTCGTACCATCCAGGGTTCCGGTGATACGTACTGGAATTGGCGGAGCCGGTTCCACCACCCGACCTTCAAACTCATTGCCATTCAACTGGATGGAGATTTTTGCCGTTTCGGGTTCAGGTATCGGCCCCCCACTGACGGTAAGTTCCCAGATTCCGGTCAAGGCATCGGGACCTTTCTCCTCAACCACCTCTTCCTCGGCTTCTTCCTTGATCTCAATCTTCTCGCCGGCGGCTTTCTTCTTCTGCCACTCAGCCAGCTCTTTCTCGTACTTGATCCACGAATCGAGATACTTCTGTCCCTGGCCAAACAGACGCTCAATACTCGAAAGCGCCTCTTCAGGATGGCCGCTAACTTCGAGCAACAATGCAGAGACCGGATCAGAGATTCGATCTGATCGGCTCTTGCCAGCGGTCTTGACCAGCACCGCAGCTCCAGCGGCTCTCTGCAAACGCCGTGGCGTCAACAATTGAGACGTCACTCCGGCTCTGGCAACCCGGTGCTCCGGTTCATCGGGAACTCCGATGAGACGAAACAATTGATCTCCAGTGCCGGAAGAACCGTTATCTCCCCGAAGCCCCAGATGCCCATAACAATCAATAAAACCGGGAACGACAAAACCATCCGGTCCCGCATCCACCACCTTGGCAAAACTGGGATGCGGAACACTGTGACCGACTGCCGAAATCACTCCCGATTCGATGAGGATTTCACCATCTTCGATTCGATCTTCTGATGAAATCCAGATGGTGCCAGCTTTGATCACAGTCGCGACTGCATCGTCTGGCTGCCATGCTTGTTGCCCATCGACAAAAACTTCCAACGGATGGGAAGTCGTATGCCATGGACTCTCATTCCAGATGACCACATCTGCATCGGCACCAGGTTCTAGATTTCCAACACGGTCTCCAACGCCGAGTATTCGTGCTGGATGATGTGTCACCAGAGCTATCGAATCCGCCGGGTCATCCATGTGAGCAGCGGCTTCAGATAAAGCCCACTGCAACATGCTCAAATCGTTCTGCGGTGGCCCCAGCGCCAGTACTGCGTGGGTACCCAAAGTCGGTAGCTGTACCAGTCCCTCGGTCGGAGTCTCTGCTCCTTGTCCCAGGTCTGCACCCGGAGGGCGAATCCGTAACACCAGAGAAATATCGGCATCGGTAACGGTCGAGATCACCCTGGCGATCTCTTCGCCACCCACGATGTATCCAGAACGACTCTTTCCCTCGATGAAGGAAACCGCAGCGAGAATCTCTGGCCCCTTTGCCGCAGCAATACGCAGCGGAAGCTCGGTAGCCCATGCTTCGCTCAACTCGCCATGCGCCACGTCGTCATCCTGCGATCGCGCAATCGCCTCCGACAGCGCCAGCAAACGACCAATGCGACTCTGCGGTCGCTGTGGTGTCGGTGGTTTGATCTCCACATCACTGGAAGCAGGGAACGGGTAATTCAACTTCGCTCCCGGACCGTCTACAGCATCCGTCAACGATAGCGACAGATCTGAAGTGGGTCGCAGAATCCGTTGAGAGGGTTCTCCGACCAGCTTGACCACCGCACCCAGTCCACTGAGCAGACGATGCTCACCAGGACTGACATGGGCGGTCGTAATACCCGTATTCAAGAGCGGTCGATGATCTCCGTAACGGTTATAACCATCAGCAGCACGGTAAGCCGCCGAGATGGTGTCGGGACCTCGATGAGGAGCAACAATTCCGCTGGAGGCTGCGACCAGCCCAGGAGTCACGTAACCATCCGGCCAATGAATCAAGGGGAGATGGTCCGGCACAACGGCCGCCAGCTCATCCCAGGATCCCGTCTGGATGACTTTTCCGTCCATCACAACGATAACGCCATCGTCGATCGCACGGAGTCCTGTATGGAGAGTCCCGGCACGCAGGACAAATCCATCTGCGTGAACTTCATCGCAACTGATGAACGTCAGCAACAGGATTAGTAGAGAGGAAAGATAACGGCGCAATCTAGCGTCCCCCCCCCACAGGTTTCTCGACCGGCTTTTCCACCGGCTTTTCGACCGGCTTCTTTCCTTCCGAGCTCTCCTTCAATGGTTCGGGATCCGCCGCCGGCTTCTTCTGGTCGGTTCCATCTCCCGATTCTGCTTCTTCGGCGGGTGCTTTATCGGCGGCCTCGCCAGCCTCTGACTCTGTTTCTGCTCCAGCTTCGAGAGGCTCGCCAGCTGCAGATGGTTCAGCAGCCGGGAAAAGACGTTGCAGTCGACTATCTTTTTCTCGGTCATAGGCAAGGATTCCCTCGATCCAGACCTTCTGAACCCAGGATGTCAGCTCTAATGGATCTGCAGTCCACATGACAATGTTGCCAACCTTGCCCACCTCGATCGATCCGTAACGATCCGCCACACCACAGATCTCGGCAGCTCCCACGGTCACGATCCGTAAAGCCTGTTCGGGAGAGAATCCTGATCGAACCAGTCGAGCGGCCTGATAGCCAAGAAAACGTTCCGGCAACGATCCACTCGAGACCGGTTGAATCGCAAACTTGACTCCCGCCTTGCGGAACACTGAAGGAATAAAGGTTTCCACTAGATCGCCACTGATGGCGTCTCGCTTGCGATACACCAGCTCTTCATCCAGAACTACAGGAACTCCTGCGGCAGCAATCTCCTCAACAGCCAGATGCGAATCGCCGCCGAGCACCAGAACCGAACGATCGGTCCAACCTCGATCAACAATCATCGCTAACGCCGGGGCAACATCACTAGCCGAGCCGCAGTGAATCCACGCTGCCAGACGCCCATCTCCAAGATGTGCGAGATTCCGATGGCGATCATCGAGATCCTCATCGCGAACCAGCTCCATGCCCTTGGCCCGTGCTTCTTCCGGTGATAAGGACTCCAGATCGTCATCCTTCTCGACTTCCTGCTCATAACGTTTTTCCGCCAGATCTTCTCGCCACCGGTCATACTCGGCAAAAACCTCACGAAGTTCTGCCAACTGCCGTAACCGGTCATAACCATTACGCGGAGAAGTCGACAGCTTCATCGCCACCCCCGACATACGAGTCATCTCATCGGGCGAAAGACCAATCGGGTGGACGATACGACTCACCCCACCCACCACGCAGTTGTTCCCCTGCATGACATGAATTGTGCTGACCCCATTTCTCAAAGAATCCTCAAAGAAGTAGCGAGACGGGTCGAGCGCATCGTAGACATCGACAAAAGGTGCGACCGGTAGATTTTCGTTCGGAACATCGAGTCCACTGGCACTGTGCGGATGAACAAAACCAGGAGCCAGGACCATACCCTCGCAGTCGACTTCCATCGCATCGTAAGGAATCGCAAGACTTCCATCCCCCACAGCAATGATGATTCCATCTTGTATGAGAATGGTGCCATCTTCGATGACCGTCCCGGTTCCCGTGACCACTCTTCCACCAGTAAGAGCGACATTGGAGTCCGCCGCCCACGATACCGAGGTCGGCAACAACAACGGCAAGAGCAGTAGCAAGGTGACCGTAGTGGACACCAACAGTTTTTTGTTTCTGATCAGTTTCGGCAACATCGGTTCCTTGCCTCTCGGGGCTCTCATGATTCTGTTAACGGACTCAGCTACGATTAAAAGAGATGGATCCACCATGAATCACCTTCTCTATTCGTGACAATGACGAGAATGGAGTTCCACTCCAGATCACCAGGTCAGCTCTCTTACCCTCTTCGAGGGTTCCAACTTCCTTATCAATCCCCAGCAACTGCGCCGGATAGAAGGTCACCATCCGCATCGCTTCCGCAGGTGTCACTCCATGGCGAATCGCCAGCATCGCCTGACGCGCCAGGCCCTCTTCCCCACGAAGATCCTGGGCACTTAAAGCGAGCGGTACGCCGGCAGATGCCAGATCCCGAACCGTGTGAAGACGCGATTGGCGACTCTCATTGGTGCCACTGAGGATTCCACTCGGAACATCAAAAATGGGGCCAAAGATGACCGGTACTTCTGTCGAGGCGAGAAGATCAACTTTCTTCCATGCCTCGATCGGGTCCTCCAGCGTAAAGGAGACCCCGAATTCCTTGCAGAGTCGAAATGCCGTCTCGATATCGGGTCCGGTTCTGGCTTGAATCCGCAGCGGAATCTCACCATTCATGACCTGAGTCAAAACCCGCGATGCTTCCGGCGAAGATGTGTCCGCTCCACTCGGTTCATATCCACGGGTCCGCAAGAAAGCATCGTGAAAAGCTTTCCGGAAAACCCAGCTCACTCCCATACGGGAAGCAGGCCTGCGGGTATATACGGAAACAAAAGAACGAAATGGAGCGCGGTTTGAAGATCCGTATCGATAAGGATCACTCCCCAGCACTCCTTTTACCGCTCCTACTCCCATGAAACGTTTGGACAGCTCTCCGCCGGTTCTCATCAAAGCCCCTCGGCCACCAATCACGGCAGACGAATCAGGACTGATATAAACCGTCGTCACTCCTTCTCTCATCAAGCGATTGAAGTCATCCGATCCCTGGTCCAGAGCATCGAGAACCTGGAAGTGAGGAACCACTTCACTCGACTGCTCATTGACCACGGCACTGGCATCCGGAACCCCGGCAGCCATCGCCCGGGCTTCTTCAGCACCTTCACGTTGCTCCTCTTCGAAATCATGCACTTCCCCATGAGGATCATGCTCTGGCCAACCGCAGTAGAGACACGACTCTTCAGCAACATGAAGCATCTGAGCTGGACAAGCCGTTCCACAAGGACACACATCTCCACCGTGGTAGAGGTGTTCTTTTCCAAGTGACCGGAGAATCTGCAATCTTGGATCCTCACCGGGATAATAGATCGCATCAGACACATCGAGCCGAACGTTGGCGTCGATGAATCCAGGCGTGACGACCGGGACTTCAAGAACCTTGGTTCCTTCAGGAGCCACACCATCGGCAACAATGCTTGTGATCACGCCGTCAGTGATGACGATGAGAGCATTATTGATCACTCTTCCGTCTCCCACATGAGCTTTGGCAGCACGTATCGTGACCGATTCCACTTCTTCAGCGTGAACCAGCGTCGTCGCCGCACAGATCAGCAAAAAGCAGCACAAAGATATGCTTCCCAGTGCCCGCATCCATGATGCCTGTGGGTTCTTTACCAGTGAGTTCTTTACCAGTGAGTTCTTCATCGAGATCACCTTTCTACCTCGGCACTTCAAGCTCGGAGACGGAGCCGGGAGGAGCCACTCGCCTCGACTGCCCACCACGCCAGATCTCTATCACTTGCGCAGCGGGATCGAGTGGATCTGTAGAGAACAACACCAGGTCAGCCCGGGCCCCGGGAGTGATGACACCGATAGCATCGGAATCAACAACTCGCGCCGGATTGCTGAACAAAGCCCGCCGCGCTGCAGAAGGATCAAGACCGGCAGCCAGAGCAATGGCCGCACTTCGTCGTAAGTGATCCGCCGGACCAGCAGGGAGGCCGCCGCGAAATGCCAGTTCAACCCCAAGCTGGGCGGCACGAACCGCTGTATCGACAGCAACCGGGTCGCCCCCCTCCAGGAACGGTCCCACGATCATCAGTGCATCATCTCGCCCTGCCAGACGATGCAAAGGAGATCGAGCATCTCCGCTATGAACCAGAACAGGAAGTCTTCCCCAGTCTTTGTCTTTACCATCGATAGGTAACTGTCCCCAACCGGCATCTAAACTCTGACGTAAATCGATCGCTTCGGGGCAGTAGAGGATTCCACTGTTTCTTCGCAGCATGTGACTGCTCGTCTGGCCGTCATAGAAGAGAACCTCTTTCCATTTCGCAACCATGGCGGCACGAGAGGTGGGTTCGCGCGAGGAGTTCAGCGCCGAACTGGCGAGAGCGTAGTAATCCTTGGAACAGTCGAGAGAATGAGCCTTCGAGTCACTCTTGCACAGAAAAGTTGCGGTAACGCCATTGGCCAGTCCTTTGGGGACGGCTGCAATGGTGGTGTATAGAACGCCATGCTTTGCCACCTGATCCAGCAGCGGATCGGTCGGGTCAAAGGCATCGGCAGGATTCAATTCGGGGTCCCAGACCTTGGTGCCAGCCTCCAGAGCACCGCTGGCTCCCAGTGATCCAAGAAGATCGTGCAATCCAGGCGTTAACACAGATCCTTCGGGCATGACCATCGGGTGCAAAGCAGGATCCACTTGATCGGCAGGGATCACACCCTGAATCACTCCAGCAGCGCTGATGACCACTGCCATGTCGGGGCAGATGCTCCCATCCGGCCCGACCACAGCAACTCCGGAGATCACAGTGTCAGATTCCAGCGCCAGTAATGAAGTGGCAGAACACACCGTTACAAAAAGCCCCAGTAATAGTGGCAAAAGAAGTCTCACTTCTTTCATTAGAAACTCCCTTCCTTGGTCCCGGCAGGTCGTTGCCAGACCACGGTTCCGTTGATGATGACGCGCTCCGGACGGGCGGTCGCATCGATCGCTGGATTGCCGGTCCAGAGCACCAGGTCGGAGGCCCCTCGGCGAAGTCCTCCAGCAGCGGATCGACCGGGCCGAGAACTTCGTGGATTGGTCCCCGAGGTGGCCATCGAAAGAGCAGAACTTTCCATGCCCCCGCCGGAAATGGCCCGAACGGCACGCCAGAGAGAAGTACTCTCACCGCCACTCCCGACCGCCCAGGAAATTCCCGCTTCTTCCAGGTGAGAAAGCAAAGCAGGACTCCTTCTGGGAGCTCCCCCGCGACTCGGCGGCTGTTGTGGAACATCGAGTAACACCGTCAAATCATCTACTGCAGCGAGCGACTCCAACACCATGTGGGCCTCGTCAGCACCCTGCAGATGAAGGACGAACTCGAACTCGTTTGCCAGATCGATGGCATTGAGGATGTCCTGACTACGACGGGCAATGACCCGAACCGGTAGCTGGTGACGTAATGCCTGCAGGAGAACATCGGTACCAGGATTTCGCTCGAGCCGAGCGGGCTTCTTCGGCCCCTCTTCAGCATCGTCTTTCTTCTCTCCGTCCTTCTTCTCTCCGTCTTTCTTCTCTCCGTCTTTGTCGTCGCCTTGCTCTGCCTTCTTCTTGGCGGCCTCGGCCAGAGCTTCGAGATACTCCTCCAGTTCCTCGGAGTATTCGTCTTGACCTTCTTCACGACGTTGAGCCGCCAGAAAAGCGTCACGGACCTTTTCAAAGATACGGATTCGCTCCAGCGGAGTTCCTTGATTCAGGTCGATGCAAAGAGCCACGTCTTCATCTTCCAGAATTCCATGGCCCCCTTCTTCCCGGGGCGAAAGAGAGATGGCGCTGACTCTTCCAACGATCCCGGCAGGACCCGACGGTTGAAGTTGGATTTTTGTCACGCCGCTGGCAATCACTGCACGGATCGAATCGGAATCGTAACGATCAAAACCATCCCAGGCGCTATGGACTGGGTCACCACTGCTGACCGAACCCAGCGTCAGGCTCGAAGAGAGATCGACCAGGCCCGCAGTCGCATAGAGCCCCTTCACATCCATCCTCTTCGCCAACATCGGAACATCGACCTGTGAGCTCATCTCTGCGACCTTGCCACGGCGAATCACGATGGTGACAGGATCGGAGACTCCACCGCCAGCAAGCGGTAGATAGACCCCCTCCAGAACTGTCGGACGCTCGAAAAGTTGTGCCTCCAGCGGAACCGGCGCCACAACCCATAGGGCCAACCAGGCAAAGATCGTCAACAATTTCACCGGGAACGGATATCGCTTCAGATTCATCTTCGAGTGACTACCTTTACTGCTAGAAGGCACCACGTGCCCGGCCATATTATGACCTATATTTGAATAGTCCCCGGAGCGACTCTTTTGATCAAAGAGAGCCACGGGTGGAACATCCGGTCGCTGTTTTACAGTCGGTCGATGGATAAACATCGGCTCCGATTCATTGGATTCGGGGCTCTGCCTCAACAAAATTGGTCCCCGTCTCCGTAAAACCATCCGAAGACTTCCCCAGGCACCTAGAACTTCCCCGTATCCGGCAGGTCTCGAGTTAGAATATCCGGCCAAAGGGCTCCACGAAAGGGGCTCTATCAACTAGATCCACTCGCATCCACCCCTCAGAGAAGGCAAGATCAGTCCCTTCTGGGGAGCACGTTCAGTTCCGAAGATCTCCCTGAAAGGATGAGCCCAGATGAATGATCAATTCTCTTCACCACTGCGTGGAATCGGTAACGACGACGAGTTCCGGACCAAGGTCGGCCTGGCGGAAATGCTGCGCGGCGGAGTTATCATGGATGTGACCACTGTCGAGGAAGCACAGATCGCCCAGGAAGCGGGTGCCGTGGCAGTCATGGCTCTGGAAAGAGTTCCTTCTGATATCCGTCGTGACGGTGGCGTCGCTCGCATGTCGCCGGTCGATATGGTCCGAGGGATTCAGCAGGTCGCAACGATCCCGGTCATGGCCAAGGCCCGTATCGGTCACTTCGTCGAAGCCGAGATCCTCCAGTCGCTGGAAGTTGATTTCATCGATGAATCCGAGGTTCTGACTCCCGCCGATCATGCCTACCACATCGAAAAAAGTCGCTTCAAGGTTCCCTTTGTCTGTGGTGCGACCAATCTCGGAGAAGCACTACGACGCATCGGTGAAGGTGCTGCGATGCTACGAACCAAGGGCGAAGCAGGTACTGGCGATGTGACCGAAGCCGTTCGCCATCTACGTTTGATCGGTTCGGAAATCCGTCGACTGACCCAAGCTCGCCCCGAAGAACTGATGACCATCGCAAAGGATCTGGGAGCTCCATATCAACTGGTTTGCCAGGTCGCTCAGGATGGTCGACTTCCGGTCCCCAACTTTGCTGCCGGAGGCGTGGCAACCCCTGCCGATGCTGCACTGGTGATGCGCCTCGGTGCAGAAGCTGTGTTTGTCGGATCAGGAATCTTCAAATCGGAAGATCCACTGCGCACCGCACAGGCGATCGTTCATGCGACCGCACACTTTGAAGACGCATCACAACTCGTCGAGGCCTCACGAGGACTGGGCGAAGCGATGGCGGGTATCGATTCATCGAAGTTACCAGAAGCTGAGCGCCTCCAGGACCGGGGCTGGTAAATCATTGGGCCCGGTTCGCGCTGCAGTTCTAGCTCTCCAAGGGTCGGTGGAACCGCATCTGCGAGCACTCCATGCTGCAGGTGCTGATCCCGTCGAGGTACGCAGACCAGACCAGCTAGATGGCGTCACCCATCTGGTCATGCCGGGTGGAGAGAGCACCACCTTGAGTCACTTGCTCAAACTGCACGATCTCGCCAGCTTGATTCCCGAGAGGGTTCGAGCGGGGGATCTGGCACTACTGGGTACCTGCGCTGGAGCCATCTTGATGGGCCGAGACGAGGGCGAAGCGCCGCAACGCTGGGCACTCATCGATGTCTCGATGCAAAGAAATGGCTATGGCCGACAGATTCACTCCTTCATCGATTCCGTTGAATGGAATTCGGGCCCCGGCGTTGGTCAAACCGAGGGAATCTTCATCCGGGCCCCACGCCTCGAAGAGCCGGCCGCTGGCGTCGAAATCCTGGCTCAGCGTGGATCCGAACCGGTCGCCGTCAAGCAAGATCGCTGCGTTGCCTGTACCTTCCATCCAGAATTAACCACCGATGTTCGAGTCCATCGCTGGTTCCTGGGGCTTTGATTCTCGAAGAAAATCGCCTCCTCTGGACCGATTCGATCGAAAACAACCGACAAGACGACTTCCTTCTGCGCTCAAAATCGGCAGGATGGCCCTGTGGAAAAGAGGCTCCCAGTGAACAGCGACAACACTACGACCAACCGCCGCATCGGAATCTTCGGATGGGGCGTCGTCGCACCGGGCTGTCCTGACGTCGATGGTTTTCGTGAAAAACTCTCCGAGGGGGGTACCTGGCTGGAACCTTTTGAAGATTTTGGCCCCAGTAACTTTCTCGTCGGTCAGCCTGATTTCGATTTCGAAAAATACCATTCATGGGTCGATGACCGTTTTCCCCCAAGTCGTTTCTCGCAACTGCAATCAAAAATGGGTGGCCCAACCCTCTATGCCGTGGGTGCGTTCATCCAATCCCTCGAACAAAACCCTGGCATCGAATCCGCTCTACAGGAGATGGGAAACAGCGCTCACGTTTATGTCGGAACCGGTCTCGGTGACCTTCCGACCATCTCGGAAGTCTCGCTCAAGGCAGACCGAGCCCAGAGAGAATGGGATGCCTTCTGGGCTGATCCGCAACGGTGTCCTGCCCGAGCAGCACACGATGCGGGCGATTCTCCACCAGAAATTTGTGACCTGGCTCCTCCATCCCCGGCTGATCTCGAGGATTCTGCTCGTGAAGAAGGGCGAAGAATCTGGAATGCTTTCTGGGCAAGCCAGTCCTCCGGTCTCCAGGAATATCTTGAGAAGCTCCGTGAAATTGAAAACCTCAGTGTCGAGGGAGAAGTTGAAGCGGGGAAATCTGCGGTCTTACGCGAAAAGATGAAACGATCAGCTCGCTTGAGAAAAGACTGGGCTGCTCCTGTCGAACCATGGGCAGCGGTCAGTCC
>JBBWWC010000093.1:0-10397 GCA_050256555.1 Planctomycetota bacterium | reverse complement strand
GGTCGGTGAAAAAGTCGGAAATATCGTCGAAATAGTGACATAGCGACTTGACGCTAGAGGGACCCTCTCAGTATATTCTTCGCTTCCCCTTGTCCACACTGGACGAGATATGAGGTTACGGTCGCTGAAGTCGATCGCCGTTCTGATCCTGGGGGATCAGTGCGATTTTCCTTGTATCTACCAGCAGCTACTTTGTGGTTGCGCATGTGTTGGTCGGGGTGTGTTGAGTTGAGGAAATGGGTCGTCAGAGAAACCGGGTCTGATGCCGGAATCTAGACGTTTTTCTCAGTGTGGTAAGAGAGGGATGAGATGAAGGTACGTGCTTCAGTGAAGCGGATCTGTGAGAACTGTAAGTTGATCCGTCGCAAGGGAGTACTCCGCATCATCTGCACGAACCCTCGTCACAAGCAAAGACAAGGTAAGTAGAATCTCTTCTGGTACCGACTGTGTTTGTCGCAAAGGTACTGATGAAGTAGTAGAGACAGAGTTGAACTGATGCCAAGGATCCAGGGTGTTGACATTCCACCGAACAAGCGCGTTCATGTGGCACTGACCTACATCTATGGGATTGGGCCTCATCTGGCGATGGAGATTTGCAAGGGTGCAGGTATCCAACCGGAGATCAAGGCCAGGGACCTAAGTGAAGACGAAGTCAGTCGCATTGCGACGGTGATACTGAACTCTCATGTTGTTGAAGGAGAACTTCGACGGCAGGTTCAGCAGAACATCACGCGGCTGAAAGAGATCGCTTGTTACCGTGGAATCCGACATCGTAAAGGACTCCCGGTCCGTGGACAAAATACCCGTACTAACGCTCGGACCCGCAAGGGGCCGGCGCGGGCAGTGGCAAAAAAGAAGAAGTAACCACCTCGAATCGGAGACGTTGAATTGGCGAAGGTAGCGAAGAAGATCCGGAGAAGTGTTTCTCGCGGGGTCGTTCACATAAAATCGACTTTCAATAACACGATCATCTCTCTGACGGATGCTGAGGGTAATGCCTTGATGAGTCAGAGTGGTGGAACCGTTGGATACAAAGGAAGTCGTAAGTCGACGCCCTTTGCTGCTCAGAGAGCTGCAGAGAACTGTGCTGCTGCGGCGAAGAAGTTGGGAGTGACTCAGGTGGATTTACGAGTGAAGGGACCAGGACCTGGACGGGAATCGGCCATCCGTGCCATCCAATCCAGTGGTCTCGAAATTCTCGCTATCGAAGATGTCACTCCGCTTCCCCACAATGGATGTCGCCCGCGTAAGCGGCGTCGGGTCTGAGGAGGGAGAAACTCGTTATGGGAAGATACCTTGGGCCTAAATGCAAACTTTGCCGAAGAGAGGGTGAGCGTCTTTTTCTGAAAGGTGCTCGCTGTCACAACGCAAAGTGTGCTGTTGCTAAGCGTGCATATCCTCCAGGAATGCATGGCATGCGCCGCAGTCGTCCGTCTGAATACGGAACTCGTCTGCGTGAGAAGCAGAAGGCGAAGCGGATCTATGGCGTTCTTGAGCGTCAGTTCCGCAAGTACTTTGCAGAAGCAGATCGTCTCCGTGGAAACACTGGAGCGAATCTACTCATGCTTTTGGAACGAAGATTGGATAACGCTGTTTACCAGCTTGGGTTTGCGGACTCCCGCTCCCAGGCACGTCAGTTCGTGGCTCATGGTCATGTGACTGTCAACGGAAAGAAAATTGATGCGTCTTCTCACCTGATCAAGGTTGGGGACGTGATTGCGCCGAAGACGAGGAAGAAGAGTGAGTCGCTGGCAAGAGAGCGTATGGAGGCCTTCCAGGGGAAAGCTACTCCGGAATGGTTGACGCTCGATGCCAAGGAGCTGAAGGGGACAGTCAATCGTCTTCCTGCTCGCGAAGATGTCTCGATTCCGATCAACGAGGCGTACATTGTCGAATTCAGTTCTCGATAGAGAACTTGAATACCTGAATTTAAAAACTTGCCGGTATCGAGCCCTCGCGTTCGAGTATCCCGTGCGAGAAGGGAGCCCAGCCGATGTCGATGCGTGTTCGCTGGCGTGAATTCGAACTGCCGAATCGGGTCGAGTGTGAACCTGAATCCAGTACTGGAGACTATGGGAAGTTTGTTATCGAACCCTTTGAGCGGGGATTTGGCCACACTGTGGGCAATAGTCTCCGTCGGGTTCTGCTTTCCTCCATCGAGGGTGCAGCCTTAGTAGAGGCACGTATCGATGGTGTCGACCATGAGTTTTCGACAAAGGCAGGTGTCTTTGAGGATATCTGTCATGTTGTGCTCAATTTCAAACAGGTGCTGGTCCAGCTCCGAGGCGTCGATGAGGCGGAGCTGACCATCAGGAAATCAGGAGTGGGCCCCATCACGGCGGGCGATATCGAGCATGGGGAAGAAGTGGTGATCCACAACCCCGACTTGGTACTGGCAACCCTGACTCAGGACGTAGAGTTTTCTGCGACATTGATTGCTCGTATTGGACGTGGCTATGTCACGGCCAACGAGAATGCCCAGGAGCGCAAGGAGATCGGTCGTATTTGGCTCGATTCGACTTTCTCTCCGGTGACCAGGGTCCGTTATCGAGTCGAATCGACGCGGGTCGGTCAGTTGACCAATTACGACAAACTACTTCTGGAGATCTGGACCAATGGGACCATCGAGCCCGATAGTGTCCTGGTTGAATCCGGTAAGATTTTGCGCAAGCATTTGACCCCGGTGGTGAAGTATTTCGAGCTAGGATCCGAGGTCTTGCAGCCAAGGATTCCCGAAATCTCTTTGCCGGATGATGAGGATGACGAGCTTCGTATGATTCTCGACATGCCGATCTCTCAGCTAGAGCTTTCCGTCAGGGCATCGAACTGCCTCGAGTCGATGAACATTTCGTCGTTGAGGGAGCTCATTCGTCTTCGAGAAGATGATCTTCTCAGGATTCGCAATTTCGGTCAGACCTCACTGGAGGAGCTGAAGGCGAAGTTGGTTGTTCTTAACTTAGATCTGGGACAGGTCCACGGATAACCCCAGGGAGTATTTCGATGCGTCATCGTCTTGCGGGAAAGAAACTCAGTCGTACGAGTAGCCATCGGAAGGCGCTCGCCAAGAATCTCATGCGTGCCTTCGTCATCGAATGGCAGGGCAAGGGTCACATTGTGACGACCCGGAGCAAGGCGAAATTCATCCAGCCGAAGGTTGAGAAGTTGATTTCCCTGGCACGGGAAAAGAGCGTTCATAATATTCGCCGTGCGATGACTCTGGTGGGTGATCGAAAAGTCGTTCAGTTACTTTTCGATGAGATCGGTCCTTACTACAAAGATCGACCGGGTGGATATACTCGTCTTCTTCGGCTGGTCAAGCCCCGCCTTGGCGACGCTTCTGTGCGAGCTTATCTAGGGTATGTACGCTCCGATGACGATTATCCAGAAGGAGATTGTCGACTCGGTGACAAAACTGCTGCTGCTGCTGACGAAGCCCCGGTTGCGGAAGAGATTGCAGAAACGACTGAGGATTCACCATCGGCTGCTGATTCCGCTGCCGAAGAATCGGCTGCGGACGATATTTCCGATGCAGAACCGGATTCTGCCGCTGAGGTGGAAGATGATTCTGCAGACGAAGAAGAAAAGACTTCTGAATAGTCGTCGCAGCGCTTCCTTCATGACCGCTTCATGACCGCTTCATGACCGCTATATGCCACTACTCGCCCAGTAAAAGCCTGGGAGCGGTCTGCGGTTCTGTATTGCAGTATCCTGGCAGTCCTGATCTGCTCCCATTTTTCTGGCCGGCCAGGCTCCTTTCTTTCAGGCTCCTTTCTTTCAGGGTTCGCTCCGCTGGTTTGTGGGGGCTGGGCTTCTGCTTCTGGGGCTGGGCTTCACTCAGTTGTGGTCGATCGGTTCGATTTCCACCAAATCACACGAGCTCGAGCCGCCTCCTCAGCGTGGTCCAGGAGTCGCCGCTGAGCCCGCCACAGGCTTTCAGGTCCAAGTGAGCCTTTCCGGACCACGGGGAGGCCAACGGGTGAGGAGACGCCAGCTGTGGGCTCTCTGCGGTCTATTCGGGGCTTTTGTACAGTTTCTCGTCTTTCTCTGGCGATGGCGCAGCAAGGGTAACAACGTAAAGATCCATAACAATATGACTAACAGGACTCCCGTCATTATTCATACGTATATAGCTAATATATATTTACTAACAAGAGACAAACCGGACATAACTCGCTTGACATAACTAGGCGGCTACGATTTGATAGCTGCATTGGTAAGTGATGTCCGGGGTTCTTTTATCTTCCCCTACACCACTTGAAATGTTGTTTAGCTATGCTTATTGGGTTTTAAAGTCGTTTCTTTATTGAATGAGTTATTACGGCCAAGGCTTTTTGTATGTTTACTAAATGCCTCGTTGTCGCTTTTTATGTCAAGGGAGGAGATACATGTATCTCTCTGTGTTACTCGGTAGATTACGTTCAGTTCAAACGATCGTAGTTGCGCTTGTATGTACTTCTTTTGCGTATGCTGGTGGTGGTCAATCGATGAACATCAGCGATGCAAGCACTCAGGGTCTGGCGGCTGCCAGTTTGTCCCTATCCCTCGATTCGACGGCTCCGACGGAGGGTTTCGTGGCGGCTGTTGGCTACGATGATTCTCAGGCGTCTGTCACAGATCTCTCGATGTCTGGAACCGCCACTGAATCTGCCGGTGCTGAACTGGTGGTCACAGAGATTCTCGCAGGAGGTTTCACTCTTGGAGTGGTACTCGATGCGGATGCTCCTTTCGACGGCCATACGATTCCAGCTGGGGCGGGGCAGTCTCTTGCGACCATCACCGTGACCCCTGGAGTGGTCGTGACGGAGGACACTGACATTGCGTTCGATTTCGTCGACGGGACTCTCAATTCGCCACCCCTGGACAACATTATCGTCCAAGGTGGGTTGTCCGTCGGGGCTTCTGACGGACTGGGTCTTAATGGCGGTACTTTGACGCTCACCGAGCCTCCCCCGGCGACGATGAAGGCGGAAGATGCCTCAGCCGCCGCAGATGGATTTGACACGATCGGTCATGCGAGAGTTCTTCTCGATAACAGTCTCGGTGGAGTTCAGGGCTTTGTTACTGCAATGACTCATGATCCCACTGTGATTACGCTTGTCGAAGTTTCGACCGGTGCCGATACAGATGCTGCTGGTGCAGAGTTCACCATTACAAATCTGTATGCCAATGGAGGAACATTGGGAGTCGTGCTCGATTTCCAGACTCCTTTTGATGGCCAGACAATCCCGCAGGGGAACGATCTTCATATCGCTTCTTACAGTTACTTCTGTAATGAATCGAACATCTATACCGAAGGTACGCCAGAGCCTCCCACGGCAACGAGTGCTTTGACTCTCGCAGATGGAACCCTTGGAACGCCTGCGCTCGACAACGTGATTGTTGTTGCCGGGTTGTCGATCGCTCCACTCCAGGAGAATGGCACCTTTAGCTGCACTCCCATTGGAGTTCCCGCCGAAGACACCACGCTCTGGTTGGAGACCGAGTTTGATACAGACGCCGGAAACTATGCCTACCATGGCCAGACCGGTGACCTGTGCTTCTACTACAAGGATGATGACGATTACATCCAGGGTTTCACCTTCACCATCTGCTACGACTGTAACCTGACGATTCATGAGGACTCCTGGGAGTTCAATGGATCGATTCTGAACCAGGTTGGCGTCGAGTATCTTGCGGTGCAGGTCGATGACGACTGTTCCGACGGTGAAACCGGCGAACTGATCGTTGCGTTGCTGATGGACGCATTGCCACCCTTCGAGGGGCAAACCTTGCCGCAGACCGACTACCTCAACGAAGGTCGTCTGTTGGTGGGCAAGATGCGCGTCACCGTCGACGACGATGCCGAGTGCAACGAAGATCAGCCGATCTACTGGTGCAACGACATCAACGGCAACGGCGATGTGACCCTCTACAACAACGTGGTTATCGATTTTGAATCGGTACAGATCTACGAGCGCAACGACACCTGGGTGTCGGTCGTGCCCGAAGAGATCTTCCAGCGTGGTGATTGCAACAGTGATGACAAGGTCGATCTGGCAGACTCGGCGACAATGCTCGCCAACCAGTTCAACGGCCTCGCCATTCTGTGTCCGGATGCTTGCGATGCTAACGATGATGGGACACTCAACATGGCAGATTCTGTCTACCTGTTGAACTGGCTCTTCAAGTTTGGTGATCTTCCGCCAAATCCTGGCCCTTATGACGATGGTCCGGATCCGACAACGGATGACACATTGCCGGTTTGTGATAGTGACGATACGAACTGCTAGGATTCTCTGAGTGGTCTGTAAAACGGTACGTTGGGGAACTATGTTTCCCTCAACTCCTCTGGCTGACCGGAGATCTGAGTAGGCACTGTTTGTAGAAAGGCTTTCTTTTCTTCTCCCTCCAGAAGAGAAAAGAAACTGGCGACAGTGCTGTATCAAGATCAGGGTATGACCTCAGGAAACGGATCGACGCAGCGTATCACCGGAGAACGGGTAAGACATTGAGCCTGGATTGCCCGAAATCCAGCAGAGAGTTTAACGGGCTCCGCGACGGTATTTATCTCGTCGCGGGGCCTATTTCAATTCCAGCTACTTCTCTCTGCTGTTTCCTGTTGCCCGGCCGTTCCTGCCGCCTCATCCTTCTCCACGAGGAGGAAACCGGTGCGGGCAATACTATTTGATCTCTTTGGTACCCTGGTCCCCAACTTACCCTGCTCCACCTGGGAACAGTCTTCTGATTCCATCGCCATGGCCCTTGGTGTTCCTCCACAAACCTATCGAGATCTCTGGGAACCAAAATTCAAGGAACGGATGACTGGCGAAATCCTCGATGGAGAACAGCAATTCGATGAGATCCTTGAACTTTCAGGCATCGAAGCCTCTATCGAGAAGCGAAGATCTGCAGCTCGACTTCATCTGGATCTTCTCAGCGAAGCACTGATCCCGAAAAACGAAGCGTGTGAAGTTCTTGAGAATCTGGTCGCAAGAGGACTCAAACTAGGACTCGTCACCGACTGTTCCAGCGCAGCACCGATAGTCCTGGATAAAACAGCTCTCGGCCCATTCTTCACAGCTCGCTCTATCTCGGCTTTCCTCGGAGTTCGAAAGCCAGACCCTCTCATGTACAGTCATGTACTTGATCTTCTCCAGGTTAGCGGAGAAGACTGTCTCTATGTCGGCGATGGGAACTCACAGGAACTGCCAGGAGCCAAGAAATTTGGCATGACCACGGTCTGGGTCGATAATGGCGAGGAGCAACACTGGCGTGAGCGATTCATTCCAAAGGGCGACTACACCGTCACCTCTCTTGAACAACTAATACCAATCCTCGAATCTCTGGAGAAACCCTCAAATTGAAAAAAGACCCACCCCTCGACCGGATCACCATCGAAACGGGAGATCATCCAACCGCTGCTGTCATCTGGCTTCATGGCCTCGGAGCGGATGGACATGATTTCGAACCCATCATTCCTGAACTGGATCTCGCTGGTATCGGTCCGGTCCGTTTTATCTTCCCCCATGCTCCAGTACGCCCTGTCACCATCAATGGCGGCATGACGATGAGAGCCTGGTACGACATCTTGGAAATCTCTATCGATCGCAAGGTCGATGAAGCTGGAATCGAAGAGAGTTCAAAACTTGTAGAAGCGCTTCTGGCGGAACAGATCGAGTCGGGAATCGCTCCACAGCGATTGATTCTCGCCGGCTTCTCACAGGGTGGAGCGATGGCTTATCACGTCGGACTGAAACAACCAGAGCTGGCAGGAATCCTGGTCCTATCAGCCTACTTACCCATACCTACCTCGCTCCAGCCACCGCTGGCTCAATCAACCACTGTCACGCCACTGCTGTGCTGTCATGGCTTGTGGGATCCTGTCGTACCGGTCAGCCTTGGTGAGAGTTCTGCCACGCAAGTGAAAGAAGCGGGGTGGCCACTCGAGTGGAAGACTTTCCCTGCTCCCCATTCTCTCCATCCGGATGAGGTGACGGAAATCAGCCGCTGGATCAAAAAGCTACTGTCCGAAGCATCGGCCTGAATCGGCTTTCCGGGAGTCTCCATGGCGATTCTCCCTGCGATTCTTCGACAACTCTGTCGCCAACACTCTCGACGAGAAAAATTGAAGCTGGGGTGTCTGCGTCTCGGAGCTCCTTTACAATCACAACGGTTCCCAGGTGGTATCAAGAAATAAAGACCCAGTCGCATCCCAAAGGAGCTTCCGGATGAATCGCAAATCAAGCATCGACATCCTCGGACGTCCGGTAAACCGGATTGGAATCATCGGTTCAGGGCAAATCGGTCCTGACATCGCACTCCATTTTTCGAAAGTCTTCGCTCCCCTGGGAACTCCTATCGTCGTAATTGACATCAGTGAAGAAGCCCTGAGCAAAGGTCAGAAAAAACTGGAACGGAAAATCGACAAGGGAGTCGAATCGAGAGCCTTTCGACCAGAACACGGCGAGGCGATGAAGAAGAACGTGCAGTTCACATCTGACTATGGCCAGCTCAAGGGATGCGATCTCGTGGTCGAAGCCGCCACTGAGGACCGCGCATTGAAAAGTAAGATCTTCCACCAGGTCGAAGAGCTGGTCTCAACAGATGCCATTCTCTGCTCTAACTCATCTCACCTGGAGCCAGAAGTGATCTTCGAGGGTCTGTCTGACCAGAGCCGCACCCTTGTCGTTCATTACTTCTTCCCGGCAGAACGAAACCCCATCGTCGAAATCGTCCCGAGTAACAAAACCGCTCCGGAACTGACGCGAGACATGGCGGGCTTCTACGAGGCGATCGGCAAGGTTCCGATTGAGGTCAAAAGCCGTTACGGCTACGCCCTGGATCCCGTATTTGAGGGAATGTTCCTCGTATCGGCCTTACTGGTCGAAAATGGAGTCGCCACCAGCAAGGAGGTCGACCAGGTCGCCTGTGACGTACTCGGATACACCGTGGGCCCCTTCACTGCGATGAACCTGACCGGAGGGAATCCCATCACGGCAGTCGGGCTCGACAACTATCATGAAAAGATACACACATGGTACCGAACTCCGGAGATTCTCCGTCGTGCCGTCGCTGATGAAATCGCCTGGGATGTGCCGGCCCGTGGAGAGAAGATAGAAGTGGCGGAAGATACTTTCGCACGCGTAAAAGATGCTCTCCTGGGTTCATTTTTCGGCATCGTTGGGGAAATCGTCGACAACAATATCTCCAACATCGCAGATATGGACATGGCCGTCGAAGCCGCACTCGATGTAAAAGCTCCTTTCCGCCTGATGAATTCTCTCGGGGTCCCAAAAGCTCTCAAGCTGGTCGAGCGTTATGCTGCCGACAATCCCGGATTTCCAGTTCCCCGGTGTATCCAGGATCAGGCTCAAAAAGGAACACCTTTCGCCATTCCGTTGGTACTTCGTCAAGACCACGAAGGCATCGCATACGTCACCATCCGTAGACCAAAACAGCTCAACGCCCTCAACCAGGATGCTTTTGACCAGCTCGAAGATCATTTCCAGGCCATCGCCAGCGACGATGACGTCATCGGTGCGGTCTTATCAGGCTTTGGCATCAAGGCTTTCGTCTCCGGTGCCGATGTTTCTTTTCTCGCCAAGATCGACTCAGCAGCCATGGGAGAAGCGACCTCTCAAGGATCTCAAGCATCGGTCCAGATGATCGAGGACTGCCCAAAGCCTGTCATCTGTGCTCTCAACGGACTGGCATTTGGCGGTGGCAATGAAATCGCAATGGCATGCAATGCGCGAATCGCCCGCGCAGGACAAAAAGTTCTGGTCGGGCAACCCGAAGTCAATCTCGGAATCATTCCCGGCGCTGGCGGAACACAGAGATTGCCACGCTGGGTCGGTGTTGAAAAAGCTGCCGAACTGATGAGAACTGGCCGCAGCGTCTCATCTTCTGAAGCTCTCTCCATCGGACTGATCAGTGAAGAAGTCGAAGGTGATCCACGCGCACTTCGCCAACGTGCCAGTGCCTGGATCCGATCTGTGGTCGCCGGCCAGGAAGCTCTCCCCTCGATCCAGAGAGGTCCGATCGACACACCCGATTCTCTTCCCTCGGTAGACCTAGGCCATCTCAGTAATGCTGTCGATGAGATCCTCCAGAAGGCCATTATCGAGGGCTGCAGGTTGCCCCTGTCCGATGGATTAGCGATGGAAGCACATTGTTTTGGCGAGGTTTGCTCGATTCAGGATATGAGGATCGGAGTCATGAACTTCCTTGAAAACGGGCCCAGAACTCCAGCGAAGTTCGTCAACGCCTGACATAAATATATAAATATATAGGACTTACGATTCATGCCTCCGAAGAAAAGTCGCCGGCAGAGTTCAATCTTCGGTTCCCGACATCTACGTGAATTGGCGAATACTTCCACTATTCGGGCAAATTCAGCGAATTTCCCTCTTTCAAAT
>JBBWWC010000092.1:0-4639 GCA_050256555.1 Planctomycetota bacterium | reverse complement strand
GGGCTGCTGTCACGTAGGATTAACATTAGAACGAACGGTACAACTATTTGTAACATTTCACTCCCCTTGTAACATTTCACTCCCCAACAATGCCAACGCCAACCAGTTGCTGGCGCAATAATTCCATAAGGAGAATATGCTAGCAAAACAAGCCTAATTCAATCCCTGTTATTCTTCTGATCGGTTAGCAACTGGACCATACCGCTGCCGAGAGAGTCGCCGACCAACAGGCAGGTGCTGATCATCGGAGCAGGATGGGCCCTTCTTCGGGTAGTGGATGATCGACGAGGTATTGCTTTAGTTCTTCGGCATTTCCTGCCACCAGCGGTGAGATTTCCAGCCATCGATGAGGGATTCCAGTGTCATCCAGTACCAGTTCGACACCGGCCTCAATGAACCACTGGGCCCAGAGCCTTTGCAGTGAAACACGGGAAGTTTCCGGTGAATCGACTCCGCTATTGTTTTTGACGGGAGAAAACTCCAGTTCACGGTTCGCTTCGACAACCAGGCCCCGCTCCGAAAGAGGGAGAACATCGAAGATGAAAGTTTCGAAACGTACCGAGTTCGGATTCTCTGATTCCTGCCACTGACCATCTTGCCAGTGGCGGATCGATTTGCGAGCGAGGTGGAACGGCATTTGTAGAACTTTGTTGGCCCGGGAAGAGAGTTTTTCTTGGTCACACTCGGTCGACTCGGTATCCGGGGCGATGAAATCGAGATCGATCACGTGGGTCGCCACGTTCCCGGCACGAAACGCCAGTTGACCATTTTGTTCGCGAGCGATGCGGTCCGATTCTCCCAGCTCGCTGTATTCGATGACTCGCAGTCGATTTCCGACCTGGCAGAAGACGCCGACTTTTTCTTCAGGGTCGGTCTTGGCCACTGCCTTGGAGGTAAAGGTTGAAGCTTCGAGGAGATGGAGGCCGACCAGTTCAGGATCAGCGATTCGTGCGAGTGGATTGTCTACCTGATGGGTGTAGATGTGACGGATTCCTTTTTGACGCAGCTGTGAAGCCTTGCGCTGAAGCAGGCGGATGGCTCCGCCATGTCCGTCCGGGCTGAACAGGATCCTTCCTGGGGCACTACGTAAAATTTTACCGCGCCGCGGATCGAGCACCGGGAGTTGATGCTGGGGGAGAATCGAAACATCGGATGGAGAGAGACCATGGAAAGATTGGTCCTGGAAATAATCGACCGTTTCTTGATGATTGGATGGGCTGGTCATGATGAGCCAGTGAATGTTTTTCCCGACGATTTTTTGGAGGCGTCGCAGCGATTCGGCAAAGATCTGAAACAGAGTCGCGCCACTTTCCGGGAGCAAGGGATAGCTACCCTTGGGCCCGGGATGGCCGAGTCTGGTTCCGACCCCCCCGGCGACCAGTAGCACTGCGACTTCTCCTCGGCCGAGAGCTTCAAGACCGATCTGACGAGCATTGGCCCGGCGTGGGTCCGCCAGCGTGATCCAGTGCGGTGGACTGAGTGCTGCGATGGGCGCATGTGTATCATCGGAATCGAGGTGTTCTCGGATGAGTTGCTGGAGAAATCCGAGGTCGATCGAGTGAAGATCTTCTAGCAAGGTTCGGCGTTCTCGGGACTCGAGTTGATCCCAATCCGTAAACAGCTGCTCTTGCCCGGCCTCATGAAATTTTGCAACGACCGCCTGATCGGCAGGATCTTCCACTCGAATCATTGGGATCGATACCTCCAGGATCTGTGCGGATCTACTCTGATCGACTCTACTGACTCCGCTGGCTGGAGTGGCCCCGGGCCAACGGCCTGGTGAGCTGGATGGTACGCATCGGAACTACTGGAAGCCAGTAGAGCCACGAGACTCTCTCGCGATCACGAGATTCTGGTCGTAGCCGGGGGCCTTGGCCTTGTCGGGTGCCCCTGATTCGGTTCCACTTCTAGTAGAGTTCACGTGACGAGCTTGTCGCACGAGTAAGGGGGCCGGATGGAGCAACAGGAGACCAGTAGCCTCGATCATTTCTGGTTTCGCGGCGATGTTCGTGTCCAGCTCCTCGACTGGATCGATGCCGCTTTACTGGAGGACCGGGCGGTACAGGATTTGACCGCTCGACTCTTCCAGGGCCAAAAAGAACAGTTTTGCCGTGGCGTGATTTCGGCCCGTCAAAAAGGCGTGGTCTGCGGAACCGCTGCGATGTGTGCTGTATTTGAACGGCTGGATCCGGAATGCCAGATTCGGAGCCGTCTCAGCGATGGCGAATCGGTCGCTACCGGAACCGAAATCATGACGCTCGATGGACCGGCTCCGGTGCTTTTTGCTGGCGAGCGGATTGCGTTGAATATCTGTGCCCATCTTTCCGGAATTGCGACCCGGACCTCACAACTGGTGGAGCGTGTTACCGGTGCTGCAATTTATGACACTCGTAAGACGATCCCTGGACTGCGTTCCTTTCAAAAGCAAGCGGTACGATCTGGGGGTGGAGTGAGTCATCGAGCGGATCTGGCCGAGTTTCCGATGGTCAAAGAAAATCATCGGGAGTGGATCCAGACCTTGAATCCGGATCTTGTGGGAGACCCACTGGCGGAGATGGATTTTATTCAGAAGACTTTTCGTGATGGTGGATTTGAAGGTCCGCTGGCCATCGAAGTCGAAGACGAGCAGAGCTTTCAGGCCTGCCTCTCGCATGAAATCGAAATCATCCTGGTCGATAACACTGATCCACACGAACTGGAGCTGTGGATCGAACGCGCACGGCAATCGGGCCTCACTGTTCGGCCTGAACAGATCGAGGCCAGTGGTGGTATCGATGAGAGCACGGTTGGCGCTTATGGCGCAGCGGGAGCCGGTAGAATCTCCAGTGGTGCCATTACTCATTCCGCCAAGGCCCTTGATCTGACCATGTACGTGGCGGCGAAAGAGAAGTTTATCGGCGAAACTGACCGGGGAGGGACATCTTGAGCGCAGATGATTTGAGTTCGTCGGAATCGGCCTCGACCGAATTGACATCGAAAGAGGAACCCTCGTTGATTGTCGAGAAATCGTCAGCGTCGATCTGGCAGCGACTATTGCAGCTTCATGGCAGTGCTCATTCGATTGCTCTCGGGACCGCCATCGGTCTGTTTGTGGCACTGACCCCTACCGTTGGATTGCAGATGATCATCATCTTGCTGATCAGTCTGGTGATTCCCGCCAATCGTCTGGCTGGATTCATCATGGTCTACATTTCGAATCCGTTGACGATGATTCCGATCTACTGGGTCGACTACTGGGTCGGATTGAAGTGCTTGGCTCGGGAAGGCATGAGTCGTGCCGATTTCGAGCAACGGTGGATCGAGGCCCAGGTGTTGGCCAGTGAAGCCGGTTGGTATCAAGGGGGTCTGGAGTTGTTACGTTCTATCGGGAATGATGTTCTGGGCCCAATGTTTGTCGGAGGAGCGGTGGTCGGATTGATCTTTGCGTTGCCGGCATATCCCGTGACCTTACACTTTGTGCAGCAGTACCGTCTTCGCAAGGAACAACAAGTTCCTTCGGAATCGTGCGATAAGGAGTCGAACGGATGACCATTTCTGGAATTGATTTTCGATCCCCATGGATGTTCTCATTACTTTCACTGTGGCTGGTATTGGCGATGCTTTTCTTTGGAGCGGGCTGTGGAGGGCCGAAACTGGCTCCTCTCTCGACGCGACCTGGAATGCATCCGGTGGAGATCTCAGGTCACAAGGTGTGGTGCTCGATAGCCGCCGACAATGCGAGTCGACAGCGAGGCTTGATGCATCGCGATTCGATGCCGGAAGACGTGGGAATGCTTTTCATCTTCACCGAGGCGAGTCCGCAGGGATTCTGGATGAAGAATTGCGCCATCGATCTCGATATCGCCTACATCGATGACGATGGAATCATCGTTGATATCTTGATGATGAAAGCACCGGAACCTAATCAAGTGTTATTGCCACGTTATCGTTCGTCGAAGCCGGTTCGTTATGCCCTGGAGACGAATGTTGGTTGGTTTGCCGCTCGTGGCCTGAAACCAGGAATCAAGGTTACGGGCTACAAGGGGCCTTCGGGCCTACGTGTTCGATAGGTGGGCTCTGGCAAAGTTTTTACCCTGATCGATTCTTATGGTCATCTTCTCGCCTGGAGTCTGCTACTGATCTGGGCGATGATGACGGGAGGACTACGGGCGGCCTCGGTTCCAGTTGCGATTGAGATGAGAACGGATCTCTCGCTGTCGCAATTGGCCGGACAAATCCCGGAAGAAGTGGATCTTCGTCGAGATCCGGTTGATCTCCTGATTCTTGTCGAAGGGATTGGCGATGTCACTGCACGTCGAATCGTCGCAGCCCGTCAAGGGGCGGATGGTTTTTCGTGTCTCTGTCAGATTTTGCGCATACCAGGGGTTCCGGATGGGCCCCTTCTGGAGGCCGGTCCGTGGTTACGACCGCACCCTTGCTTGCCTGGATCGTGTCGATCTGCGGCAACAAAGGAGGCCGCAACTCGTATGAGATGAGGATTTGTTGAAGTCTTTTCGTTTTCCAGGATCTCCCTTTGAGATCTGTTCCGAGTTCGAGCCAGCCGGTGATCAACCGGCTGCCATCGATCGGATGATGGAGGGTTTGGAAGCGGAAAAAGAGGATCAGGCTCTGCTTGGTGTGACCGGTTCTGGCAAGACAT
>JBBWWC010000091.1:0-2526 GCA_050256555.1 Planctomycetota bacterium | reverse complement strand
GCTCTTGGTTTGGTGGGATTCTTTTCGGTCCCATCAAAACCTACCTGCAATGCCTCGTAACCGTCATTATCCACGCTCTTAACCTGCAAAACGGTACATGGCCCCGCTTCGATCAGGGTCACCGGGACCCACTGGCCCGATTCATCGAACAACTGGGACATACCCAGTTTCTTTCCGAGGATCGTTTTTCTTATTCGGCGCGCCACGGATCCTCCTAGATCTTAATCCGAATGTTCACGCCAGCTGGCATGTTGATCTTTGTAAGAGCGTCCATCGTCTTCGAACTGGCCTCACTAATCTCAATCACCCGCTTATGAGTTCTCATCTCGAACTGCTCGCGAGACTTCTTATTGACGTGGGGAGATCGAAGAACCGTATAACGTTCAATTCGAGTCGGCAAAGGAATCGGTCCGTGAACACGAGCACCGGTTCGCTTGGCTGTCTCCACGATGGATGCAGATGCACCATCGAGAACCTCGTGGTCATAGGCTTCCATGCGTATCCGGATCTTGTTCTTTTGCATGGGCGCTTCTTCTCCCGTTTCCTGACTTCATCAAGAGGCAGCTAAAATCTACCTCGTTAAAGCGTTGCTACTTTTTTGCAATCACTACAACGACACTACAATCACGAGAGCTACGCGAGCACTCCCCATCACGAACCCCAAGACATAGCTCGGGCTCACAACGGTTTCGCACGCGCAGTTTCGCGCACCGATTCCCAATCAGCCAAAGAGCAATCCCGATCACGAAGACCAGGTCAGATCTCTGAAGATCTTCACTTCGAAGTTTCCTTCTGGAGTGAAAATCTCCGGCACTCGATCAGCACCACCTCGCACTCAACGGCCTCTTTGGTCCTTTGTGCATGACACGAGCACGCATCACCGAAGGAAAAAAGACTACCCGGCGGGCTTCACTGAAGAAGCCCTCTTGCCGATCAGGCGAAGTCTGCCAAAGCGTGTGATTGTAAGAAGTTGGGACGAACTGTCAACGCTGACGGGGGCATTTTGGCAGGATTCACCAAGGAAACTTTTCTGGAGCCCTCCGGCCCCTCCGTCGCCACCCCCCAGGAGTCTCCAGATGTCGCAGAATCAGTAGCGAAATCGCTCCGCTACCTCCTCTGGAGCCTGGTCAAAACCGATCGGCTCCAGCGATACCCCGGCCCGCCCCTGGGATAAGGACCGGAGAGCCGTCGTATAGCCGAAAACCTCCGCTAAAGGCACTTTCCCGGCGATTTTCCGCAAATCCTGAACTAGATCGACCTTCTCAATTTGGGCCCTTCTTCGGACCAAATCCTGGTGAACGGCGCCGAAATAGTCCTCAGGCGTGGTGACCTGAAATGCCATTAATGGCTCTAAAAGGACATCCCCAGCCTTTTCATGGGCTTCCTGGAAAGCATCCCGGGCAGCCAACGTCAGCCCTGCTTCGGTGGTTTCCGGGGTCAAAGGCGGCAATTGGATCAGCGCACGGACCCGAATAAAGGGGAATCCCAGATCACCGCCACCGGTCAAACAGCTGTGAACCACATCTTCGATCGCCTGACGCCACTCCGGTGCAATGGTTGGTTCCCCTCCCTCCCACTCCACGACTGCGCCTTCTTCATCATCGAGCTCGGTCGGAAAGAGGCTCAAGCGAACCTCACCAAAATGGTCCTTGCCACCGAGCTGTCGCTCCACCCGAACCGTTTCCGAACCCTTACGGGCGACCATCTGGCGATATGCCACACGTGGCTTGCCGATGTTTGCGTTGACCTTGAAGTCTCGTTCGAGACGATTCCGGATCACTTCCAGATGGAGCTCTCCCATTCCAGACATCACGAACTGCCCTGTTTCGCGATTCACCTCCAGATGGAAAGTCGGATCTTCTCGCTCGATGCGCTGCAACACGTCCTTCAACTTTTCGCGGTCATTACTCGAGCGCGGCTCAACCGCCATCGAGATGACAGTTTCTGGAAACACCGGCTCTTCCAGCAACACCTGATTTTTTGCATCGCAAAGCGTGTCTCCAGTTCCACTGAAACGTGGGCCTGTCGTCGCCACAATGTCACCAGCAACAGCGACATCGAGATTCTCTCGTGAGTTCGCATGCATCCGAAACATCGAATTGATTCTCTCGCGCTTACCGGTTCGCGGATTCATTGCAGTCTTTCCTTTTTGGAGAGAACCGGAATAAACCCGCAAATAAAGCAGCTCTCCGTGAGGGTCGATCTGAATCTTGAAAAGCAATCCACTGAAAGGAGCCTCTTCCCCGCACTGGACCGTCAAAGGATTCCCGGTCTTTGGATCGCGGCCCACGATGGTCTCAACGTCTTCGGGTGCAGGAAGGTAGTGAATCACGGCATCGAGCAAAGGTTGAATCCCCTTGTTTCCAAGAGCACTGCCCCCTAGCACGGGAACCCAGTGACGCTCCAGGGTGCCACGTCGTATCGCTTGCCGCAGCAACTCCTCGGTGATCTCCTCGCCCTCGATCACCTTTTCCATCATCTCTTCGTCATGGTCAGCAACCCTGTCGATCAAATCACCCCGCCACA
>JBBWWC010000090.1:0-16630 GCA_050256555.1 Planctomycetota bacterium | reverse complement strand
CGGCAGCTTGCCGCCAGCGCCGGGTATCGACCAGTGTGGACTTGACCCGAGCGACGATGCTCTCGGCTGCGAGGTCTACAACGGTTGTTAGGAAGTTTCTCTTGGCCCAAGTAGTGGGTGCTGCACCTTCATCAGGAGGTGTGTGCAACCCATTCCTACCTTTTCAAGGCGCGTCGTGACGATGTTTTCGTTGCTATGCGCCTTCTTTTTTCTGCGGTGCTCGCTACCGGCAACAGCTCTTGTTTCTTCGTTATTTCGTACCGCATCCGCGGCCCGCCCGATGAAGATCTAAATCGAAGATCTGCATCAGCAGCGTGTTCAATTGCTATGTAGCTTCAGAATTTTCGCCGAGCACTTTCCATGGCTGGACCGGCTTGGATTTTCCTTTAAGTGGAACTTCTTCCAGTTTTTCCAGCTCAAAAATTCCGAGACAACGTTCGGCGGTGAGCGGCCCGATAACTACATCTCCAGCGCGGGCGATTTGTGACTCCAGGCGGCTCGCAGTATTGACGGTATCGCCGATGACGGTGTAATCGCTGCGCAGCTTCGAGCCGATATCGCCGACCACGGCCGGTCCTGTGTTGATGCCAATTCTCATGCTGAGTGGTGGTCGTTCCGGATGCTTTTCGGCCATCTCCCGGAGTCGTTGCTGCATCGCAAGGCCGGTTCTGATCGCCCGGGCCGGGTGATCTTCTTGTTCCTCCGGTGCGCCAAAGAAAGCGATCAGCGCATCTCCGATATATTTATCGAGAGTTCCATCTTGAAGAAAGACCTCGGCCGTCAGGCTCTCAAACAGCTCGTTGAGAAGATCGACCACTTGGCGTGGCTCGAGTTTTTCTGACATCGATGTAAAGCCGACCAGGTCAGCAAAGAGTACCGTGATCTCCGCTTCCTTCGATCCCAGCTCTGCTTCGCCGGAAAGAACTCTTTCGACAACATTGGGTGAAAGGCGGCAGGAGAGCTCCTCGCGGCGGCGCTTTTCTTCTTCGACCGACTGGCGCAATCGAAACTGCTCCAGCGCACTCGAAACCATCAATGCCAGAACCGAGATGATTCCCAGATGTTCCAGGGTGAGGACTTGTTTCGAGTCGACACAGTCGACATAGATGATCCCGACCACCTCGTTGCCAGAGATCAGTGGTGCGCACATCGCTGATTGGATCTGCATCTGAACGATGCTATGAGCGACCGCCAGGTCTTCCATGCTACCAGTGTCTCGAATTAGCACAGCCCTTCGCTCATCCATCACCTGATCGGCGATGGTCCGTGAAATTTTCATCGGCCGGCTGGTGTCGAGACCTACCTGGGTTTGCATTGCTTGCGGCACCAGTTGCCCGTTTTCATTCAAGCTCAGAAACCCGCGATCGACCGGAAGCGATCGCAGAGCCAGGCCGACCGCACCCTCGGTGACCTCGGAAAGTGCTGATCCTGTTAGCAGGGTTTCGGCGGCATTCTGGAACAACTCGAGTGCGACTCCGAGGCCTTCTTGCGCCGGGGTGCTGGAAATGGTTCCGGGACCATGGCCGAGGGAGTTCTGGAAATCATCGATCATCAGCGAGTCCATCACCCCTTGTTGAGGTAAATCTTCAGACAGCTGAACGCTGATTTTGGCCGAGCCCGGTTCCTCGACCAGGATCGAAACGTTGCCGAGGCGTAACACCATCCCCGATACCAGGGTGATCGACTTGGCCGGTCGATCGCCAATAAAAACTCCATTTCTGCTATCGAGGTCTTCCAGCACGAATGAGCCCGCTTGTTCGGTGATGCGAGCGTGATTTCTGGAAATCGTGTCATCGTGGACACGCAGATCACAGGCTTCAGTGCGACCGATGATGGTCTGACCGCTGGCGATCAGATGCTGGTGATCTCCCAGAGAATCACGGAAACGGAGAGTCAGCGGAGCGTTCATGGAAATCGGCCTTTCTGCTGCGATGGTAGAGGATTATCGCTGTTTGAGCCATACGGATCTTGAAACCCGCTGGGGATATAAGCTTCGCTTCGCTTGCAGTGAGAGCCGTGGATTCGTACGATCTGAGATCACACCGACTCCATCGGAGGGTGCCGAACCTGTTCTCTGTTGCGGAATTCCGCCCGCGGGACAGTCGGTTTTTGGATCGAGCTGGTGTTGTTGCAGGACCCCGCTACCCAGTGGCCACGTGCGTGGCCGGTACAGGGACATCCGAGCAACTGGAACAGCTGACGACCGGAGATGGATCGAATGAAAAAAGACATTCACCCCAAGGAATATCGCAAAGTTGTTTTTCAGGACAGCAATGCAGAATTTTCGTTTCTGACACGCTCTACCGTTCACACCACGGATACCATCCAGTGGGAAGACGGCAAAGAGTATCCGCTGTACAAGCTCGATATCTCGAGCGCTTCTCATCCTTTCTACACCGGCAAGCAGACTTATGTCGATGCGGCCGGAAGAGTGGAGAAGTTCCAGAAGCGTTTCGATTGGAAAGCGGGCAAGGCTTCCGAGGTGATCAACAAGGCAGACGAGGCTCGAACCGAAAAGCACCGCAAGCTGCTGGCAGAAGAAGAGGCCGCCCGCAAGGAAGCCGCCGATCGCAAAACAGAACGCGAAGAGCGGCGTAAGAACATCCTCGAGGGCAAGAAGAAGAAGTTTGCCGAGGAGGCCGCTGCCAAGGAAGCCGAAGAGGCTGCCGCCAAGGAAGCCGCTGCCAAGGAGGCCGCCAAAGCCGCCGCCGAAGCACCCGCTGCTGAAGCACCAGCCGCCGAAGCACCAGCCGCCGAAGCACCAGCCGCCGAAGCACCAGCCGCCGAAGCGCCAGCCGCCGAAGCAGCGCCGGCCGATGAGGCTTCCGAGGACAAGCCGGCCGATACTGATTCTTAAATTTATGCCCTTGCGAGGGCCGGTGGGAGGCGTGAGACGCTTCTCTCCGGCCCTCGTTCTCATCTCGGATCGAGCCTGACGGCTTGCGCCGGATTCCGGAGAGGCTCCTCGATGGCTGCTGCCGACAAGGACACTGCAGATTTTCTTGATCAGCCGATTGCTGGTCGGTTGGCCGTGCGTCTTGACGGGCTCCAATCCCGATTTGTTGAGATTGAACAACTCATCGCTGATCCGGAGCAGCAATCAGACGGGGTGCGTTTTCGAGAAATGCTTCAGGAGCACGGCTCGCTGGCACCACTGGTCGCTCTTTATCGTGATTACTGCAAGACCGGTGAGCATCTGGCGGAAGCTGAGGCCTTGATCGCCAGCGGCGATGATCCCGAGTTGAAAGAACTCGCCGAGCTGGAACTGGAGGATCTTTCCCTTCAGTTGACCACCCAGGCGAGGGCGATCCGGATGAAAATCCTCGACCAACAGATCGAGGGGGGCGACGACTGTATTTTTGAAGTTCGAGCTGGAGCCGGAGGCGATGAGGCAGCCCTGTTCGCCTCGGATGTTTTCAAGATGTACAGCCTCTATGCAGAAAAACGACGCTGGAAGATTGAAGTTCTCAGCGAGAGTTCGACCGATCTCGGTGGTTACAAGGAGATCACTTTTGCGGTTCGCGGCAAGGGCGCTTTCTCACGACTTTGCTTCGAATCAGGCGGGCATCGGGTGCAACGGGTTCCTGCCACCGAGGCACAGGGAAGAATCCATACCTCGGCGATCACAGTAGCGGTGTTGCAAGAAGCAGAAGAGACAGAGATCGAGGTTGAAGACAAGGATCTCCGGATCGATACCTTTTGTGCATCTGGACCGGGCGGTCAGTCTGTCAACAAAACTTCCAGCGCGGTGCGCATCACCCACATGCCGACCGGTGTCGTGGTGTCGATGCAGGATGAAAAATCGCAACATAGAAATCGGGACAAGGCGATGCGTCTGCTGAAGACGCGCCTCAAGGAGTTGCAAGATCGCCAGAAGCGTGAAGAGGAAGATGCTCTGCGTCGGTCATTGATCGGATCCGGCGATCGCAGCGATCGGATTCGAACCTATAATTTCCCACAGAATCGGATTACCGATCACCGGATCAATTGCACTCTCTATAATCTTGACCGTTTCATGCTGGGTGATATCGAGGAGATGATCGATCGTCTCGATGCCCACGACCGTGAAGAACGGGTTCAGGCGCTCTGAGGTGTCGGCCATCGAATGCTCTTCACTGGCGCTGATGAGAGCGGCAAAAACCAAACTTTCGAATTCCGATGCGCCTGATCTCGATGCGCGATGGCTTCTGGCGCACGTGCTGGGCATCGATCATCGAGATGCTGCCTTGCGATGGGATCGCACCCTCACCACCGAAGAAGCGCAGCTTTTTCAGGATTGTGTGGTGCGTCGAGCTGGCGGCGAGCCCCTGGCTCATATCCTTGGAGAGTGGGAGTTTTACGGCCATGCCCTGGAGGTGACTCCGGCAGTGCTGGTTCCGAGACCAGAGACCGAGTTGTTAGTGGAATGGTCTCTCGAATTGCTGGAAGGGGTCGCTTCTCCCAGAATTGTCGAAATTGGCGTCGGTTCTGCGGCAGTGTTGGTCGCTCTGGCCAACGATCGTGCCGACCTGACGGCAGTGGGCGTCGAGCTCTCCGCTGCGGCGTTGGAGGTGGCGGCGCGCAATTTAAAGCGCCATTGTCTCGAAGAGCGGGTCGAGTTACGCCAGGGAAATCACTTCGAGCCACTGGATGGTCTTTTCCAGCTGATTTGCTCCAATCCGCCCTATATCGCCGAAGGAGATCCGCTGCTTGAAGAAGCCGTGGCGCAGCATGAGCCTGAGCTGGCTCTGATCGACCATCTGGATCGAGACGGGCTTGGCCATCATAGAGCTCTGATCGAGGAGTTTCATCACTGGATCGTCCCTGGGGGCTCTTTGTTGCTGGAATGCGGCATTCATCAGGCGTCCATTATCGAAGAGTATGCACACCAGAAGAGTTTACGAAGCTGTTCCAGAGCAGATCTTGCCGGAATCACACGAGTCGTCCAGGTCTCGACTGGGCCTGGATAGCGGTCGCTCCTTTTGGCTCTCTTGGCGCCTCTCTGCGATGCGGCGTTGACACTTCGGCCTCATCGATCAGAATCGAGTTCTCGCTGTCCTGCGCCGGGCATCGAGGAAAGGCTCCAACTTGGATTTATTCCGCATCCACGGAGGTCAACGCCTCAAGGGTTCCGTCAAGGTTTCTGGTTCAAAGAACGGGGCTCTACCGATTCTTTTTGCTAGCCTCCTTTGCGATGGAGAGGTTCGGCTTCACAACGTTCCGGTAGCTCTTCGTGATATCAAATCGTCCCTCAAGATACTCGAGACGTTGGGTTCTGAATCAGAGATCCGCGCCGATGGGACTGTTTCTCTTCAGGTGACAGACCCAGCATCGACGCGTGCCGATTACGATCTGGTCAGTCAGATGAGGGCATCCATCTGTTGCCTGGGTCCATTGCTGGCTCGCCGAGGAGAAGCGATCGTTTCTCTTCCTGGCGGTTGCAGTATTGGAGATCGACCAGTTGAACTTCATACCCGTGGTATGGAGGCGCTTGGTGCCGAAGTGCGAATCGAAAATGGTTACATGGTGGCTCGCGCCCCTCGCCTCAAGGGGGCGACCGTTTATCTTTCCGGACCGATGGGGCCGACGGTTTTGGGAACACAGAATGTAATGATGGCAGCCGTGGGAGCCGATGGCGTCACGACCATCGAGGGCGCTGCTTGCGAACCAGAGGTGCAGGGAACGGCCAGATTTTTACGCGCGATGGGCGTGGTGATCGAAGGAGATGGAACGCCCATTATACGGATCGAAGGACGCGGCCGACTTGGCCGGGACAACAGTCTCAGTGTCGACAATTTCACAGTTCCCCCTGATCGCATCGAAACCGGAACGTATCTTCTGGCGGGAGCGATCGCTGGTGACGAGATCGTGGTCGAAGGATGTTGCCCTGCAGAAAATCGCGCATTGCTCGATCTTCTCGGGAGAATAGGCGTTTCCGTGACGGTGGGAGAGTCGACCTTGAGTGTTCGGGGAGTCGAATCGGTGGCCCCTGTCGATGTTTCGATGCTTCCCTATCCCGCTTTCCCTACCGATCTTCAGGGTCCTCTTATGGCTCTTTTGTGCCTCGGGCGCGGGGTCAGTATTATCACCGACAAGGTTTTTCCTGATCGGTTTAACCATCTTTCTGAGCTACGCCGCTTTGGTGCGAGAGTTCGCAAGGAGGGCCCTACCGCCATCATCGAAGGGGGGGCGCCCCTGTCTGGTGCCAAGGTGATGGCGAGTGATCTGCGAGCCAGCGCTTGTCTGGTCATGGCAGGGCTCGTTGCAGATGGCGTGACCGACGTGAATCGCATTTACCATCTCGACAGAGGCTATGAGCGTATGGAGCAGAAGTTGTGCGGGCTCGGAGCTGTTGTCGAGCGACTTTCTGATCGGGAACTGAATCAGAATCGCGAAATGGAACTGGTCTAGGAATACCGATGCTTGAAGGATTAACCCGAAGATTTTCTGACATTGTTGCTGGTTTGCGCGGAAGCAAGATTACCGAAGCTGCCGTCAAGGAAACCGGTCGCGAAATCCGCCGAGCTTTACTCGAGGCGGATGCTGCCTTGCCTGTCGTGAAAGATTTCGAGAAGCGTGTCCGTGAAGCGGCGCTCGGGATCGAGGTGGTTGAGGGTGTAGATGCCGGCCAGATGTTTACCAAGGTGGTCCAGGATGAACTGACCGCCTTGATGGGACCAGTTGATCACGAGCTGGCATATCGAGCCAAGGGACCGACAGTGATTCTGCTCTCGGGTCTTCAGGGAAGCGGCAAAACAACTACCTGTGCGAAGCTGGCCCTTTATCTACGTGACCGCAAGAAGCGCAAGCCAATGATGGTGGCGGCTGATCTTCAGCGACCGGCGGCCATCGAGCAACTCAAGGTCCTTGGTCGGCAGATCGATGTCCCTGTCTTTCATCAGGAAGGACTTTCTCCGCCAGAGGTATGCGCCGCGGCCTTGAAAGAGGCAGAGAGTCAGAAGTGCGATGTGATCTTGCTCGATACCGCCGGGCGGTTACATGTCGATGAAGATCTGATGGGAGAGCTCAAGAAGATCGCTCGCAAGACATCCCCCGATGAGGTGTTCTTTGTCTGCGATTCGATGACTGGCCAGGACGCAGTGCGTTCCGCAGAAGCTTTCTCTCAATCACTTTCATTGACCGGAGTGATCCTGACCAAGCTGGATGGCGATGCTCGTGGTGGTGCCGCTCTTTCGGTCAAGGCGATCACTGGCAAGCCGATCAAGTTTGTTGGAGTGGGAGAGAAACTCGATCGGCTAGATGAGTTCCATCCAGAACGAATGGCATCGCGGATTCTCGGCATGGGTGATGTGGTCAGCCTGGTGGATCGTGCCCAGTCGGTGATGGACGAGAAGGAACAGGCCGAGATGGAGGAGAAACTTCTCGAGGCCAAATTTGACCTCGAGGATTTCCTGTCACAGCTTCGCCAGATTAAAAAAATGGGTGGGCTGAAGGATTTGCTTTCCCATTTGCCTGGAATCGGTGGCCGTCTCGATGAGTTGGATGTTCAAGGCGATGAGATTGTGATCGTGGAGAGCATCATTCAGTCGATGACGAAGCAGGAAAGAAAGCGACCCGAAATTCTCAACACCAATCGCCGGCGTCGTATTGCAGCAGGTTCGGGGCGTCAGCTGGATGAAGTCACCGGGTTATTGAGACAGTTCAAGCAGATGCAGGGGATGATGCAGCAGATGAAGAAGCAGCAGGGCTTCTTTGGCAAGATGAAGGGGATGCGAGACATGAAGGAGGCGCTCTCCGAATCGGGAGACCCCTCTTCACCGGGTATGCCGGGTATGTCCGGTATGCCTTCGGGTCTTCCACCTGGCTTGCCAGGAATGCCTCCCGATGGGCCTCCCGGGCCTGGAGGGCCTGGAAAGAAGCGAGAGGGCCCATCCAAGGATGAAAGGCGCAAGAAGCGCAAGATGGAGCGCCAGAGGCGCAAAAACTCGCGCCGGCGCTGAGCCCCAATTTGCCAGAAAAGACCCAGATATCGGCCAGAATTCACTCCAGCGCTGTTGATGGATCTGGGCCTCCCCTGTAACCTCGTTTCTTCCCCCTATACGGGGGATTGTCGTAATAGGGCTCGATTGCCCAGATTTAGATTCCTCGTCCGGGACTCCCGGATTTGTACGGGTGGAGAAGATTCCCATGGCGGTTGCTATCCGTCTCAAGCGTTGTGGAAGACGGCATCGACCCTTCTACCGCATTGAAGCCATCGAGAAACGAAACGCACGTGGCGGTCGTTCTCTCGAAACCATCGGCTGGTACGATCCGATGGTCGATGACAGTGAAAAGCGCGTGAAGCTGCACGTCGATCGGATTCAGCACTGGATCGATCAAGGTGCACGTCCGAGCGAAACGGTGACGTCATTTTTACGCCGCGCAGATGTAAAGTGGGGTAAAGACAAGAAAAGTCGCCGTGCCCAACAGCGTGCCAAGAAGAAGAATCAAGGTGGCGGCGCCGCCTGAGGAAGCTGGATCCGGAGTTGCTGGTGCAGATCGACATCTTGACGATCTTCCCGAGTTTCTTTGACCAGTTTCTACGCCATGGAATGGTGCGAGTGGCGCGTCGGTCAGGCCGACTGGATGTTCGCATCATGGACCTGCGGGCTTTTGCCGAGAATCGGCATCGGACCGTGGATGATCGTCCTTACGGGGGCGGCCCGGGAATGCTCCTGAAGCCGGAGCCGGTGTTTCGGGCCATGGACTTGCTCGGTCTTGTACCTGGCGAGGATCCGCCCGAGGGGACGTTGCCTCTTTTGATGTGCCCACAGGGCCACAAGATGGGGCAAAAAGATCTGGAGGGTTTTTCTGGCGCGAAGCGTCTAGTGATCCTCTGTGGTCGATACGAAGGATATGACGATCGGATCATTGAGGCTTACCCGTGGAGACGGGTGTCGCTGGGAGACTATGTTCTTTCTGGTGGTGAAGTACCTGCGATGGCGATCATCGAGGGAACCGTTCGGTTGTTGCCGGGGGTTCTAGGAGATGAGGAATCTGCGCGGCGAGATTCCTTCAACGAGTGGGCGGGGCCGGATGGCCTCGATCACGCACACTGGACCCGTCCTCCGGCATACCGGGGGTGGGAGGTTCCGGAGGTCCTGCTCAGCGGAGACCACGGAGCCATCGAGAAGTGGCGCCGAGAGAATGCCGAGCAACAAGGCTCGCAAAGACTGGAAGCGCCGACAGGAAACGCCGGAGTGGCTCCGGATGGAAATCGAGATGGGGTCTCGCATGACGGGGCTCTGGGAGAAGAATGATGTCGAACAAGATTACTGAATTCGAGAAAAACCAGCTCAAGACCGATGAGATCACCGAGTTTCACATCGGAGATACCGTCGATGTATATGTGAGAATCGTCGAAGGGGACAAGCAGCGCGTTCAGGTGTTTAACGGGACGGTTATCGCCCGTAGAAACTCCGGAAGCCGGTCAGCTTTCACGGTCCGGAGAATCGTTGCTGGCGAAGGCGTCGAGCGGACTTTCCCGCTTCATTCTCCGTGGGTGGAGAAAATCGAAGTCAAGCGACTGGGCCGTGTACGTCGCGCCAAGCTTTACTATCTCAGAGATCGGATTGGTAAGGCGACCAAGGTACGCGAAAAGGTTGCCGTCCGTAAAAAGGACTAAGGGAGGCGACTTCTCTCGCTCCAGGAAACCGAAACGACAGAGCTTCCCGAACTCGCTTTTTGCGACTTCGGGAAGTTTTTTTTGTTTAACGTCCGATTCCGGTCGTTGGGCGGAACGGTATGTCGCCTGGCGATTAAAGTTCTTGGGTTGGCGTATCGAGTCGAAGAACCTCCAGACACCGATGGGGGAGATTGATCTGTTGGCGTGGGAGGGGCGCACCCTTGTGATCGTCGAGGTGAAATACCGTTTCAAGCAACGGAGCTGGCCTCTCAGCCGTGTCCAGGCGGGCAGATTGAGGCGTGCTGCACAATGGTTGATCACACGCCAAAAGCTAGCACAGGGAATTCGCATCGACTTGATCGAAGTGAACAGGGGGTGTTTGCCATTTTTGCCGACTCTGAACCATTTGAGGGCGGCTGTCACCATGGAGGTCGAATGACTGAGAAGATCACGATTCAGGGACCGATAACCGGCTGCGCTATCGAGGTTGAGAAGGTGCTGCGTGCTCTCCCGGAGTGGTTTGGTATCGAAGAGTCATTGCTTGAGTATGTCGAAGCTGCCAGGAGCAAACCCACCTTTCTGGCTCTCGACGGAGCGGACCCGGTGGGATTTTTAATGGTCGAGCGCCATTTCCCAGAATCTGCGGAAGTGTACTGTGTCGGAATCCTTCCTACTCATCATCGACGCGGCATCGGCCGTTGGCTTCAGGTAAAGGTGGAGGAGCATCTGGCCACAGATGGTGTCACTCTGATCCAGGTGAAAACGATTTCTCCCGAGGCTGATAACGAGCATTACGCCAGAACTCTAGCCTTCTATCGGACGATGGGATTCGTACCGCTGGAGGTTTTCCCCAAATTGTGGCAGCCGTCGAACCCCTGTCTGATGCTGGTGAAACCGCTCGGCTGAGCAGAGCCGAACTCATCGATGGCCAGGTGTGTGGGTGCCTAAGGGACCGTTCCTGGTAGTGCCGTCACCGGCGACCACTCGCGATATATCGGATTTTCCCAGATCATTAAGTTCTGCTTTCCCAGGCCCTTTTGGCGATGGATGATGAGGCCTTGAGTGGCCCTATCGATCATGCGAGATGTTTTTAGCAGGAGGTTCCGAAGTGAACAAGAAAACGATCCCCTTTCCCTTTGTTGATGAGAGCTGGATGAGATTTCTTGGACTCGACGATGCATCCTTTTTGCTGGAACGACTCGGGCAGGATCGTATTCGGCGTTTGTGGCGCTGGTTTGAGTCTGAAGATGGACTTCGTTCCGGTGCGGTTCTTGCCCAAGAAGCCCCAGTTTTCGATCTTCTTCTCGAGCACCTTTGCGATGATTTAATCTCCGGGGATGAGGCGGGTGAAGAAGATCCCTTTTCGGTGCCGTCTCGTCTTCGTGGCTCAGAATGGGCTCATGCGTTATTTGGCATCGGGTTGATGTTTAGTAGCAGCTGGCGCAATGCAGATGGTGGCGATGATCCGTTTGAAAAAGCACATAGTCTTGGTGATTTGGTTGAGCATATCGCCAAGGAGGATTGGGTGGCGCGAGTCCGGCATGATCGAGATTCAGGACAGGTGCCCCATCGCAACCCGATCGAGGTGACCACCGCATTACTCAAGCGGGAACCGCTACTGGCTCTTCCTATCGATGCTCTGCGAAAGCTGGTCACGGGAGAAACTTCAGCGGTACATTGGTCACAGGAAGTTCCTGGTGAGGCGCGAGCTCTCTTTTTTCTCGGCTCTGTCGCTGCTGGCATCGAGATTCCCGAGATGACAGATGGCACACATTCGGAAAACCGCGTCGAAGTTCGTCTCTAGAACGACCACAAAGCCCTCATGGACAGTTGTCTGCAGCGCATTCAGTAAAGACCGGGCCATCTCCACAAAGTGGATGCGGACTGTCGGGGGGGGTGCCTCCCGAGAAGAGATGCAGCAATAAGTGGATGGCGTCTGAGAGGTCTACACTTCCATCGCTGTTGCTATTGCCTGATTCGATGCAGTCGAGCGGCCCGCCATTGAATAGAAATTGCAGTACCTGAATAACATCAGCCAGGTCAAGCGCAGCGTCACCGTTGGTATCTCCACGGATGAAGCTTGTTGATGGGCCGGCGTGACTCTCCATGAAATCAAAAACCATGGTGCGAAACTGATCGTTGAAGTTGGGAAGATGTCCTGATTGTCCCATCGACCAGAGCTCTACCGGGCTGCCTGGTGAGCATCCTGAAGCCCAGCGTAACACTTCTGTTTCGGCTCCTGCTGCGGAATTACTCAGATCCAGAGGCGCAAGGCTTTGACCGATGGGATCGCAGCCATTGAGGGCGGCCCACTGTTGGCATGTTTCCTCAGCCGATGGATAGACACCGAGACCGAGTATGCCGCCATTATAGAGAATGATCGGATCCAGCTCGCCGTGGACCTGAAGGACGGGGGTCGGTTCGCTGGGGTTGCAGATGGTCGGATCGCTCCAAGTCATCCCTGAAATCGTTACGATGGAGGCGAGGAGTTCAGGTTTTTCACAGGCCATCCGATGGGACATGAAAGCGCCGTTGGAGTGACCGACAAGATGGACGCTATCGGGTTGGATGTTGTAAGTGTTCTGGAGCACAGCGATGAGCTCGGTCAGATACCCGATATCGTCTTCGCAGGACGTGAACGGAAATCCCTGACAGCAACAGGCATCGGTAGCATTCCAGTAGCGGATTCCAGTGAACGAGGCCATGCCATCGGGATAGCAGTAGATGTAGCCTCTTTGATTGGCTTCTACTGTAAAGTCGAAGAAGTTTTCCATCGACTCGCCGCTCCAGGCTCTTCCGTGAAGAAGGATGAGTAGTGGAGCGGGGTTGTTCGGATTGTAGTTTGTTGAGACCTGGACCGTCACTGGGCCTCGGCCAGCATCGACGTTTTCTATGACCTGGGATTGCAGAAGAGTTGGAAAGCAGCAATAAAGCAGCAGCGTGAGTAAAGCCAGGCAGTTCGATATCTTCATGATCGACCACCTCCTTCGTCGATATATTGACCATTATAGCGGTTGTCTGGCGAGGCCACCAGATTCGATGATTGCTTTAAGATATCGCTTTTGGGTCACTATCTGCTTTTTTGGAAATCATCGCAAGAATCACGCCGTGAATGAGCAATAGAACGACACCGCTTTCAAAGATGACCTGAATCCGTTCTGAGGTGGAAATGGCCCACCAGCCGGGAGCATCAATGATGGCCCAGCGATGAATATGGATGGCCAGATGCATTATTAGCATGAGAAGGATCGGGATCCAGACCCCTGCAATGCCGAGCCATAGCTGAGTAGCGAGGGATATACAGAAAATGCCGAGCAGTCCGTCGACCAGCGATGCATGCCAGGAAAGACCCGCTTCTTGAAAAAACAGAGCCTCTGTAAGCCATAGCAGGCCACGAATCGTAAGCCAGCTGGCCACCAATATCTCGGTGAAGCCCCTTCGAGCTTCGAGAGGGGCAGGGATCTCGGGAGATTCGGAGGGGCTGTTGAGCAACTTGTCTCCACTTTCTATCGCTCCCAACGTGGGATCTGCCACAGTATGCTTAAGGCGTGGGGTGTATGAAAGCTCTCCTCTTTCATGGGTCTGTCGGAAAGGGATTCTTGATCAACCGAGCCATTGTTGCACTTCTACCGCTGGTCCCTCGTTCCCTCGTCTGGAAAGTCTCCCGCAAGTATATTGCCGGAACGACACTTCAACAGGCTCTGGAGTGTGTTGAAAAGCTCAACGCCGGGGGAATGAGAGCCACGCTCGATGTTCTCGGAGAAGATTCGATAGCTGAAGAACAGGCGTTAAAGGGCGAAAAAATCTATCAACAAGCGCTTCAACAGATCGACGAAAAAAATCTTGATGCGAATATTTCGGTCAAGCTTTCGATGCTGGGGTTGCGGTTTGACCCGGCTCTTTGTGAGTCAATTGTCAGACGGTTGATGCAAACAGCCGAGCTTCACGATTCGTTTGTGCGTATGGATATGGAAGACTCCAGCGTGACACGGACGACTCTGAATTTATATCGAAAGTTACGAACAGGAAGCGATCGTGTTGGTGGTGTTGTGCAAGCCTATCTGCGCAGCACCACGAAGGATGTTCTCGAGCTACTGGAAGAGGGCGACACCAACCTCAGAGTTTGCAAGGGCATCTATATCGAGCCAGAAAACCTTGCGTTTCAAGGCTTTGAAGAGGTGCAGGATTCTTTCAAGAAAACACTGGAGCACCTTTTTCGCAAAGGTGCCTCAAGGGTTGGCATTGCGACTCATGATGCCCATCTGGTAGAAGCGGCACTCGATTTAATTCAAAAGTACGAGGTTCCAAAGGATCGCTACGAATTTCAAATGCTTCTCGGTGTCACCGAACGGATGAGAGGGCAGCTGGTCTCTGATGGCCATCCCCTGCGTGTTTATGTTCCTTTCGGCGAAGAATGGTATGCGTATTCAAGTCGTCGGTTGCGTGAGAACCCGAAAATCGCCGGACACGTAGTCAGGAACTTGCTGCCGTTCTAGGGCCACGCTCCGGAATGAAAGGTGGGGGCTTGGGAAATTCCATGTTTTGGAGTTCGGGTCATCCGGGTCTGTCCGAGGTGTGCGATCTTTCATACGCAATGCGTCTTATCGATGGCTATCAACCATCTAGTATCGCGCAAGCAGAGGAGAAGCATCGAGTTCTGCGTTTCTGTCAAAAAAACACCGATGCCCTTTTCAGAACATGCAAGCCAGGCCATCTCACAGCTTCTGCGATTGTGGTCGATCACACACGAACCAAAGTGTTACTCCATCACCATGCGAAACTGAATAGATGGCTGCAGTTTGGCGGCCATTGCGATGGCGATGGCAATTTGCCACACGTTGCGTGGAGAGAAGCTGTAGAAGAGTCGGGTGTCGCTGGTCTTCTGATCGATGCAATGATTGTCGATTTCGATATCCACCTGATCCCGGAACATGGAGTCGAGCCTGAACATCTGCATCTAGATGCCAGATTCGTAGCGGAAGCTCCAGCAGGATCGATACCGCAAATGAGCGATGAGTCGACGGCGCTTTGTTGGTATTCTATGGATGAGCTAGGGCTGATCGATACCGATGAGTCTGTGATCCGGTTGGCGCGCATTGCATTGTTGAAAGAGGGCTGAGATGACCTATGTTCGTAAGGAGTCTGATCTAGAGGCACAGGATCCACCGACAGACCATATGAAGAACTTGCAAAGGGTGCTAAAGGTCACAATCTTTGTTTGTGCTTCGGTGACTTTCGTGGCTGGGTTTGTTGTCGCGTTTGTGTTGGAGCCTTTTCAGGAGCCGGTCGATCTGGAGCCACTGCTTGTTTCTAATATTTTGATCAGTGTGATTGGCTTGCTAGCGGTTGTGTTTGGCAAAATTCGATTCGGCGGTATGTTGGAACAGTGTTCTAGTATCCCTCAATTCCAAAAGATATGGATCGGCATTGTTGGCATTGTTGCCGTTTGCCAGTCGGGGGGTATGTTTTGGGCGGTAAATGCGTATCTGTTCGCTGAGCCGGTTTATTGTTTCGGTTCGTTAATGCATGCATTTGCAATTTTATTATTATGGCCAGGGAATGGTGTTGCAGAAGGCGATTTCGTCACCGATGGCACCTATCGAGATGACTCATGATTAAGAATCGCGCATCTCGAATTGCAACGCTGCTGGGAGGGGTAGTTGTTATTGGTATTTTAGCAAACATATTTGCCATGGGCGCCTCTGGAAATCCTTCGTTGGCAGTGGGGGATCTGGTTCCTGACTTGATCTTGGTCGGATCGGATGGTGAGAATCACTCCTTCAGGAAGATCATTGCTGATGGGGATGGCCTGGTGATTGCCTGGATCCCTAAATCTTTTACTCCGGGCTGAACAGCCGAATGTAAGGCGCTGCGGGACAGTGCCGAAGCAATGCTGAAGTATCGAGTGAAAGTCTTTGTTGTTTCCTGCGATTCTATCGAGCAGAACAAAAAGTTCGCCGAAGAATTAAAGCTGCCTTTTCCGATTCTTGCTGACCCGGATCGTAAAGCAGCGAAAGCCTTTGGTGTTGACCGCGCCTTTGGTCTTTCAAAAAGGCACACATTCTTTTTCGGGCCAGAAGGTAAATTGAGATTTGTCGATAAGGATATCAAAGTTTCTACTCATGGCGCCGCTGTCTTGTCGATACTTGATAAGCAGGGTTATCCATTGAAGTAATTCTTTCTTTGATCATGCAGTAAAAACCGGCGGTTCTCGAAGCTAGCAATATCGATATCTCTCGACATCTCCCGACATCTTTCTAGCCATATCTGTCGACATATTTGTCGATCTTCTCGCATCGATTGCAATGGTCTGGATTTGTGAACTCCATCTGTTCCAATATGGCTCATGAAATTGAGTTCGTGACTATTTAGGTCTCATTTTTGTGCCTGTTTTGTATGAGAAGTTCGATTTGTCGATCCATGTGCTTGGGCTTCTATTTTCTGTTGTGACTTTTTAACCACGTTAAAGAACTTGAGGTTTTTATGTCTATTAATCGTCGGGATCTACTTCGTGGAGTTTTCGCTGCAGGTGCAATGGGTGCAGCGAGTCCTTTTCTTGGCACCAACCGTGCTGAAGGCGGAATGTTTGGCTATCAGCGATTCACCCAGCCATTTTTCAAGCCTCCGGTGATCGGCAAATCTGATTCGATCAGTCCCGCACCTGGCAGCGATGAGGCCAAGGTTGGTTCTGATGGTGTTTATCATGGGATTGCCCCTGAGTATTATCCGGACCATCCGGCTCATCTGTCGGACTGGGATCGTTTCGACGAGAAGTACTGGGAGATGGAGTCCGTCGAGGGAACCTGGCAGTTTTTCCCGGGCATCGACACGCCAGTGTTTGCCTATCGCGGCAAGCCCGGTACCAATTCAGAAACCATGGCGAGCTTTCCTGGGCCAACGTTCCTGGCTCGACAAGGGGAACCAAATGTTCTTCGATTCGCCAATCATACGTCGGTTGAAAACTCAATCCACTTGCATGGAGATCACGGTCCAGCGCATTCTGATGGACACCCAGATTTCTATGTT
>JBBWWC010000089.1:0-7979 GCA_050256555.1 Planctomycetota bacterium | reverse complement strand
CACAGAGGGCCGGGGGGAGGCTTCGTATTCTTGGTCCCACCAGAACAGATCACTCTGCGACAGGTCATCGAAGGGATCGAAGGAAAACCACGACAAAAACTTTGCATCCTCGGTGGCCATGCACCACCTCCCATCAATGATCGCTGGACACAGATCATTGATCTTTCCAATAAGCTCCTCGATGAAACCACGATTGCGGACCTGAACAGGGGCTGGACAGGTATCGCTAACGAAATCAGATCCTAACCGGCAGCAGAGGGATCATGGATTCCCTCTCGGATCATGTCGGCCATCCGGATCACTCCTCTGGGCGTGCCATCATCGTGAAGGACGACCAAGGACGAGATATGATCTTTGTGCATGATCTTCAACGCATCGGCGGCCAGGCATTTCGCCTCCACGATGCCTTTCTTCTCGGTTGATGATCCATCATCACGACGACTCATCTTCCATGCTTCAGCAACAGGTAGCTGTAACGGTGCATCCGATCGAGTAAACAAACGGCGCAAGTCACCATCGGTAAAGGCTCCCTGGTAAAAACCCGCCTCATCGACAATGCATGCCATACCAAGTCCCTTGCTACTCATCTCAACAAGTAGATCTGCGACGACTTGATCTTCGCACACCTTCGGCAGTTGATCCCCTTCGTGAATCAAGTCTTCACAACACACCAACAATCGTCTCCCGAGAGCACCTTCTGGATGAAAGCGGGCAAACTGTTCTGCCGTAAAACCTCGAGCATCGAGAAGGCTCATCGCAAGAGCATCGGCAACGGCCAGTTGTAAAACAGAACTGGTGGTTGGGGCTAATGAGAGAGGGCCCGCTTCTCCCAGTGCTGGAATCTCAAGAACCACATCAGATAGTTGCGCCACTGGAGATGTCTGATCTTCACAGATGGAGATGATATCCCCCCCGACTCGACTGAAATGACGGAGGAAGCGAACCAGTTCTTCTGTGTGGCCACTCTTCGATAAAGCCAGAAGTACATCATCTTTCCCGACGATTCCCAGATCTCCGTGTAATGCATCGATGGGATGGAGAAATAAAGCCGGGGTCCCGGTACTGGCGAGAGTTCCTGCAACTTTCTGTGAGATGCTGCCACTCTTACCGATTCCGGAAACAAGAACACGACCGCGAGCCGTGGAAAGACGATCGACCGCCTCCTCGAATGAAGACCCGAGCCCCTCGGCCAGCGCCACCAGAGCTCTGGCTTCCTGCTCAATCACTTCGCGGCCAATCCGAAGACTCTCTGACAAAACAGCACTCCTTTCGCACACCAGGGCTCGATATCGATCCGTCTCATCGTGCCCGATCCCGGTCAATCGTGCTGTCAGAGGAGGTATCCTGCAAGTAAAGGCTCAAGTCCCGACGCAAATCTGCCGATCATCATCCTGAGAGAACCCCGGTTTGCGTGGAGGCAGTCATGACCCAGAAACACCACAACCCCTTCAATCGGCCAGTAAAGGCGTCTCCCACCCCGGAGGCTCCCCCGCTGACCAGAGAGCAGCAATGGCTCGATGTGGTCACTCACCCGGCTCCAGACTTGCCACCTCATGAGCCCTCACCGGCTCATGAGGAAACCCACATCGACCCCGTGGCCGAGAACATCACGAATCCCGAGGAGTCGATGCTCCCTCATTCCGGGCTGATCCGTGGAATCTCCATCCTCGTTTTAACAATTATCTTCCTGCTCAGCTGGCAGCAGAAAGTCGGTGAAGAAAGTGCCGTGAATCGAATTTCGGCGGCATCGATTCTCGATCGTTAGATCAGCAGTCACTCGCATCGCAGAAACTGACAACTTCCTCAATTTCAACGAACAGTGACACCGTCTCCGGCTTCTTCCTGTTCGTCAGCTCCTCGACGAAGGCGAGCCCTCGCTTCGGCCAATCGCTCCTGGACACTCTCCCCTTTCAAAGCAGGCCTCTCCTCTTCACGAATCTCCTCGCGCTGAAGAAGATCTTCCGGGATATCGAGTAGAAACCTGCTTTCCTCACTGTCCGTATCGCGGCCGAACCGACGACGACTTCGAGCCATCGTAAGAACCAGATGATCCATCGCCCGTGTTATCGCAACGTACATCAGTCGTCTTTCCTCTTCTTCTCCTGATTCTTGATCCTCAGCCAGCGCCCTCCGGTGTGGAATCAAACCATCCTCAACACCGATCAGGTAGACAAACGGGAATTCCAATCCCTTCGCCCCATGAAAGGTCATCAAGGTCAGCTCATCTGTTTCTTTTGTTTTCTCAGTGTCGCGGGAATCGAGAGCAATATCTCTGAGCCAGCTATCCAGCTGGCCAACGCCTTTTCGTTCTTCATAGCCTTCCAAAGAATCGAGCAGACCATCGATCGATGAACGACGTGATTCGACCTCCATCGCATCGCTCGAAATTTCACGCAAATAGCTGTCATAACCCACATCGTCCAGCAAACGTTCCAGCACCTTCCGACCACCGTTATTCAGCTCGACACGCGCTCGATCGAGCGCTTCTAGCAATTCGCCTGCGCCTTTGCGAGAAACGGAAGAGATCTGCTCAAGCATTGCCGGATCGCACAAGACCTCCTGAACAGGGATGCCACGCCCTCTCGCTTCGTTATCGACACGGTCGCGCGAAACTCCACCAAAACCACGCTTTGGAACATTAAGGATTCTCAGCAAGGCGATGTCATCGTTTGGGAAAACCACACAGCGAAGGAACGCCAGAGCATCGCGAATTTCGCGTCGATCAAAAAAGCTCTTTCCGCCGATGATCGTGTAGGGAATCTGGAAGAAGCGCAGTTTTTCCTCAAATGGTCGCGCTTGGTTTGCTGACCGCATGAGGATCGCCTGTTTCGCATAAGGCAATCCTTGTTGATGAGCCTTGAGAATCGACCCCACCACTTCCGAGGCCTCTTCCTGTTCTCCATCACAAACCAGGAATCGTATCGGTGTTCCGACACCACGTTGCGAAATCAATTTCTTCGGATAACGCTTGGGATTCTTCTCGATGACGCCATGCGCCGCTTCGAGAATCGACCCCACCGAACGGTAGTTTCTTTCCAACGTAATCTGACGAGCCGCAGGAAAATCACTACGAAAAGAAAGAATCTTCTCCACCTCTGCGCCACGAAATCCATAAATCGACTGGTCGTCATCACCAACAACGCAAATATTCTCATCCGCTCCGACCAGAGCCCTGGCAAAGCGGTACTGCCCGGCATTGGTGTCCTGATATTCATCGATAAGCAGATGCTCGAACTTTCCCTTCCAGCGACCACCTACTTCTTGATCTGATTCAAGGACCTTTACTGGCAAGTAAATCAGATCGTCAAAATCAACCGCACTGAGTCCTGCCATCCGGTCTCGGTACCGAAGGTAGACACGGGCACACAGCTCACCGAGATCATCCTCTGCGTGATCGATCGCTCGCTCCGGCGCAACAAACTCTGATTTCCAACGCGAAATCGCCTGGCGAACATCATCGATCCGAGCCTCGGCGGTCGATAGACCCGCTATTTGGCGAATGACATCGGTCAAAACAGATCGAACATCCGAATCATCATAAATCGGAAACCGTGAACGAAGCCCACTGGCTCGATATTCTTCGCGTAAAATCCTCAGACCAAAGCCGTGAAAGGTCGAGAGGATCGGCATCGGATCCAGATCTGGGTACATCTTTTCGAGACGCTCCCGCATTTCTCGAGCAGCTTTATTGGTGAAGGTAATGCCGAGGATTTGATCGCCTGCAATCCCACGCTGGGCCATCAAGTGGGCGATTCTGTAGGTGATGACCCTGGTCTTTCCGGTACCAGCGCCAGCAAGGACCAGCAAAGGGCCCTTCCCATGCTCTACCGCTTCTCGTTGTTCAGGATTTAATCCGGTCAGATCGAGACGCATTTATTTCCTCTCGGGGCGGAAATCCTAGCCGCCCACGCACTCCAGAGCGAGGGTTGCTGCGCCCCAAAATATCCATCAGACTCTCCCATATCAGCTCCGCTCAAAACACTCACAGGAGAATTCTATGCACAGGAGAAATTTCTTACTTCAAGGAGTCGCTGCTGGCGCAGGACTTCTCGCCTCCCCGGGACTCCGTGGGCAAGAAAGTTCTGGCTCCCAGAATCCAGAAGTTCCCGTCATCATTTCAACCTGGCCCTTTGGTGAAGCTGCCAATATTGAGGCGCTCTCGGTCCTCAAAAATGGCGGAAGTGCTCTCGATGCTGTCGAGCGCGGCGTGATGACTGCCGAGGCGAATCCTGCCATTACGAGTGTCGGCTTCGGCGGATTCCCGAACCGAGAAGGCGAAGTGGAGCTAGACGCAGCCATCTGCGAAGGCAAAACACGGGACGGCGGCGCTGTCTGCGGGCTAACGGGATATCGCCACCCCATCCAGGTCGCACGAAAAGTGATGGAGGAGTCTCGGCATCTGATCCTGGTCGGGAAAGGCGCCACTAGTTTTGCCAGAGCCCAGGGCTTTGAAGAGCAGGAGACCCTCTCCGATGGAGCCAGAGAAGCATACCGAAAGTGGCGAGAAAAACATCCCAAAGCAGACGGCAAACCAGAAGGACATGACACGCTAGGTCTGGTAGCGATGAGTACCTCCGGATCGATGGCCGCCGCATGTACCACCAGCGGTATGGCCTGGAAGCTCCCCGGAAGAGTCGGAGACTCTCCCATCATCGGACACGGACTTTATGCCGACGATCAGGTCGGTGGCTGTGTTGCGACAGGAGTCGGAGAAGAAATCTCGAAGATCTGTGGTTCTTTTCTGGTCGTCGAACTGATGCGTCAAGGTGCGACTCCCGATCAAGCCATCGAAGAAGCGCTCGACAGGATCATCAACCGTGTTCCAGCGAACCGGAAAATCGAAGCCGCTTTCGTAGCCCTGCGACGAGATGGCGTGACCGGCGCCGGATCGATCGGTTCAGGATTCCACTATGCCGTCACACGCGGCGCAGAAACCAAAGTCGTAAAAGTAACTCCCAGAGTCCAGGAGGCCTGAACGATGGTTGAAAAACATGCAAACAAAGGCGTAGTCGCTGCTGCCGAACCACTGGCAGCAAAAGTCGGAGCCGAGATCCTCGATCAGGGTGGAAACGCAATCGATGCCGCCGTGGCGGTCGGATTTGCTCTCGCTGTCACCTATCCAGCAGCGGGAAATCTCGGCGGCGGCGGTTTTCTCGTCGGCTCCATCGGCAGGGATTCCGGAACCAGAGGCGAGGTCTCTCTGGATTTCCGCGAAAAAGCTCCGGCCGCTTCAACGGCAGATATGTACACTCGTGCAGCAGAGGCTGGAAACAAACAGGCTTCGCTTCTCGGGCACCTCGCCTCTGGAGTACCCGGCTCCGTCTCGGGGTTATTGACTGCGCTGGAGCGCTGGGGAAGCCTGCCTCGCAAGAAAGTCATAGAGCCGGCCTTGGCCCTCGCCAGAGATGGCTTCGCCATGACAACGAGAACCCATCGAATGCTCTCCGGATCCTCAACGACCAGGGCGATGTGCCGCTTTGAGGCCACTGCTGATATCTTTTACCCAGCAGGATCTGCTTTCCCAGCCGGAGAAAATTTCGTCCAACTCGATCTCTCCAGAACACTGGAGAGCATCATCGATAAAGGGATCAGCGGCTTTTATGACGGAGAAGTTGCAGATCACATCGTGGTAGAAATGAAGCGTGGTGGTGGGCTTATCAGCGCCCAGGACCTACGTGACTACCGCTCCATCGAACGCAAACCGATTCGGTTCTCGACCTTGAATGGAAGCGCCATCTCGATGCCTCCTCCATCTTCGGGTGGTATCTGCTTGGCTCAGATGTACCGCATGCTGAGTCACTTCTCACTCGACAAGACTGACGCTAAGTCACCCAAGCTATATCACCTTCTTGCAGAAGTGATGCGTAGGTCTTTCGCAGACCGGAACCAGTATCTTGGAGATCCAGACTTTGTTGATTGCCAGATGGAGCTTCTGGAGAAACTCGAACGACTCGATAAGAGAGCTGCGAGTATCAAGCCTCGTAAGGCATCTGCTTCGGCAGATTTCCTCGAAAATCTGCCCACACCAAAAGAAAGCGAACAAACCACGCATTACTCGGTTGTCGATCAACATGGGAATGCTGTTTCTGTCACCACCACTCTCAATGGCTCTTTCGGTAGCAAGGTCGTTGTCCCTGGCGCAGGGTTCTTGCTCAACAATGAGATGGACGATTTCACAGCACACCCCGGCAAGCCAAATCTGTTCGGCTTGATTCAAGGACCTGCCAATGCAGTGTCTCCCGGAAAGCGTCCTCTCTCCTCGATGAGCCCAACAGTGCAACTCAATAAAAAAGGACAGGTCAGCGCAGTCCTCGGAACCCCTGGTGGACCAACCATTATCACCAACGTCTTCCAGGTCATGATCGCTCTCGATCGACTCGATCATTCACCAGAAAATTCAGTATCGACTCCAAAAATTCATCATCAGTGCTTGCCAGATTTTCTCTATCTTGAAAGCTCCATCCCAAATGCGACCCAAGAGACACTGAGAACTTTCGGCCATCAGATTGGCAAGAGAGGCACCATCGGGGACTTCCAGTTAATTGCCAGAGCTGACAAACGTGGCTGGGTGGGTGTCAGCGATGCTCGCGGCGGCGGCGGTGTTTCATATACCAAGTGACTTAACACTTGTTCGTGAGACATAAAAGTCATCGCTACAAGTTTTTGATTCCAAACAACTTAAGCGTTAACATTTGAGCTACTGGTTCAACTACATGCCATGGGTTGGCATGCGAATAGTTAACAGTTAGAAGTTTTGTTTATTTAACTTCTTGTATTCATTTTGTCACTGAAGGTGATTCAGAACTATTTCGTTCTGAGGATCCGGACGCTATGGAGTTACGACTCCCATCGGAGGGATGGTGTTATGCGTCCTCGTAAACTTGTCATACTACTGGCAATCGCACTTCTGGGATTGAATCTGACTGGCTATGCACAGCAGTCATTATCGATCAGTGATGGCTCAACACAGGGGCTCGCTTCTACTTCTCTTGAGATCAGCATGAATGCAACAGCTGAAGTTCAAGGCTACGTACTGGCCATCGCATTTGATGATAGTCAGGCTTCTGCATCAGATCTGGCTCCATCGGGAGCAGCTTCGGCTGCAGAACTTATCGTCGCAGAGATACTCTCCGGCGGTGTCACCCTGGGGGTCGTGATGGATGCGGATGCTCCTTACGGCGACACCTCATCGATTCCAGCAGGAAACGGTACCACCATCGCTTCCTTATCGATGACACCGACTGGAGTGGTCGAAAGTGACACTTCACTCGCCATCGAATTTTCCGATGGCACTCTCAACTCTCCACCACTGGACAACATCATCGTTCAGGGTGGATTGTCAGTAGGTGCTGCCGAGGGTCTTGGCCTCAATGGAGGTACCCTGACTCTTCTTGAGCCACCTCCCGCAACAATGTATGTCGAAGATGGAGCTGCCGATGCTGATGGCTTCGACAGCACCGGAGCGGCACGGATTCTCCTCGATAACAGTCTCGGTGGAGTCCAGGGTTTCGTCACGGCCGTCACTCATGACCCAGCCGTAATCACCTTGGTGTCGGTCACTCTTGGTGCCGATGCTGAAGCTGCTGGCACAGAATTCGAGATCGCCAATCTGTACGAAAATGGCGGAACACTCGGTGCAGTGGTTGATTTCACCGCACCCTTTGATGGCCAAACGATTCCGCAAGGAAACGAGCGCCATATCGCCTCGTACACCTACTCCTGCGTCAACTCGAACATTTACACAGAAGGTGCACCTGGAACGCCGCCGGCTGCGGAGACCAGCGCCCTGACTCTGGCCGATGACACCCTCGGAAGTCCCAGTCTTAATAACGTGCTGGTGATCGCTGGATTATCGATCTCTCCAAATCTCGAGAATGGCACCTTTAGCTGCACTCCCATTGGAGTTCCCGCCGAAGACACCACGCTCTGGTTGGAGACCGAGTTTGATACAGACGCCGGAAACTATGCCTACCATGGCC
>JBBWWC010000088.1:0-4015 GCA_050256555.1 Planctomycetota bacterium | reverse complement strand
CGGCGGAGAGTAGTTTCAGGTAATGCTGGAGACGAAGTGGAGATGTGCAGGAAATGACCACTGATCCGGTTCGTGAATCGGCCACGAAACGACTGGGTCGATCGAACAAACCGATTTCCTTTTCTTGTTTCTGGGCTTCTGAACGGAGTAATTTGCAGATCGGTTCGGGGGTGAGGTGCTCGAGGCGAACAACACGAACCTGGTATCTGTTCATAGGAGGAGTGGCCTGGGGATCGGTGGTGGCCCAGTGTGGACCGTGCGTCAGTCCGCGACGGATCGGTTTTAAAAGAATACCTTCTGAGCGTAACAGACCAACGATGAGGACTTCGCCTCCGGTCGAGAGAGAAAGCGGCTCGAGCAGTCTTAAGGGTCTGTGTCCGAGAGTGCTGTTTTCCGGAACCAGCTCCTGGCCGGTGAGCAGGCTCCAGCCGTTTAATATCGCCCCGGTGGGTATCATTCCGGCGGGGAGAACCGAGTCCGCCGATTGCGGAAGAGGTAGCAGCAGGCCCAACCATGCAGTGAAAAGAAAAGTGTTCATTGATCCGCTCCTGGTTCCTCACCTGGTCGGTTTTGTGGTGGTTCCAGTTTCATGTTTCGGATTCGAGAGTATAGAGTCGAGCGTTCGATTCCCAGTAACTCGGCGGCCTTCTTCTTGTTCCAGTGGACATGTTCGAGAACTTGCTCGATATGCTTCTCTTCCAGAGAGCGAAGTGGAATCGGTTTCCAGGAGACTTCACCATGTTTTGGTTCCGAAGAAGATCCCGACGCAGAAGAGATCTGGTTCAGTCTTAACTCGTTGGGTCCGATGATCTCTCCATCCGACAGGATTACTGCGCTCTCGATGACATTTTTCAGCTGACGTACATTTCCTGGCCAAGATTGTTTTCGCAGAGTTTCACGCCCGGCGCGTGAGATCGACTTGCGAGTGTTTTTTCCTTCAGAGCAGAGATCGAGGAAGTGGTCGGTGAGCATATCGATGTCCTCGATGCGATCTCGAAGTGGTGGGACCACGACCTCCAGGACTGCGAGGCGATAGTAGAGATCTTCTCTGAAGCGACCGCTGGCGACCTCTTGCTGGAGATTTCGATGGGTAGCTGCCACGATTCTGACATCGACTGCAATCGATTCATTACTCCCGACACGCTCGAGCCTTTTTTCCTCGAGCAAGCGTAGCATTTTTGATTGAGCGGCTGCTGGAAGCTCGCCGATCTCATCGAGAAAGACCGTGCCACCATCGGCAGCCTCGAACTTCCCTTCCTTGCTCTGGTCTGCACCGGTGAAGGAGCCTTTTTCATGACCAAAAAGTTCGCTTTCGACCAGCGTTGCAGGAATCGCTGCGCAGTTCAGGGCAACGAAAGGTGCAGCTGCACGAGAACCCTGGTAATGGATGGCTCGAGCGACGAGCTCTTTACCGGTCCCGGTTTCTCCTCGGATCAGAACGGTACTTCCAGTCGGAGCGGCCTTGCGGATGAAGATTCGCATCTGTTCGATCGGTGCGGAGTTCCCGATGATGGGCATCGAGTCGATGACGGTGCGGACCAATTCGTTTCGATCATGAGTCAGTTCATCTAGTTCTTCACCGATGGAAAATCCTGCGCCAACAATTCCTGCTGCGACACTGGCGCCCCACAGCTCTTCATCGCCGAAAGGTCGGCCGATCCCATCGATGCGATCGAGATAGAGAAGTCCACGGAGTCCTTCCTGGACGAGGATCGGGGCCGCGATCACAGTGCGGATTTCATCGCCGACCACGCTGCGTCGATCGGAGAATCTGGGGTCTTGAGAGGTATCCCTCGACAGGACTGCGCGACGCGTTTGCATCACCTCTGTATGAATTGTGTGACTGAGAACGAATCCATGCATCGGAAGGCCACGACTGGACCAGGCACAACGACAGCTCCAGCCATCTTTTTCCTGGAGCAGGATTGCTCCGCGGTCCGCCTTGGTTCCCTTGACGAGGTGTTGCAATCCTTCCTCGACGACCGACTGGCTGCTGGATCCGAGAAGGGGAGCGGCGGCATGGAGTGCGGCGAGGATCTCTCCCGATCGAATGCCATCGAGGGGGTTTGGATCGATTTCAATCGTTTTGAGTATCTGAGTTTGTCCACCATCGGCAGTGGTGGTCGGGATGGCCGCTTCGAGTCGAAGTTCGCTGTCGCCGATCCCTAGATGGTCGCCAGGTGCAAACTCGACATCACGAATCGGATCGCCGTTGAGGAAGGTGCCATTGGAGGATTCAAGATCGACAATTCGCCAGCCATCTTTCTTGAGGAGCAGTTTTGCATGAAAGCGGCTCGCCGCTTGATCATCGATAGTGATGTTGGCTGCATGATCGCGGCCAATCACAACGCCTTCAGTGGAGGCGAGGTCGGGGGAGATCTCATGAGAAAGAGATCGCCCATCCTTGTGGAGGATATGAAGTCGAGAGGTCAGGGGCCTCCTTCGAGGATCCAGCTTCGTTGAATCCTGTCTCGATCGAGGAGGCCGATGATTTCCACTTGTTTCAATTGGGTACTCCACCATTCATACCCGCCTTCACAGCGAATCGCTGGTGCGCCCCGAGGGACCGTTTTTTCTGGAAGAGCGAAGGTGGTCTGGATGAGTAATGTGTTGTTCTCATCTTCTCTTTTGACCTCGAAGCGGAATCGAGCTTGTTGAGGGTTTTCCGATGGGAGCCGAATCAAGGAGATCTGGTGATCGATACCGGGCGTGATGGGGCCAGAAATCGTTTCTTCCTGAACTTCGATGGCGATGATTTCACCGTGTTGTAAAGCTTCGATTCTTGGCGACAACTTTCGGCTGGTTGCGACTCCGATTCTGAGACGATCGCCCGGGCGTTCTGGGTCCTGGGCCAGACGTAGCTCCAGATCTGGAGAGCCGAGAGTGCGAAGACCTGACAGGTGCCACTGACGAAACTCTTTCAGATACGGAAAAGAGATGGTGCGTGGGTCGTTGGCCCAGTGCAGAAGGCCTTCTTCGACGACGGGTGCGATAGGAGTATGTCCGGGAGTGTTTTGTGGTAGCGATGGAAAGCGAAAGAAACGTTCCAGTTTTTCACCATCGCGAGGGAAGTTGTATTCGAGCTTTTCGAAAGGAGTGGCTGCAGAAAGCACTCCCCGCAAGGTTCCATCGACCTGGATTCCGCTTTCACTGGAAGATCTTTGCCAGGTGAGCGTGGCCACCACGGCGCAGATCAACAGCACCATGGAAATTGTTACCGTCTGGAAACGAGAGGATGATTTTTGCCCTGCTGCGGAAGGATCGACGATGGCCTGGATCGCGGTCAGCTCTTCCAGCAGTGCGGAATGGTCTTTGGGACGTTCTTCAGGTTTTTTCTCGAGCATCTTCATGACCAGGTTTGAAAGAGCCGGATGGATTCCTTCCTTGAAAGTGGAGGGATTTGGTGCCGGTTCATTGACTTGTGCAACCAGTAGTTCGACTCGGGTTTCTCTTTCGAAGGGCGGTCTTCCGGTGAGCATGTGAAAGATGGTGGCGCCGAGACTGTAGATATCAGAGCGCTCATCGACGGCCCAGCCCTGGACCTGTTCGGGGGATCCGTATTGTGGAGTGCAGAGAAATTCGGGGTCTTCCTGGAAGTCCTCGCCGAGGTTTCCAGCGAGCCCGAAATCGACCAGTTTCACTTCTTGACGACTATCGACCAGTAGGTTGGATGGTTTTACGTCACGATGAATGATGCCTCGGCGAACCGCAGCTTTGAGAGCTTGAGCGGCAGAGATGGCGACCCGGATGGTTTCGGCACTAGTCAGTGAGCCTTCCGAATCGAGGCGCTCTCCAAAATTGGGTCCTTCGAGAAATTCCATCACCAGATAGGGCGGGTCTTCGTCCTCATGTATGGCATGGATTTGTCCAATGTTGGGATGATTGACGGCTGCGATGGCACGAGCTTCGGTGAGAAACAGTTCTCTGATATCGGATCGATCCTGCAGTCGCGGATGGATTCTCTTGATGGCGATGGTTCGTTGCAGTCGTGGATCTCGCGCCCTGTACACGACTC
>JBBWWC010000087.1:0-2697 GCA_050256555.1 Planctomycetota bacterium | reverse complement strand
CTGTCGATCGCCAGGGGGTCTCCGATGTATCTGCTGATTCGTATCTGGTACTGCTATATGCAGGAATCAGTACCGATCCAGTTGTAATGGTGGGACCGACCGGGTCGATCAGTGCAGGTAAGGTGATGTGACCTGGATCCTCGATCCAGCTCATTTCGACCGATCTTTTCCAGCTGTCGATATCGCCTCTTTCGAGTGCTGATTCTGCCAGAGATCTGGCCAACGGTTCCGAATAGGAACCATGAGGCAGGTCCATCAAGATCGAAGTTCTTTTTCGATCCGCTGCGTTATCGAACCCAGGAAGAGGAGATTCAGAGATACGAGAAAGGGTACGAAGGCGAATCTCGTCGATGACACGATCGCGCAGTGGGGATTCGAGACGAGCGACCGTTCCACGAAGGTATGGCCCAGCACCGACAGAAAGCCCACCACCGAGCGGTGTACTTCCTCCAGGATCTCCGTCGACCAGTCGTTCTGCTAGCAAAGCTATGGAATCAAGAATTTGGATTTCGACACCGGTTTCGAGACTCTCTTCGACACGACGAACATGAGTCGCAAAGTCTTCACTTCGTGAAGGAATCCAGCTCGGATCTGCGGCCGAAGAAATGGCGACGGGAAGAAAGATGAGGCTCGAAACGAGCAGCGTAGTGACCGCCGTCAGTAAGCGGTGGCAGTGCAACAAGTACAGATCGGGAGATCGTTGAGGGGGGGAGCTCCTCAAAGGTTTCATGATCTGGTCGATTGGTCTCATCAGAGTGTCTCCTGGAGATTCTCCTGGGGCTCTCTGCTTGTAAGAGATGTCGTCGTTCGGCTCAACCGGTGGTGGAGGAAGAATGCCTCTGGAGAGCGCCGAGTATCGCTGCTGAAGCGTCTGCAGCACAGCGCAGATCGGAGAATGAGGATTTTTTGGAGAAACGAGAATGATCGGCCGGGATGGCGATAAGGCCCTCCAGTTGTCCGATCCAGAAGAGCGGTAGAACCAGCGCACCCCCCTGGTCGGCAAAAATACCGGAGAAATTTCCTTCTCTCCAGCGTTCACTGGAATCGGAAAATTGGCTGATCGGCATCGAGAAATGTTCGGCAGGTAGATCCGATTGACGCGCAGAGCATGGAATCAAGTGCTGATCTTTACGAATGTAGAGAATCGCCGGCCCATCGATGGGCATGGTGGCGAGAATCAAATCTCGCAATTGATTTTCATGTGCTGAGGCACAGTTTCGCATCAGTTGTTCGATCGGGAATTGGCAAATCGATGTACGTTGCTCACGTTCTTTTTTCTCAAGCTGATGCTGGATTAGTTGTAACTGCCCTTGTAGATCGCGGTTGGTCTTTCTTAGTTTTCGTCGTTCTGCAGCTCGCAGTAGTACTTCAAGTAGGTCTTTCTGGAGATCTACGATCGGTTTTTCAATGTAAGAATAAGCACCCAATTTCATCGCTGAAAGAGCGCTCTCCAGAGTGGCTGCGCCGGTCGCCATCACGACTTCGACCTCGGGAGCCTGTTTTTTGAACTCCCGAAGTACTTCGATACCGTTCATCCGGGGCATCCGTAGATCGACCAGGGCAACATCGGGTTCCTGTTGGCGAAACAGCTCAACTCCTTTTTCGCCATCACTGGCAGTCCTGACCTGGAAGCCCTCGGATTCGAGAAATAGCTCGATGCTTTCCCGGATAAAGGAGTCGTCATCAACGATCAGGATTTCAAGATCTTTTCCAGGACCTGGCATCATTGTGATTGTCCCTGCCACATCGAAGAAACATCGAGAGGATCGATTTCTTCACTACCGAGTTGGGCAAGAGAGTCTGGAAGAAGTAAGCGGAAGGAGGTGCCTTCTCCTGGCGAAGTTGAGAGTTCAATTTTTCCACCGGCGCTATCGATGATCCTCTGCACAACAAAGAGACCGAGTCCACTTCCACGATCGGCATCTTTGGTGGTGTAAAGAGGATCGAAAGCGCGGCGAGCCACTTCGGGATCCATTCCGGGCCCATCGTCACTGAAGATCAGTTCGATTCCCTCTTCAGGAATCTTACGGCCCTGGATGGATAACTGACTGCCGGTTCCCGATTCTCGGACCGCATCGGCAGAGTTGAGAACCAGATTCATGATGACCTGGCGCAGAGCGGTTGCGTCTCCTGCAAGGTGAAGACCTTCTTCAATATTGAGATTTGTTTCGAGACTCGCATCCCTGAGTCGTGCTTCACAGATGGCCAGAGTGCTTTCGATGGCTTCTGCTACCGGGAAAGGTGCTTCACTACCAGGTTGAAATGGGCGGGTTCGCGCAAATGCCAGCAAGTTACGGCATAGAGCCCGGCAAAAGTCAGCGGCATCATGTGCACGTTTCAGCATTTCACCGGCACGTGTTTCCGTTTCTGATTTTTCCGTCTCTCGTTGAGCGAGCTGGAGGAATCCGATCACCGAAGCGAGCGGATTATTCAAATCATGGGCGAATCCACTGGCAAGCCTGCCGATCGCAACCATTTTTTCCTGTCGCGATAGCTGCTCCTGGCTGGCCAGAAGTTCTTCGTGTGCATTTTTTAATTCTTCAAAGAGACGCGAGTTTTGCAGGTCCACTGCCAGTTGAGCTGTGACAGCTGCGACCCAGTTCAATTCCTCGACATGGAAAGGTTCAGACCCGACACCACGTTCGAGATAAAGAACACTCGCATTTTCACCACGACCGACCAGTGGAAGCGCGAGCG
>JBBWWC010000086.1:0-17503 GCA_050256555.1 Planctomycetota bacterium | reverse complement strand
GTAACTCGGCGAGATCCATCCGTTCGAGCCAGATCACCGACTCGACGTTTTTCTTGAGGTCTTCCGATTCTGGTGCACTGCGAGCCTCGGCATCTTCGGCGAGCAGGCGGAAGTGTTGACGAGCTTTCTCAGCTTCAGGTTTCCACACGGCAGAGTCGGCACCTTCGAGGCGCAGTTTCCAGGTTGCGAAGTACTGGGCGGAAGCAATTCTGGCCCGGGCATCTCTGGCCAGATCGGGATCGACATCCTTGACCTCGTCGAGTACTTCCTCCATGCCGGCGATACCATTCCAGGTGTTGCCCGACATGAACTCGGCGTGGCTGGCGCGTAGGCGTAACCAGAGATTTGAGCGAGGAGAATCTGAGGGAGCTTCACCGATGGCCTGGCCAAACAGCTCCGCCGCTTTCTCCCAGTTTTCTTCTTCAGCTGCCGTGATGGCAAGCTCGACAGTGGAGGCGACTCGTGACCGGGCTTGTAGTTCCTGCCCAGGTCCAAACCACCAGATGGCCAGAAGGACGGGAATCACCGCCCATACTGTCCACAGCATTTTTTCTCGGTTCATTATCGAGTCTCCTTCCGTTTTGAAAACGGGGCGAAGTTGGCAGTGATCACTGTCAACTTCAGGAAGTGAAACATCGCAATCCAACTATAGCTTGTATGATATCCGAGATCGATTCGATTGGCGAGTCCCAAAAGAATCGCGACTGAGGCGAATCAGAGCTTCTGGAGTATATGCCAGGAGTATTGCCCTCATCGAAGTATATGGCTTGTTTGGTATCAAAGAGGGTCAAGGAGGTTGTATCAGCGATTCTATCGCCGGTGAACTGAAGAAACGAATTGAAGACAGAACTGCCGTCGTTGCGGTGGTTGGTCTTGGTTACGTTGGCTTACCTCTGGTAGCTGCCTTTCATCAAGCTGGTTTTCACGTGATCGGTTTCGATACCGATGAAGAAAAGATCAGGAAGATTGATCGAGGAGAATGCTATCTCAAACATCTGGGAGTCGAACTCTCGCAAACACTTGCAGCTTCAGATCGATTTGAAGGCAGTAGTGATCCGATCTGCTTTTCTCGTTGCGATAGTGTTCATATCTGTGTTCCGACACCTCTCGATGATCAGCGCAAACCGGATCTTGGATATGTAGAATCCAGCATGCGGGCGCTGACAGAGCATCTTCGACCCGGATCCCTTGTCGTGCTGGAGTCAACTTCATACCCAGGCACGACCCGCGAGGTTGTTTTGCCGATCCTTGAAGAACATGACCTTGAGCTCGGAAAAAATATTTTTGTCGCCTTCAGTCCTGAACGCGAAGACCCGGGACGTAAAGATCTTGAATTGAGAGAGATCTGCAAATTGATCGGTGGTCTGGATGAAATCAGCACAGAGCTGGCAGAGTTTCTGTATAGCCAAGCGTTTATCAACATGCACAGCGTCAAAAGTGCAGAGATTGCAGAAGCTGCAAAGATTCTTGAGAACATCTATCGCTCGGTAAATATCGCTCTTGTCAATGAGATGAAGGTTGTCCTGCAGAAGATGGACATCGATATCTGGGAAGTGATCAAGGCGGCTGATACCAAACCGTTTGGTTTCAAAGCTTTTTATCCTGGCCCGGGGTTGGGTGGCCATTGCATCCCCATCGATCCGTTTTATTTGAGCTGGAGGGCCCAGCAGAAGGGAATCCCGACGCGATTCATCGAACTGGCCGGTGAGATTAATACTGATATGCCAAAGTATGTTGTGTCGAAGATCGACGAGGCGCTCAAGAGTCAAAAAAAGAGCCTGAAAGAAGCCAGCGTTTTATTACTGGGCATCGCCTATAAGCCCGATGTCGACGATACGAGAGAGACCCCTGCCGCAGAACTACTGAGATTATTAAAAGAGGAAGAGGTTGTAGTTTCATACCACGATCCTCATATCCCGACCTTCCCTTCAAAGCGCAATTACCTTTTCGATCTGTCTTCTGTCCCGCTTACTGCTGAGATCGTCGCTGCTGCGGATTGCGTTGTCGTTGTGACAGATCATCGGGCGATAGATTGGCAGCTGGTTGCGGACCATTCTTCGCTGATTGTGGATACGAGAAATGCCGTCAGGAAGTACAACCCCGTAGGGGAAGTTTGGCTCGCCTGATCTCAGAGGCGAGCAACGATTTTTCGACACGCCGAGGTAAGTCGTTGGCATCTATCAGGAATCAACAGATAAAGAGCAGCATTTCTGAGCAGAGAGATGGCGTGCGATAAATTTACACCACGTTCGTTTGTAGCAAGTTGATATCCTTGGCGGAATTGATCGTGAAATGATGCGGCTTCTTGATCCGACTGTTCAAACGCCAGTCTGAAATCGATGTGCGCCAGGAAATTTCCAACATCTATTACCGGATCACCGACACAGACACCATCGAGATCAAGAATGACAGGTTGCTCATCCTGAAAGATCAACTGGCGATCATGGAAGTCTCCATGAACCCAGCAAGTATTAATGGCTTGATATGATTTGTAATGCTGTTGCAGGAGCTGGTAGAGCTGACGAAGAGGATCGAGATCTTTTTCTGGAAATAATCCGAACAGCCGTTCGAGTTGTTTGTCGATGGTTTTTAATTCGTCGCCAAGGGTTGCTGCGTTTTCGGTGGCGTTAACTGGATGGTCATGTAGCTGCCTGAGAGTTGTTCCGGTCGATCGCAAAGCTGCTGGGTAATCACTGGTGTCGAAAAGATCTGAAAGAAGTTTCCCTGTGGCCTCTTTCCAGAGGATTAGCTCCAGGTCCTCAAAGTAATCCAGGGCAGTTACGAGTGAATCGGCGAGATGCGTAGACGACAGTTTCTGTGCGATTTCATAGGACGGTTTTGCAGCTGAATGACGATAGAGCTTCCCGATGGCATGCGATCCATCGCAGAGCGAATAATGAATGACCGCACGTCGTTCCGGAGAATAGGAAAGAAGTTGAGCTTCTTTTACAGCGATACCGCAAACCTGCGAAATTCTTTCAAAGCATTGTTCGTCAAGAGCGGCACTGATTTTTAAAACAAGTTCAGTTTCTGAATCTCGATAAACGAGTTGCGATGACCCCAATGGATACGCCTCGGGATTGTTGTTAGTGGGTTCGATCTGGAAACAGAAAGAGTGGAAATCATTAGAGCTATTGCTGACGAGTATTCTGAGATCATGAGGTCCTCTTCGTGGGATCAATCGATCGAGTTGATATTGTTCCAGAGAAGGGTCACCAAGTACTTGCCGAAGCCAGGGAAGGAAATCAGATTCGCATTGAAGAGGCGAGGAAATCACTGTTGTAGACTTTTCCCAACCTTTTGAACTCCATGAATCAGGCACTCGACTTGCTGCTGCGTTAAGGCAGGGCTTAGCGGGATCATCACACATCTTTCCAGACGCGCTTCCGTCTCGGGACATTTTGTAAATTCTCCGAGCGCATCATGGATCACTGGATATCCATATCCGAGCTTGTCACTACAACGATCACATCGAATATTCTCGGCGGAAAGTGCTTTGCGAAATCTTGTGCCTTGTTCTTTATCAGGAAGTTCCAGGATCAAGGCGCTGCCATTGTCGCCGTCAGGATCTTTGACGCTTCGCACCTTGAGATTGCCGAAAGATTCAGCGGTCTGACGCACAAGCATATGTGTAGAGCGCATTGTTTTGAGAAAGGTCGAAGATTTTCGCAATTGTGCCAGGGCGACGGCACCCGTCAGTTCAGCCATTCGTAGATTTTCACCAACGATCGGAGAACCAAGTCGACCTTTACGCTGGAAACCGAGATCGTGATACCAGAGAGCTCGTTGATGTACTTCAGGATCGTTCGTGACGACAACTCCGCCTTCTCCACTGGAAATGGTTTTCATTGCCTGGAGACTGAAGATTCCTGCTTTACCGAAGCTGCCGACCGAAGCGCCTTTATAGGTGGTCCCGAAAGCCTGGGCGCAGTCCTCGATGATCATCAGAGAGTTTTTATTAGCGATATCGATGATTTTGTCCATGTCGGCAGAAGCGCCGACCATGTGGACGACCAATATCGCACGAGTTTTCTCTGAGATGCATTGCTCAATCTTGTCAGGATCCAGTAGCAATCCTTCAGTACATTCTGCAAAGACCGGTTTTAACCCGCAGGTCAATGCAGATGCGGGACAGGCGAGAAATGAAAAGGCTGGCATGATGATTTCATCGCCACATTCCAGGCCGCAGCCGTGGAATGCGGTACGCAGAGCTGCTGTTCCTGAACTGACCGCCAGGACATGGGGGATTTCAATGAACCGGGACAGTTCTTCCTCGAAAGTTTTCACTTTCCAGCGTGGGTCTGTGCCGTAGTAGCGAAACAACGATTGGCTATCGATGACATCCAGGACTTCTTTACGTTCTTCTGCGCCAATCAAATCCGCGCCCCCCATGAAGGGAAGCGGTGTTGGGGATGCGGGGGCCCCACCATCGATCGCCAGTTTCTCCGAAGAGTTTTCAGAGGTAGTCATCGGCTGGCCTTCTCCTGTTCAAAGAAATCGAGACAGTTACCGTGATTCCAGAACCAGACGTGCCAGGTCGATACCGTAGGCTGCTGGTATCGGAACAGGCATTCCATTCCGGATGGATTTCGAAAATTCTTCAATAAAGCGAGTTTTTGAGACGGAGTCCTGGGCGTGTTCGTGTTCTGTCCATTCTTTGACATGGTAAGGAGAACTCTGGCTAACAACACGAACCGATCGTTTCGTTAGCTCAATTCGACCTTCGCTTCCAATAAATGTGTCAGTGATCACGGTCGGGCCTGGTGCTGCAGAACTACCAGATACGGTGCCGATGGCACCGCCTTCAAATTCTAATATCGCTGCAACCGTGTCTTCTACCTCTACGTCCGTCACCCGTGTTGCCTGGACGCTATTGACCATGCGAATTTTCTGTTTGGTTATCACCTGAAGTGCATCGAGATGATGAATGAGATTCATCAGGAATATCCCGCCACCACTTCTCTCCAGTTCTCCTCGCCATGGAGCGTTATTCCAGTAGGAATCTTTCTTGACCTTTAAAAATGAGGATGTGGTAGTCAACAGCTCGCCGATGATGCCATCTCCGATCAATTGCTGAGCATGTTCAACTTTAGGTTCGTAGCTCCTCGGATGGCAAACAGAGAGCTCAACATTGTTTTGCCGACAAACTTCGAGTGCATTTGTCGCATCTTCGATACGTGTGGCGATCGGTTTTTCAACGATGATGTGACGACCCGCTCGTGCAGCAGTTTCTATCATCGGACAGTGAAGATCGTGTGGAACCGAGATGAAAACGGCTTCGACAGCCTCGTCTTGAAGAGCTTCTTCTAGCGAGTTGGATGCAGGCACGCCAAATGTATGAGCAGTGTTCTCTGCAGCAGTCGTATCGATGTCCACGACACGAACCAGATTAGTTCCTGAAGCCTCATTCAGACTTGTCGCATTTCGCTGGGCAATATCACCACAGCCGACCAGTGCAAACCCCAGTGATTTTTTCATGCTGAACTCCAGGTCGCCGCCAGGTCTTTCATTGTTGGCCACTGGACGCCGATTTTCACCAACGATTCGAGTGTTTTGTCGAGGCCATCGAAATCAAGATCTTCCATGAGCTCGTGATGTAGTTGGAGACCTGCATGGTTTTGTTTCTTCAGAGAAGTTTGCAGATCTGCAAGAGTCTCGGACCAGGGGCGATGGGCGGCGGGACGATTCCAGTTCACTGGATCAAGAGTGAAAGGTATGACGGGTAATCGTGGGTGATGCGGTGTGTTCTTTTTTGATAAGACCGACATCCCAAGCAGTCCGGCTTGCTCTATAGCCTCCAGAGTTGTTGCTCCGTAGCGATTCCATGGTGGCGAAAAGAATGGAACAAAGATTTCTCCGAGCAGGTTTTCAAGATGATTTTTACCGGCACGTATATCTTCGAGTTGCGAGGCAGTTTCACGATGATCGCCAAATTCACAACGCTTGGTATCCGTGCCGTGGTTGGTATGACGGTATCCATGTTGGTGGCATTGAACAATTACTGAACGTCTGGAGTATTCATCTTTGAGTTGGTCGGCGCCGTCTTCTGTCAAATCACCAGGAATGACCTCCAGGTGGATCGGGACTCCATGAGCCTCAAGGACATCGCACACGCGATCCTGTTTTGGGCAACGACCGCTGACGTCATCGAGCCGGATGATGACCGTTGGAGTAGTTTGATCCGGATTCATTTCTGCCGCTCCCTGTCAGCATCTATTTCGAGAGCTTTTGCATAGGTCGAAGCTCGGTTTTTCCAACTGTGTTCTTTTGCCATCTGTTCCATCGTTGGTTGGTGCTGATTGGGGAACTCAGCGGCGCGAAGAATTGCAGCGGCGAATTGTTCTGGATCATCATGATCGACAACGTAGCCATGCCCTGTTTCAGTGACCAGATTACCGTTGAGGGCGCTGGTTTCACATACCGTGGGTAGGCCAGCTCTGAGATAGTAGTAAATCTTCGACAGTTCACTTTCGAATTGATTTTCACTAGGGCTAATGGCAACCCCGACATCGGCATGTCGTAGATATTGCCAGGCTACCTCTTGAGAGACCGCTTCATGAAGATGAATCACCTGAGGGTCGAATTGAGGAGGAGAATCACTGTAAAGATGGAGCCGGTTACGGCCCAGAATGTGTACCTGGAAATTTGCATCACGGTCGGCCAGATTTCGTGCGACTTGATTCAAAAATGGAACCATGCGTATTGCTGTCACGGATCCACAAAAGAGCACAATTTTGGATTCTGAAGGAAACGGATTTTGGTTTGATTCTGGAATGCTGGATGGACACCCGGTCGGGACGATGAGGACTTGCTGCCTTTCACCGTAGAAGTTTTTCCATCTTTCGGCATTGAGCGAGTCGTTGACGGCCACAAACCGGGCATGATCGGCAATCCACGCCTGGTGATCGAGAATCGCATCTCGGCGTGAAAGATCACGATCTGGCTCATCGGGAAGGGCGACTCGGCACATACGAACGATGAGACGTGGGTGATCGGGAAGTAATGGAACGGAGTGCTGGTAACTACCTTTGATGGCGTAGTAGCCATCCCAGTCCGCTTGCTGGCTGTCGATCACCGGTAGTCCAGCTAGCGATTCGACGCCATCGGGCCGATTTGTGACCAGATGTACTTCATGACCAAGAGCTTGCAGGTGAGTTCCCATCTGTGTCCATCGAATGAGATCCATGCCTGCCAGTTGACGGGATGCTGATTTGGCGTAGACGAGGGCGATCGGTCGATTCATCGAATTCCCTCTCCTTGAAATCAACAGCAAATAAAATAGCTAACGGTAGAGATTATCCCCGTACGTTGGGTAACAGCCTCTTGTGGATTTGCCCCGGTAAATACGACCAAATCATCAACATCTGGATGCTAACGGTTATCTTTCCGGGTGCTAGCGACATGCCTCTCGATCTTGAGCACGGGATGGGTACCATCGAGGCTCAGGGAGACGTTCTTTGAAGGGAGAAGGACCTCTTGAATTGCCGCTCGGATCAATACAAAAAAAAGAAGAAGAGGCAGTCGCCACCGTGGCTGTTGTTCTTGTGTTTTGTATTGATCGCTTCCAGCACTCCGGTGTTGGGTCAGGCAGGGCCATGGTTTCCTGGCCAAACTCCTGGCGATAGTGGTCACATTCCCAATCCAGAGCCAAAGAATAATGCGACCTTTGGCAACTCGATTTCCATTTTTGAAGATCGCCTGGTGGTGGGGGCCTTTGGCGATAGCGAGGTTTATATCTTCGAGCGAGATCCTGTCGATGAGCAGTGGAAACTGGGTATGACCGCAGGCGCTATTCCGGGTCAACTGTCGCCGGTCAATGGTTGGTTTGGTTGGTCGGTTTCGGTCTGGGGTGATGTGCTAGTAGTAGGGGCCCCTGAAGATTGGCCAGCAGGAGCGCCTTTTTCCGGGAGTGCCCATATTTACGAGCGAGATGGCGCAACTGAACAGTGGATTTCGACCCAGGTGATACCAAACCCAGATCTGGGCAACTACGAAGAGTTTGGCAAGTCGGTTTCGATCTGGGGAGATGTATTGGCCATCGGAACATCTGGTGATACCTCCGTTCCATCTACGATCGAAAGCGGAAGTGTCACCATCTTTGAGCGCGATGGACTGACAGGGCAGTGGATTGAGGGACAACTAATTTCCCATCCAGATCCTCAGGGGATCAACATTTTTGGGGAGACGGTTTCGTTGTCTGGAAATCGACTAGCAGTCGGCGCACCATGGCAGCCCGCTGGTAGTAGCGGAACTATCTTCAATGCAGGCAGTGTTTTTCTCTACGAGCGTGATAGCAATAGCGGTGAGTGGATCCTTGAGACGAGCATTGCCAATCCTGAACCACAGGAATGGGAAGAGTTCGGCCGCTCTTTGTCCCTTGATGGAGACTTTCTCGTAGTCGGAATTCCGCTCGATGATTCCGCTGGCGGTGTCGACAGCGGAAGCGTTTTTCTTTATCAACGAGAAGCTGCGACAGGCCAATGGGTTCCTGTTGAAGTCGGTGCACCTGCGGGGAATCTCCCGGGGCAATTGATTGGCCCCAATCCGTCGACAAGGGAAGGTTTTGGTTCTTCTGTTGCCCTCGATGGTGATTTGCTGGCCGTCGGTGCGCACCTCGATGAAGTGAATGGAATGGATGAGGCCGGGAGCGTTTATATTTACCAACGAACCAAGGCGCAAGGTCCTTGGCAATTACTGCAGTCGGCCGCTAATCCGGACCCACAACAGTTTGATAAATATGGCTACTCGGTCGCCATCACACCACAGGCATTGGTGATTGCGGCTGCTTTTGATGAAGCGGGCGCGATGGTGGATGTCGGTAGTCTTTATTTATATGAGCCGGAAGGTGTTTTTATTCGAGGCGATTGCAATGTGGATGGCTCCTTTAACGTTGCCGATGTCGTGAAATCACTGAGCTATCTTTTTTCAGGTGGAACATTACCTTCCTGTTTGGATTCGTGCGATGGCAATGATGATGGCAATCTAAATCTGGCCGATGCTGTGATGATGCTCAACGATTTGTTTTTACCGGGTTCTCCACCGCTCCCGAGTCCGGAATCGGTCTGCAGTATCGATCCCACCGACGACCCACTCAATTGCGGCGATTACGACTGCCCTTGAGTGGGTGCTGGAACCGATTCAGGAAGAAATCTGACTGACCTTGCGGCGGGTGCCGTAGTAGGCCAGGAGTATCGGCATGAAGCCGATGATGGATCCCCCGATGGCGGTGATGGCGACCGCCAGATCACGGAGGAAGGTCTGATCTTGAATCGATGGCACTGCCATCGAGAGTGATCGCACGATGTCGGTGGGAAGATGTTTGGTGTTTCCATCGTGGTAACGCCCTTTAAGTCTGACAGCCAATCTTTCCAGTGCCTGTTTGTTTTGTCGTGAGGTGCGACCGGCGACTGGCGAACCCTTGTGTGGATCACCCACTCCAACCACCAGTACATCTGCGATGGATATCGGGATCTGTCTCGGCAATGCACCGCTAACAGTATCTCCATCCGAGACCACCACCAGTGTGGCCGTTTTCTTGGGCCATGGTTTTGCGTACTTCAGTGCTTCTTCGACCCCTTTTTGTAATTGTGTTTGGCCCGGTTCGAAGGCGTGTTCCATCGGGAGTGCATTGAGGACATTTCGGACCACGTTGATGTCAAAAGATTCGAGTACTACCGGCATTGCTTCGGTATAGAAGGCGATCACTGAAACTCGAGTACGAGTCATGTCGAGCCGTGCAAAGAGTGCCTCCAGAACATCAGAAGCGCGGATTCCACGCCGGACATTACGTTTCGGCCCAGCATCTTCAAGGTACATGCTGGGAGAGACATCGAGAGCAATCAACAGATGCTGTGATGGCTCCTTATCCGGATCGATTTCGGGGGGCTTGCTTTCCAGGTGAGCGAGAATCCACAAACCTCCGGCAAGCATTGTCACGGCGAGACAGCGAAAAATTGGCGCCAGACGAGTCCAGGACCTGGGACCTTCTTCGCCAAAGGCGAGTTTTTCGATACGCTGGATTCTGCGAAAATGTAACGATTCTCCGATGACGATAATGATCAGAGCTAGCAGCGCGATGACGCCTGCAGAATAGATCAGCTGTTCCGGATCTACCAAGGAGTCACCCGCCATCCGAGTGAGGCGAATAGATGGATTCCCAGAAGTGACAGGCCGATCCAGGCCAGCAGCGAGAAGTCCTCGATGGGACGAGCCCCGGCAGGCTTGAGTTTTGCGGGTTCCATCGAATCGATGTGGGCGAAAACTCTTTGCAAGGCTTCGGAATCATGAGCGGAAAAAACTTCTCCCTGTGTTTGAGCAACGACCTCGTATAGCTGACCAGGTGCTGAGCCACCACCGATGAATATGGCGTAAAGAGCGATGTTCAGTCCTGCCAGCTCCTGACCGATTTGCCGTGCGGCTCCCCCGCCCAGATCGGAGGAGAACCCATCGGAGACGAGCACGATGAGTCGATCGCCCTCTTCTTGTTGCGAGAGACTGCTCATGCAGGAGCGTAAGGCTCTTCCGATAGCGGTCGAGTTCATGTGGGGAGGCATTTTTCTTGCGTCAATAAAAGGTGTTGCCAGAGCGATGGCATCGAGATCAAGAGTCAATGGTGTCCAGCGGATGGTTTCACCACCAAAAATGGTCAATCCGCAGGCATCGCCTTTTCGAATCTTGCAGAAATGTTGAATCGATTCGACGGCAGTATCACTACGGGGTTTCCCATCCGCCATGGCGACCCCCATCGATCCTGAAACATCGAGGGCGATCTCTATGTTGGTAATTTCACGGCGTTTTTCCGGTTCACCCATCACCTGTGGACCGGCAACTACTGCAATGGTGATGGCCAGGATCAGCGGCGGAATGGCAGCAGAGAGCCATAGCGAGCGACGTAGCCATGGTCGTTTCTGATGCGACCGGTGATCAAATGGCATGGCGATCGTGGGACCACTCCGAAAGGCTTCCCATAACAGTAATAAGACCGGGATCAGCCAGAGGATGACGATCATTGGATGAGAAAAACTCAAGAGCTTTCCTCCATCGGTGTCGTGATCGATGTCGCATAGGGGGCGAGCAGATCTTCGAGTTGCTGGGCACTGACGGCTTCTTTTCTACCGGAGTGGAGCCATTGTTCGACTGTTACCAGGAGAGTCCCGGCCTCGGGATGGGCCCTTAGTTTCTGGATCCCTTCACCGTGGCGATAGCTTCCAAGATCAAGATCTTCGCGCCAGTGCGCCAGCAGGATTCGCTCAAGTCGTGCTTTGCTGGCATCGTTGAGATCTCCTGTGAGGGCCGCAGCGACCAGTGGTCGTAAGAGTTCAGCGAGAGTCGGTGCCGGTTCTGGTTGCGGTTCTGGTTCGGGCGGTTTTCTGAGCCAGCGAACGAAACTCAGGATCGTGAGTGGTAGAAAGAGCCAACCGATGCCGATGGCCCATAGCACCCAATTAGGAAATCCCAGGATGGGAGAAAGGGGTCCAGGAATCTGATTCAGGCCGCCTTCATGATCGTTCTTGAGCAAAGAGCTGACCGATATTTTTAATGGTGGTAGATCGAGGGCTGCGTCAGATTCGCCATGGTGAAGGAGGGGATTGAGATGGTGTTCTCCTGGCAGCATGGCAATCCAGCGCAGGTCGTAGATTTTTTCATCGTCATCGCTGTCTTCTTCAGAGCTCTGAGAGATGGAAGCGATGCGCAGCAGCACCGGCGAACCATCCGGAATGGGAGCGACCTCCAGAGGTCTTCCGGCCCATGAAAAAAATATTTGTCCTTCGATGCCGACCGTACCTTTAGTAATTTCTGCAGGTACCGATTCTGTTTGATTTGGTGTCGCATTGAGCAAGACGCTAACGATGAGTAATAGCGTAATCCAGCTGATGCATCTCATGATCGACCTCCCTGCCCTCGTTCAGAAATGAAGCGCCTGACTGCAGGAATGAAGTTTTGATGGGTGTGAAGCAGTAGGTGATCAATGCCACCCTGGGACAGCTCTGAACGCCGACCTTTTTCCGGATCGATGCCCCAGCGGGTTTTACCGCCGGCCAGAAAGCGAGCTCCTGTCTCCGCCTCTGTACCTCGAAGGAAGCCGGCTTTCAGAGCGCCAGACTCGGCGGGATCCTGGATTTCTATGACAGCGGTGTCGTGGGCTTGAGAAGTGCGCAGAATCGCATCGATGGCTTCTGGATCGTGTAGATCGCTCAACACAATGACGATGGTGCGTTGTTTAGTGGTAGCTCGCATCATATCGAGAGCTTCACCAAGACAAGTCTGTTCTTCAGTATCAGGATGCCGCAGAGCATCCATCGACTGACGCAAGATGCTACGTGAGAGACTTGCCGTCGATCGTATCGATCTTGATCCACCGGAGAAGAGTCGTACGGGACTCATTCTGCGTTGTGCTACGGTGCCGATGGCAGCGGCTAGCCATACTGCCATGTGGTATTTAGACAGGGTGGTCGAAGAAGCTGCCATCGAGCCGGAAGTGTCGACGATGATCTGCACCGGGACTCGCTTGAGGGTCTCGTATTCCTTGATGAATGGTTCGCCGGTTCGTGCCGAGACTTTCCAGTCCATTTGCTGGATGGGATCTCCGGGGCTATAAGGTCTTGATTGTGCATATTCAAGACCACTACCAACGAACACACTGGCATCGGCTCCGTGGGCGAGATCATCGGCGAGTCGACGAACCACCATCTCGAACTCGTGATGAGCGAGAGCTTCCGGCGGTGGAAGAGATGGGTGCGTCGCATCCACTGGATTTCCCATCACGACAGTTGATCGAGAATTTCTGCGAGTACCTGTTCGCCGGTTCGTCCACGTGCGACCGCTTCATAAGAAAGTCGTATCCTGTGTAGCACGATATCTTCGGCCAGTGCAAAGATGTCCTCGGGTACAACGTAATCACGACCATGGAGGTAAGCTCGAGCACGAGAAGCGGTCACCAGTGCGATTCCGGCCCTGGGAGAGCCTCCCAGTTCAATATCGGGGTGGTTACGGGTTTGATTGACCAGATCAACACAGTGCCGCACGAAAACCTCGCTGACATGAACTTCCAGTACCTGTTCCATGGCTGCGGTGAGGTCCGAGATGGCCAGTGGCGCTTTCTTTTCGATGGAGTCGAAAGCAGTCATCGGCATGGCGCCTCCGTCATCGCTGCGTTTCAACTTCAGCTTTAGTGCCCTGTGCAGCACCTCGGTCTCATCATCTGGCTCGAGATAAGTGAGGCGATGTCGCATCAAGAAACGATCGAGCTGTGCTTCGGGGAGTTCGAAGGTGCCGGCCTGCTCTACCGGATTCTGGGTCGCAATGACCAGAAACGGTGCTGGTAAGGAGAAAGAGTGATCTCCGATGGTGACCTTACGTTCCTGCATCGCTTCGAGTAGTGCCGATTGCACCTTGGGAGATGCGCGATTGATCTCGTCGGCCAGCATCAGGTTGGCGAAGATGGGCCCCTTGTGGATGCGAAATTCACCGCTGTCCTTGTCTAGAATTTCGGAGCCGACGATGTCAGAAGGTAACAGGTCGATGGTGAACTGGACCCTGCCAAAAGCGAGCTCGATAGCATGCGCTACCGATTGCACCATGAGGGTCTTGGCTGTCCCTGGTACGCCTTCGAGCAGCAGGTGCCCACCGGTGAGCAAGGAGATGAGAGTTCTTTCGAGGACTATGTCCTGTCCAACGACAGTTTTTGCAACATGATCTTGTACGGAGTCGGCGAAGGTCGATTTTTTGGTACTAGCACCGCCCTGTACGGTCGAACCCTCACTCATGATTCCTCCTGCTTAATTTTGTTCTGATTTATGGCATGAACAGATCTTGTGATGATTGAGATCATGCTTGGCATCGATAACATCATGCACTTCGCCTAGAACAAGGGCAAGCGCAGATTAAGATTGAGAGATCCCTTTCTTTCTGGATTGAATCGAATCGAAGCTATAAAGAAAAATCGCCAAGCCTATCAACGATAAAGCTGGCCATCGTTGACCGATCTCTTCTCCGACAAGCCATACTGCAACCAATAGCTGAGCTGTAGGGGCGATGTATTGCAACAAGCCGACTGTCGAAAGGCGAATCTTTCTTGCGGATCTTGAGAAGAGCACCAGTGGAACAACCGTTACGATTCCGCCAACAAGTAATCCCCAGCTGAGGCGTGCATCTTCCATGAAGATAGTTCTTCCTGCTTCGAAGAGCCATATTTCTAGAGCCAGCATCGGTAGTAGTAGTAACAGCATCTCGATACAGAGCCCGACTTCCGATGGAGCTTTGACTTGTTTGCGAATTAATCCGTAGGCACCGAAAGAAACCGCCAATACTAGACTGATCCACGGCAACGATCCGGTCGAGACAGTCAACTGGACCACTGCGATGGTTGCAAAGCCAACTGCAATCCATTGCACTGGTCTCAAGCGTTCCCCGAGGAAGATGGCTCCAAGCGCGATTGATACCAGCGGATTGATGTAATAACCGAGACTGGCTTCGGTGATTTTTTCATTCAGGACTGAATAGATGAAGGTGAGCCAGTTTGTAAGAATTAACAGTGCCGATAACAGCAGAGCAAAAGTTATGCGTCGATTTCGCAGGATTTGAATCAAGAGTGGAAATTCACCGCGGTAAAGGAGTAGCACTAGCATGACAGGTAGGCCGCCGAGTACTCTCCATGCGACCAGTTCTAGAGAGTCGGTTTGATTCATCCAGCGGAAGTAGATGGTGGTCACCAGGCCCCACCAGAGGTAAGCACCGATGCCCTCGATAACTCCGAAGGTTGTGTCTCGATGTTCCTGTTTCTGATCGATATTGCTCATGATGGGAGGCATCGTGGCAGGGAGTCTGAGAAATGCCAATGAATGAAGGCGCTTTGTTACGAAGATATTCGCAACCGGCCTTCTGATGATTGGTATTTAGTTGAGATAGACCAGTTCATCCAGGGACGTAGCAGTTGATAATCTGGTTGTAGAAGTAGGTTTGCCAGAGTTTGAAAATAGGGCAGGTATGGATCTAGCAACATTTCTTGTGATCGTTGGGGTCTGGGAGTTTTTGATCGGTGTAGCACTTTTGGTGAGCCCCATGAGTGTAAATAACGTCATCAAAAATTCTCAGAAGAACCAAGGCACTATGTGTTTACTTGCATGGATTTGGATAACACTCCCGGCGTTGGTTCTTTATCAGGATCCGACCATAGGGACTGATCTTGAAGGTGTCTTACGTTTGATTACCTGGCTGATTCTTTTCAAGTGTGTTGCCTTATTTTACTTTCCGGAAAAAATACTGGGACTTGTTTTCTCTTGGATCGGTGGTTACCAGCGCTGGTTGGGATTACCCGTATTGGTGGTGGGTTACTTGTGCTTCAGATTTGCCAGAGAGCTTGGGTAAGGAGATTTCATGCTTCGTCTTGTTAGATTTTCTATACTAGTTGTTGTCATCTTTGCGCCTCTTTACATCAGCAGCTGTGTGCCCAAGTCGGGTTCCGAATTTGTCCATTACTGTTTATTGACCGAAAACCCTGAAGAAGCGATCCGTACAGTGTCCCTGGCATCGGGCGAGGTGTATCACCTCAAGCCGTTTTCTTTTGGTAATAGAGACCTCCAGTTCAGTAAACAGCCTGAGGCTGGAACTGATGAAGTTTGGCTTCAATTTCGGTACATCGATTCTGCGGATGGATTTGTTGAAGAGAACCAGGGTCGTCAGCTGGCCGTAGTTTTACCGGAAATTAATCAGGTCATCATAGGAAAGATAAAATCAGTAACTCCCGATGGTCTGAGCTTTTTCCGCAAGAAACTTACTGATGTTGAGAAAAAAGCTCTGGGTGGTTGGGGTCTTGGCCCGAGTGGTCAATCAACGATTGAATACAGTCTTGTCCAGGAAGAGCCGACTGAGAACACACGAACGATACAAGATCTAGCAGGAGAATCGGTTCACATCGAACCAGCCAGCTACACGGCAAAAAACCAAATTTCTGGTGGGTATCATGGATTCGCTGAAAATCTGTTGCTGTACACCAGTGATTTCTTGAAGAGCGAAGATGCAGGGGTGACCTCGATGGAGGGCTTCTTGAAGCAGAACAACGGGCGAACGATGGCAGTGGTCAACGGCGATGTTGTGGTGATGAAATTCCGGGTCCGTCTCCATGATCCAGGGAGCATGATCCTCGAAGGAATCTCGCAGGCTGAGTTCGATCTCTGGAAAAATGAGTTACGTTAGAATTCTCGACCAAAATTTATGACAGGTCGGGAAAAAGAGGTGTCGAATCTGAAGGGTCTTCAGGAGTCGCTTCTTCTAATTTCTGGAGTTGGTGCTGACTCAAACAAATTTCTGGATTCGTTCCGATATGGCCAACAGGAATCGATTCTTGTTCGAGGGCGTTGCCGATCAGCTGACTGCGATGACAAGTAGCTGCTTCTAGCTCTGCACACATCAGAGCGATTCGATGACCTTCGCGATGCGCCGTTCGAAGTCGATCCAATCCGTCCTGGAATGGCTCGGTCAGAGAGATGAGTTCGTAGTCCGATTTCCCGGAGTCGTCGAGGAGCCGAGGATTTTCAGTTTTTCCACCCAGCTGGTGGCCAAGGAACAGGTAGCCGAAACCGGCTGCCGGAATACTTTTTTCGAGGGATTCTCTGTGAAACTCGCTGCGACGTGACCATGGCTGACTCCGTACATCGATGAGCCAGGATATGTTGTAAAAGTGCAAGATCTCGACGAAACGATCCAGAGATCGATTTCCATAACCGATGGTGTGGATGGAAATAGATCCTTGTGACATTGCGTTATAATCCTCGTGATCGATTTTTTTCGAATCTATCATTATGTAGCCATCATCCACTGTCCTGGTTGGTTTGCCAGTTTCCTCATGGTTGAAAATAGACAGGGGAAGAAACGGTTTTGATACGATACAATCCACTTCTCAGGAGGAAATAGTGCGACCGATACATCGAATCCGTGACGAAGAAGGAATTCCTGTCAGTCCAGCTCGGGTGCTTCGTGCCTATATGGAACGTTGCTTTCCGATGGCGGATCATCGAGATGGGAAGATTTTCTGGGTTCGTCCGACGGAACGCGCTCTTATCACCTGGTATGGATATCGTGTACCCCGGTCATTGCGACGTACGGCACGTAAGACCTCGTTAAGGTTTACCACAGATGTGGCCTTCGGAGCGGTGATTGAGGCTTGTGCCAATCGGCATGAGACGTGGATTTCTCATGACATTGAGGAATTGTTTCGTCAGCTTCACCTGCTTGGTCTGGCTCATTCAGTGGAGGCCTGGGATGACACCGGGAGATTGGTGGGAGGAGTCTATGGACTTTCCGTGGGAGGAATCTTCGCCGGAGAGAGCATGTTCCATCTCGAAACGGGCGCCGGGAAATTGTGTGTCATGGCACTCATCCAGCACCTCCAGGCGCTGGGCTACAGTGGACTTGATTGTCAGCAGCAAACCCCTCACATGGAGATGTTTGGAGCTGAACTGATTCGCGATGAGTTCTACGCCATGATGGTGGCCAGCAGCACTCC
>JBBWWC010000085.1:0-11846 GCA_050256555.1 Planctomycetota bacterium | reverse complement strand
TCAGGGGCGTTATCTGCTTAGCGCCGCACGAGTCCTGGTCAATCTGGGTAACCAGGAAGCTGCTGAAAAGTTTCTTTCGAAGATCGATGAGGGGTCGGAAGATGAAGTTTATTTGCAGCGACAGATCCTCCAGTCGGAGATTTTCGATCGAAAAGGATATGCCGAAGATTCGATACAGATTCTCGAAGATCTTCGTGAATCCGTAGAGAAATCGGGCACCAGCCAGATTGCGCAGGAGTTCCAGATCCATCTAGGATTGGGTTTTGCCAAGCTGGGCCGCTTCGATGAGGCGGTCGAAGAATATCTTAAAGGACTTCGTTTTGCAGAAGAGCGCGGCGATGAACTGGGGCAGGCGGGATTGCTTAACAATCTTGGAAATGTTCTTCTTCGTATCAGGGAGTTCGATGCGGCTCGTGAGAACTTTTCACGATCGGTGGAGATATTTCATCGACTCGGTCATCTGGATCGTGAGACGATCACACGCGTCGGATTGGCGAGTATCGACTTTTATCAGGGCCATCTCGAAGAAGCAGGTCGGATCTATCGTGATGCGATAGAAACTTTTCGTTTGATCCAGAATCGTATGGGGTTGGGACGAAACTATCGAAATCTGGGCGAAGTGGAACGGCTGCTCGGTCGCTTCGATATCGCCGCCGATTGCTACCAGCGGTCGATCGAGGTTCGTCATGCCATCGGCGACCGCATTGGCGAAGCACGCGCATTCTTTGATCGGGTTGATATTTATGCTGCCATGGGAGATTGGCAGGGTGCTTGTGATTCCAATGATGCGGGTCTGTCTATCGCTCGTGAGATCGATAGCAGTGCGTTGATTCGAGAAGGTGAGATTCGAGCAGGGCTCAATCTTCTTTCGGACGGAAAGGATCCAGCGGTTGTGGATCTTTCTGATCTCGGTGAGTTGATGGGGGAAAAGGAACTCGATTCACTCGTCTTGTGGTTCACCTTGTGCTGCCGTCATTGCCAGCTGCGTGGCGAAAAGCTGTCTGACGATGAGTTCCGGGAAGCGCGGGATGTCCTGGAACAATGCCAGGGATTGGCTTTTTCAAGGCAACGCTGCCTGCTCGGGGCTTCTCTGGCGCTGGTGGCCCCTGGTCGAGAAAGAGCCCTGGGTATTCTGGCTCCGATCCTCGATGAACAGGATTTACCGCCAGGAGCTCCTCTGGATATGGTGATCTCGGCTCGGGCCAGTCTCGAAGAGAATGGATCGTCTGCGCGAGAAGAGTGGGAAGAACGAGCGGTGGTCGCCGTAGAGTCCCGTGCTGCCCGTATTCAACGTGCTTCTGACCGGAGACGCTTTCTCAAGGCCCGTTTAGGCCGGATTGACGGGTAAAGTACAAAAATAGTCAGAACTCAGCTGTCCGGTTCCTTTCAGGAGTCGGATCTAACCGTACAATGCTATGTGGAGGATTATTCCGCCAGTCTGTACTACCTGCGCTAGGCTTAATTACCTGCGCTAGGCTTCATTGAGCTTCATTGAGCTTTATTGAGCCGACAGGTGCTGATTTTCGGAACATCCGCTCCATGGGGGAACATTTTAAGGCTGATTCGGGATTTATCCCGGGGAGAACGCAGATGAAGACTCAGAGCCTGTCGCTCGTGTCTCTAGTGACATGTTTACTGCTAGCCACGCCGGCGGTAGCGGACAATGTCGTGGCCGTGGGGACTACCGCCGCCCAGCCGGGTTCGGTAGCGACCCTTGAGGTCACCATTGAGAACGACACCCCCATCGTGGCATTTTCCTTTGGTTTGATTCATGATCCCGCGCTTCTTCAGCCGATTGCGCTGGAGTATGCCGGACCCCTGGCGCCTGATTTTGTCGGAGTCGTGGTGACTCCCGATGGGCTCGGCATGGGTGTTCTGGTCGATTATGAGTTGCAGCAATCGATCCCCGCTGGCGATGCGCGTCTGGCGGCCTTTGCTCTTTACGATGTCGTTGCTGGAGCCATCAATTCCTTCGGTATCGTGACTCCAGGAGCCGTGGGTGATCCACCGATTGACGTTGAGTTTACCGATCCTGTTGGTACTCGGATTTCGCCCTCAGTGGATTCCGGGGGAGTGGCATTGCTCGGGCCGGTTCCGACCGGAGCTCCGACCAATCGAGTTCGCGCAGCTTTCGATGGAGAGTTTCGGACATTCACTCGAACCGGTTCTCTGGCAGAAACGGGCTCATTACCGATCGGTGCTCCGACGGATTATGTCGTGGCCGAGAATGGAGCTTCCTGGGTACTTGTTGGTTCAGCGCAACGGATCGTGATCCTGGGCCGTACCGGCACCGTGATTACCGAGGTCCCTTCCGGGCCCGACCCGATTGCAGTTGCGCCACTGGGTGGAGACGGCGTTTTCATCTCCCACGATGATGGCTCGCTTCAGCTGGTTTATCCCGATGGCACCATCTTGTTTGGTGGCGATGGAGTCGGAGATAGCAGTGAGGACGGCGTACTCGGTGGCGCATTGACTGTCGGCGGGAATGCCCGATTGGCTCAGTTTGCTCCGGGTCTGGGATCAAGCTTGTGGGCTTCCAGTTCTGATCGATTGTTCCGGATCAACGCCCGAGGCAATGCGATCGTCGATGTGGACTTTGGTCCTGGCGATGTGGTTGCTGACATTGCTTCCGGAGAAAATGGATCTGTTTACGTTCTGTTGTCCGATCGTATCGAGAAGCGCATGTCAGATGGTTCTCTCGATCATGTACTCGAGATGCCGCCGGCTACATTGCCAACGCAATTAGCCAGAACAATGATCAATAATGAGTTTGGTGAAGAGGCTTTGCTGGCGGTGCTGAACCCGTCCGGTAATCAGGTTTTCTATTACCGCTGGGATGAGGACAACAACGTCTCTGCGGTTTCGACATTGACTCATGCAAGAGGTGATACCTACCTTGCTTTCGATGGCATTCGCCAGCTGTGGATTGCCGGTCAGGATCCGAGTACTGGCGAAGCTTCTCTGACTTCTTATAGCGACACTGGAGAAGTCACCGCTGATCTCTCCTTTGCGGGAGAGACGATTCTGCTCACTTCTGATGCAGGAGCTATTCCGGCAGCTGTTGCACGAGCCGATGCTGACTACGACGGAGATGAATACAGTAACCGTAGAGAACTTGAAGTGGCGTCGAACCCTTTTGATGCTGCCAGTGATCCGACGGATACGGTCCCCGATTTTGTTCTGCCCCTGGAAACGCTCAACGGTGAGGTGATCATCATCGATGACAATCACTTTGTGCAGCTGGAGTGGAGCTGGATCGATCCGGTAGCGGATTTCCCTGACTCTTACGAGATCACCCGTGTTACCGATGGAGTGGTGGGGGATACGATAGTGCTCTCTTCCACTGAAACGAGCTGGGTGGACGAGCAAGTGACTCCCGGCACTCATGTGTACCAGGCCATCGTGGTCATGGGTGGCAATGGCTCTGATTGCACCTCGACCACCGTGGTGGTCGGTTCCGGTGAAGTGGAGCAGGAAATCCCCATCGATGTGGGAGCGGATTTCACTGAGATCTACGATATCACTGTCAACGCAACACCTCTGTCAGGCGAGCCTCGTTACTATGTTACCGATGCTGCCAATGGTCAGATTTATGGCCTGGATGCAGAATTTGTACCGTTATCAGTGATTCCCAGTCCCTTTGGCGACGGAGTCCCCTGTACCGGTGTCGCTTTTGTCCCGACCGGGGATAACGGCAACGGGTCTCTGGTGGTCGGTAATGGTCAGTCTTCGGGCCAGATGCATCTGATCGAGATCTCGTTGGCCGGTGAGTTCATCCGTGACTTCTTTGTTTTTGTTCCGGTCCCGGTGTCCCAGTCAAACTTAAAGATTTTGCCGGGAGCGGTGCAGGGTGGCGCCGGAGGGATGGATTACGATCAGGAATCTGGCACCGTCTACATCACTGGCCCTGATACCTGCGATATTTATGGCATGGCTCATGAAGGTAACGGAGAGGTAAACCCGGATAACTCTTTCGCTCACCCGAAGGAAGGTTCGCAGCAGAAAGGCTGTACGACCAAGCAGTGTGCTCAGAGTAATGGCCTGATCGGTTGTACTTCTACCTTGTATATCACCAGCCAAACCGATGATGGCACTCTTGAGATCATCGAAGTCAGTGTTGAGGCTGGTGAAGCGACTCAGATCGGAGAAGGGATCAGCCTGGCTGGAATTGAAGATCCGGGTGGTCTTGTTTTTGAAGGTGGCACCTTTGTGATCACCGGTAACAGTGATGGAAATGTTTACCAGATCCAGTCCACTGGTACTTTTGTGCGTGGCGATGCAAACTCCGATGACTTGATTGACGTTGGCGATGCGATCACGATCCTCGGTGTTCTTTTCGCTGGTGAGACCGCTTCTGAATGCCTGGCTCAACTGGATAGTAATGACGATGACGTTGTCGACATCGGTGACGCCATCTATGTTTTGAACTATCTTTTCACGAATGGTTCAGCGCCTTCGGCTCCGTTCCCGGATCCTGGCCCTGATCCGACGCCGTCTGCCGTAACACCGTGCCCGTAATGATTGTGATGGAATATATGAACACCAACTCGGTAATAAAGACTGCCGGAAGCTGCATCGCTGTAATGGTTATGCTGTTTTCCTTGAATGCCGTGGCGATAGCTCAAGATCCTGTCTTTGAGTTTCAGCCACCTAGTGGAGAGATCTTTTACCCGGCTGCAACCCCAGAGAGCTCTACCTTTACCGGTGCTGTTTCCATCCAGCAGACGGCTTTCCCCGATGGTGGAGCCGACCCCGCCCTCTGTCAGGGCTACTCGTTGGGACTGGGTCACGACCCGGCGGTATTGGCCATCAATACGGCAACAACGGTTGTGACATCCACAAAAGGTGAAACGGCCGACTTTGAGGAGATCAGTATCTTCGCCGACGGGGTCACTCAGGGAATCGTTTTTAACTTTGTAGGTGAATGGACCCTGGCGATGGTGGAAGCCACAGACGTTTTGGAAATCGAATACCAGTTGCAAGCTGGAGTTTTGACCAATGCGACTGCCGCTTTTTCCACCCCTCTGCAGATTATAGACACACTCGGAGAGCCACCCGTGGTGAACGTGGTCGTGGTCGGGGGGGCGTCCGTCCCTGCAGATTCAGTCAGCGGCACTCTTATGCTGACTCCGTACGAAGGCTCCCAGTTCATCCGTGGTGACGTCACCCAGAATGGTTCGCTCGACATTGCCGATGGAATCGGTGTGCTGTCATTCCTGTTCGTCGGCAGTTCCACTACCTGTTACAACTCTCTCGATGCTGATGACACCGGGAACGTCTCGATCTCGGATGCGGTGCGGATTCTCTGCGCTGTCTTTTGTCCGGGCTCTCCGCCTCCAGCGGGTCCTTATCCGACCTGTGGCGTCGATGTTGCTGACGATGGTGGATCGTGTGCGACGTACAGTAGCTGCCCCTGAATTAGCCTTTTTGCAGCTATTGATCCTGTCGCAGAAGCGATGATTTTCGCCTTCTTGCGGTTTTGTTGACGTTCCGACCCTTTCCTGTGGCTAGCCCCCTGTTGTCGAATCCAGTGCCTCGGTGTAGCGTGTTTGCATCGAAACGCTTTTCTGATCGAGGAATAACCGTCGATCAGAAGTTCTCTTCCGTTGATTTCGAGGGAGGCCCGTGGACGCGCCACGATACGAAAGATATTCGACGGTTCCGCTTTTTGAAGGGCTGGAACCGGAAGAGATCGGAGCCTTGCTCGGGTATTCCGAGGAGGTCAATGTTGAAGCTGGTGAGGTGATTATTCACGAAGGTGAAACCCCTCGTGATTTTTATATTGTCGCCGAAGGAGCCGTTGACGTAGTCAAGACGGAAGGTGATATCCCACTAGTCTTGGCCCGCCTTTCTGATCTCAGTTCTTTTGGAGAGATGGGTGTAGTTTCTGACCAGGTCCATAGTGCCAGTATTGTTGCTGTTTCCAATTCCAGATTGCGTCGTTTTCCCGTCAAGAAGTTTAAAGAACTTCTTAACCATGGCGACCGAACCGCCTATCGGATGGTGCTGGGTCTGACACGATTACTTGCCATACGATTGGCCGCCAGTGATGAACGAAGAGTGAGCTGAGGCTTTGAGGCTACAATTGCTTCCTTCTACCGTGGGTGGAGACAGTCCCGCTCAGTTGCTCAGTTCCTATCTTATCGATGATACGATCTGTATTGATGCCGGGAGTATTGGATTCCATGCGAATCTTGATCTTCAGCTGGCGGTGAAGCATGTCTTCCTTACTCATTCACATAGTGACCATGTCGCCAGTCTCCCGATATTATTGGATGGGCACTTTAGCGCCGTTGGTGATACGGATGTACCGATGGTTATTTATGCCACGGAATCCACGGCGAATTGCCTCAGGCAAGATATTCTCAATGATCGAACCTGGCCTGATTTTCTGAGAATCTGCGAAGAGTCTGGGCGTGATTTACTGCGTCTGGAAATCATAGAACCCGGAGTCCCCGTCGAAGTGGCTGGCAAGCGTGTCACTGCAGTAGCAGTCGATCACCTGATCGACACGGTGGCCTACATCATTGAGGACGATACCAGTGCTTGTGCGATTATCACCGACACCGGCCCGACTGATGAGGTCTGGCAACGTTGCCACGAAGTCCAGGGTTTGACCACAGTAGTGCTGGAGCTGGCCTTCCCGCAGCGCTTACAGTGGCTCGCCGATACTTCGAAGCATCTGACGCCAGAGACCTTTAATTCAGAACGCAAGAAGGCGCCAAACCCTGATCAGCTGAATTTTCTGGCGGTTCATTTGAAGGCGAGCCAGTTCGATGAGATTTCAAGGGAACTGAAAGAGTTGTCCTTGCCAGCGACTGCGGTCATGAAACCAGGTTTTGACTACCAGGTTTGATGGCTTCCTTTTACTTCGGGCACAATTTCTCTCACAAACACCTCTCTTGCGCCGATTGATTTGCTGGGGCACCGTCCTGTGATCAACAGCGGTGTTTTACGAGAGGATTTTCGATGAATATTGACCGGAGAGATTTCCTGACCGCGGCAGCGGCTCTATCTGCAGCAGGAGCGACGGGATCTGTTGGGGCTACTTCAGTGCCAGGCCAAGATGGCGCGGTTCCGTTGCCCTGGGGGAAGACCCGTTTCGCCGTGAATATCGAGATGTGGGGTCTGGGTGGTGGACCGCATCACGATCGGATCCGGGCTGCTGCGAAACTGGGATATCCAGCGGTCGAGATGTGGCCATGGCGGGGCAAGAACCTCGATGAAATCGTCAAGGCTTGCGATGAGACCGGTGTTGAAGTGGCCCAGTTTACTGCCTGGGGATTTAGCCCCGGAATGAATGACCCCAAGAATCATGATCGTATGGAGAAAGAGGTTGCGGCCTCTCTTGAAACCGCCAAGAAGATCAAGGCTCGAAAGATGACCGTGATCGCAGGCAACGATCAACCTGGAATGACCCAGCAACAGATGCATGAGAATGTCATCGTCGGGCTCAAGCGGTTGGCTCCGTTGGCTGAAGATGCCGGTGTGATGTTGATCCTTGAGCCGATGAATATCCGTGTCGATCACAAAGGGCATTGTCTTTATGGAAGTCCCGATGCGGTGCGTATCTGCCGTGAGGTCAATTCTCCGATGGTCAAGATCAACTGGGACCTTTACCACATGCAGATCACCGAGGGAGATCTGTGTCGAAGATTACGTGAGGGTTGGGATCAGGTCGGCTACCTGCAGCTGGCCGACAACCCCGGGCGTCGCGAGCCGGGCACTGGCGAAATTCAATATTCTCGGGTTTTCAAGGAGGCATGGAACCTCGGCTATCGGGATTACGTTGGGTTGGAGTGTTCACCCAGTGTCGATGAAGCGATGGCCACTGAACGGGTCAAGGCTGCGGATGTCTGGTAGTTCTAGTTCTTGGCAAGTTCGGTGAGGAAATCTTTGATGGCTTCGAAGGCGATACCGCTTTGCCGCGAATCGTTATGTTTGCCGCCAGGTATCTTTACCAGTTGTTTCGGTTCTGGCGCAAGACGATAGAGTTCAGCTCCTTGCTCATAAGGGACGACCCTATCTGCGTCACCGTGCAGCAAGAGAAGAGGGCAGGTGACGGAGCCCATCTTTCCCGAATTGTCGAGCTCCATTTGCATCAGCAGGTCGATTCCAGGAAGCGGCATGATGGCCTTTGCCATCGTTGGCCCATCGAGAAGTGGAGAATCGAGAATGAGTCCGCACACTTCATCTTCTGCAGCAAGGGCCACGGCGGGAACGGTGCCGAGGCTGCGGCCAAGGGCGACAACATTTTTTCCAGACAAGCGACGAGCGGTAGCGGTTGCGGCTCGTGCATCGGCGAGCATTCCTTCTTCAGAGGGGAAGCCTTGCGAGCGTCCATAGCCACGGTAGTCAAATAGCAGTACTGACCAGCCTTGTTGTTGCCAGTGACGAGCTGTACCGAAGCGGTGCGAGATGTTGCCGGCATTGCCATGGCAGTAAACGATGACTGCGCTGGCTTTTTCGGCCGGAAACCAGGCCCCAGAAAGTTCGCTACCATCGCTACTAGAGAACTTGAGTTCGGTGGCTTCAGTGGGAAGTGGCTGGACCCAGGAAGTCGAAGGAATGAAGACCAGTTTTCGTTCCAGTTGCCAGCCGAGCAGCAGTAAGAGGCACAGGAGGATGGTTAGAATGCGCAGTCGACCGAGCGTCCGCGACCATTTCGATTTTTCGCCCATGGAGGGTCTCCTTCTGTTGTGAAGTTGATCTGCCATGAAATTGATCGGTTATGCAGTTGTAGCACCGATGTTTTCAGTTTGGATTGTGACTGATGGTTGCGGCGGCATCTTACATGTATCGGCAGAGGGTATCGCCTGTAGTTGTTTTGAAAACGTTAAGAATTAAAAGAGATGGATTAGCACTGACGTGCTTTCATCGTTGTGGTTGAGCTGAGTGTCGTTGCGACCCGCTGATAGAGGAGTGTTGAACCGATGAGTTTCATAATTGAATCGAGAACAGTATCGCCTGTAATGCAGAAGTGCATTCTGGTGGTGGTGTTTCTTTTTACGGTCAGTTTTTTGCCGGCCCAGGAAGGGATTCTTGACGAACTGGCAGCTGAGGATCCCTGTTCGATGGAACTGTTCAGTTCCGTCAAAACTTATCAGCCTGGAGTTTCCTTTGAGGTCGGAGTCATGATCACGCCGGAAGACGGCTGGCATGGATACTGGCATTCTCCACGAGATGGTGGAGATGCACCGGAGGCGATCTGGGGTCTCCCCGAAGGTTGGCAAGTCAGTGGCCCAGACTTCCCCGTTCCTGATCGAATGGTTGAACAGGGTGGACTGGTGGCGATCGGTTACAAGAAACCATTTTTGATGCGGTATCGAATTCATCCAGCTCCTTCTGCCGACGACAGTGCTGCTGGCAAGGTAGAGATTCCACTGGAAGTGATCTGGCAGGTTTGTAAGACCACCTGCATCTACGGCGAGAGTCGGACAACCTTGCAACTGGCAGCGGGTGAAAAGCCGTTGGCAGATCCGAAGGGATTGGAAATGTTGGCGCGCTGGAGAGATCGTTATCCGGTCGAAGCGTCGCAAGCGCGTGGCTTTTGCTATGAGCTGAAGTGGTATCCTGCAGCTCCCACTGGTTCGGCTATACGCAGTGGAACCTGGCTCGTTCGGTGGTATCGAGAACTCTCTGATCAACGCCCAGCGGTGCCGGTTCGGTGGATTGCGTACCCGCACGGGTTGAAAGAAGGCGTTATTCTTGAGGCCAAGGTGGAGCCTTTTATTCGGGAGCCGGATGGCAAGAATAGGCTTCTGAGGGGCTGGCAGGTAAGTTTCTTGGCAGAAGAGCTAGGGTCTGGCTTCCAATCCGGGATGCTGGGTGCGACACTTGTTCCAAGCCCGGGAAAGGCAAAAGGACCTGTTCCGGGGATGCCAGCGATTATCATCCGGGCGCAACAAGCAGTGCAGTGTGGACCGCCGGAATCCGGATCCGGAACAAAGAAAGGAAATGGTCGATGAAAAGCATCTCAATGTTTCTTGTCTTGAGCCTTTGTGTCGGTGTGGGATTCCTGCAAGCCGACGAGAAGGACAAAGACGCGAAAAAAGAAGCACCAGGGATCAGTTTTGAACTGAAGGACCTGGATGGAAAAAGTTACAAGTCGTCCGACTATAAAGACAAGGTGATTGTCCTGGAATGGACTGAATCAGGCTGTCCAGCGGTCAAGCCGATTTACAAGGCCAAGAAGATCCAGAACATCGTGACGAGCTACAAGGACAAGGGTGTTCAGTGGTTCTCGGTTTGTTCCACTAACTACAATACCATCGAGGGACTGAAGAAGTTCAAGGCCCAGTATGGTGTTGAGCACAAAATCCTCACTGATTTTGATGGCAAGTTGGGTCAGAAGATTGGTGCCAAGCGCACCCCGCATGTCTTTGTTCTCAAGAATGGTAAGATTCTTTACCAGGGAGCATTCGACGATCGTCGTTCCGGTGACAACTACGTCACCAAAGCCATCGACGAGATTCTTGCCGGCAAGGAAGTTTCGACTCCACGTACTCGCCCCTATGGCTGAAGCGTGAAATACAAGAAGTCTTAGTTCAAGACTTAGCTTTTGAAGTTATTGAGGCCCGAGCGCATTTTGTGCGCTCGGGCCTCTTTTTCATCTTTGGGTAGCTGCTGGTACAGTTCTTGGCTCGGTCTCATCGCCAGTGCATCCTGCGTTCAGGAGGAAACTCTATGTTGGATTGTTTGGTGAAAAGCCACAGGTGTTGTTGCGATTCTTTGGTGCAACGGTTGTTTTTGTTTGTGATGATTTTTCTGTTCGGGTTTGCACCAGGCTTCGTTTTTGCAGCGGAAGAAGACTGGCAATCGGTTCCTGTTCCTGGCCGCTGGGAAACAGTCTTTGGAAACCACGATGGTTTTGGCTGGCTAAAGACTTATGTGGTTTTGCCTGATGCGTGGGCGGGCCAGGAGCTGACTTTCCGTGCCGGTCGCATCGATGATTCAGATGAAACATTTTTCAACGGGAAAAAGATCGGTGGAAAAGGCGACCTGAAAGACGGTGGTCGTGGCGCTTCGAATGTTGATCGTACTTACACGATTCCTGGCGAGCTGGTTCGTGGTGGGGTCCATCTGATTTCCATCCGAATTCATGATAGCGGTGGTGCCGGTGGGATTACCGGGGGAACCTTATTGATCGAAGGGCCTTCCGGTCAAATCGATATGTCCGGCGGAACCTGGCTCGGGCGACCAGGCGATGATCTATCCTGGAAAGATTGGCCGGTGCCTGAAGGTTCACTCCAGGCGACGTTGCTAGCTCGTCAGTATCTGGCAACTCAGGGACAGGGTGCTATAGCGCCGGGTGGCGGGATGTTGTTGAGCGGTCATCCAGAGCGACCGACTGGCGATCAATTGATCTGGTATCGATCGCCAGCAGGAAGCACGTGGACCGAAGGTTTGCCGGTGGGAAATGGTCGACTGGGGGCGATGGTTCTGGGCGGGCCCCGCCAATGGAAACTTCAGATGAACGAAGATGGGATCTGGGCCGGGACTCCTTCTGATCGAGTTCGTCACGGAGCCCATCAACACCTCGATAAGGCCAGAGAACTTATTTTTTCCGGTGAAGTGGTCGAGGCACAAAAACTGATGCAGAGAGAGTTCATGAGTGCGCGATGGACTCGATCCTATCAAACCCTTGCGGATCTAAATCTACATCAGGAAGGAATTACAGAAGCCCAAAATTACCGCCGCTGGCTCGATCTGGATCGAGCTCTGGTGACGGAAGAATTTTCCAGTGCGACGGTGACTCATCGTCGGCGTGTCATCTCCAGTCGGCCAGATCAATGCCTGGCAGTGATGCTGGATGCTGATCAGGCAGCAGCGATTTCGGTTGATCT
>JBBWWC010000084.1:0-7490 GCA_050256555.1 Planctomycetota bacterium | reverse complement strand
CTCCCCCGGTGGATAAAAAACCTCGACTGACCCAGGCAGAGATCGCTCGCAAGATGCAGGAGATTCGCCTGCAGAAATACAAGGAACGTTACGAAGGGCTTTCCGGAGCGATCCGTAAATACCCGGATCGGTTCGAGGACTGGATCGCCAACCTTGAAGATCTGGTTTATGCCGCCGATGGAACGCCCTATTCAGTCAAAGCGCAGAAACTTCTGACCGAGCAGCTCCAGGTTCGTGAGGATTCGGGAAAGAAGCATCTGGAAGAAATCGCGGGCAAGGTGGATCGCTTGATCTCCGAGGGGGATCCGCTGGCTGCGGAGCGCCTTCTGGAAGACTTCGACCCCGACGGTACTTACTCGATGACCGTTGCTCATAAAGAGTGGCAGCAATTGTGTGATCGGGTAGCTCTACGACAGAGGGCCGAAGTTGATTTTGAACGCATCACGCGCCAGGCGCGAGGTTATCGACGCCAGGAAGAGCTCGCATCTGCCATCGGCCTGCTGGAATCGTTCTCCAGAGATTACAAGGACACCAGCGAATACGTCGAGGTTCGCACCATGATCGAAGAATATCTGGTCGAGTACGTGGCGGCGCGGGCTGCAAGGGATGCGGAAAAGGCCATCTCATGGACGGATCTGGTCATCGATGCTTACCTCTCCTCTTTCAGAGCTTCGGCTTCTGATCCGGATGCTGAAGTCTGGACTGAAGAGCAGGGCGAGGTGGTCGGCACCAATTCCAGCACTGGTCCTGCGCAACTCGAGATCGGCGAGGATTCCTGGGAGGAATACGTCGTCGAGCTGGAGGTGCAGCTGGTCGCCGGTGATGCCGTGAATCTGGGAATCACTGCGGGAATCAGACCGGGTTCGGCAGTCAAGAATTACGATGTACACAGTTTCGACTCTGAAGAAGAAGAGTGGACTCGTTTACGGGTAGAACTCAAGGAAGGACTTGTCAGCATTACAGACCTCGATTCGCTCGATGCTCTGGATGAAGACACCAGGCCGTACTTCCCGATGGGGGGCATCGCAATTCTCCTCAGGCCGGAAGATTCTGTTCGTCTCAGGAATATTCGTTACAAGGTCTTCCGGCCCGTCGATGGTGAAGAACCAGAGGATGGGGCTGACGAAGACGACGAGGCGGAAGGGTAGCCGCACGGCGGTGAGCGCTTTCGATGCGAGCCAACTAGGGAACTGGGAGCAGGATGTCGCAAGCCTTGCGGGCATGCTGGTTCATGAGGTGAAAAATCCGCTCTCGACCTTGAACATTTCATCCCAGTTACTTCTTGAAGAACTGGGAGATCCGGAAAATCCCCGTGATCAAAGAACCCATCGCCGGCTGGAGATGATGAGATCTGAGATTCAGCGGATCGAAAAGATCGTCTCTTCTTTTCTGCAGTTGACAAAACCGCAGCAAATGCAGCGAGACTCTGTTGATGTCTCTGCAATGGTGGAGGCGGTGATTTCGCGGAATCGCGAGGCGATAGAGCTCGCCGGGGTTAGTGTTCTCTTTCAACCACTGGAAGTTCCCCGTGTTTCGGGAGATGGAGCACTTTTACATCAGGCTGTTTTGAATCTGATACTCAATGGTTGTTCGGCGATGAGCGATGGCGGAGAGCTTTTCATCCGGGTGCTGGAATCGAGCTACAGGGGAGCCAGTGCAGTGGTGATCGAGGTGACCGACACGGGAGTCGGAATCGCAGAGGAAGCGATTCCACGGATTTTCCGCCCGTATGTTTCAACCACAGAGGGTGGGACAGGTCTTGGACTTCCCACAACTTTGCGGATCATCCGGCTTCATGGGGGTACGATCTTGGTCGAAAGTGAACCGGGTCAAGGAAGTCGTTTTTCCATCGTTCTGCCAGCGGAAGGAGCTGCGAGATGATCGAGCAGGCGAGAACTGCCGATGGCTCCGGGCGTGAGACTCATCCCGCCAAGATCCTGGTCGTCGATGATCAGGCTCCGCATGCCGAGTTGCTGGCTGAGGCGCTCGTTTCGGTGGGGCAGGACTGCATCGTGGCCACCTCTGCCGATGAAGCGAAGGATCTATTACGCCAACAGAGTGTCGATATCGTCATTACCGATCTCGTACTTGGCGACCGAGATGGACTGGATCTGATTCGAGAAGCCCAATCGATCGACCCGTTCATTGCCGTGATTGTGGTCACCGGTCATGGAACCGTTGAGACCGCTGTCGAAGCGATGCAACTGGGTGCGGTAGATTACCTGCGGAAGCCGGTCGATTTGACAGGGTTACGGATCCGGGTCGAGCGTGCTCTGGAAGGCGCTGCTCTACGGCGACGGGCTGACGAATTGGAAAGAACCATCGATGATCGTTTTGGGTTCGAGGGGATCATCGGTTCCAGTCACGCAATGCATGCCATCGTTCAGAAGTTGAAGCAGGTCGCACCGACAGACGCCTCGATCTTGGTTCTGGGAGAAAGTGGCACTGGCAAGGAATTGATTGCCAAGGCGATTCATGCCAACAGCAGGAGAAAAGGTAACGTATTCGTTCCTCTTAACTGTGCAGCCCTGGGAGAAGGCGTTCTGGAGAGTGAATTGTTTGGTCATGAACGCGGAGCCTTCACCGGAGCTTCCTCGTTGCGAAAAGGCCGTTTTGAGCATGCCGATGAAGGCACCCTGTTTCTTGACGAAGTGGGAGATATCCCCGCTTCGGTTCAGGTCAAGTTGTTGCGAGTTCTTGAAGAAGGGGAAGTGGTGAGGATGGGGTCTAATGATCCGGTTCCTACCAATGTCCGCTTGATCTGTGCGACTCACAGAGATCTTCGCAAACGAATTGAAGAAGAGAAATTCCGTGAGGATCTGTTTTACCGAATCAATGTCGTCACGATTGAGATTCCTCCTTTGCGAGAGCGGACTGCGGATATTCCGCTTCTGGTGAATCATTTTCTTGAGGAGTACTCGCGTGTTCACGATAAGTCGGTCGAAGGAATTTCGCGCGAAGTGCTTCGGGTTCTGACTGCGTATTCCTGGCCAGGAAATGTTCGTGAATTGAAAAATGCTATCGAGAACATGGTGGTGACTTCACAGGAAAAGGTGCTCGATGTGGATGATCTGCCGGGACATATTCGTCCGCAACGCCCACTCGATCCGAGTCGAGGGCTGCCGATGGGCACCACCATTCAGGAGATGGAAAAGGAACTGATCCAGGCGACTCTGGAATATGTTGAGGGCAATCGTCGCAAGGCTGCGGAGTCGCTCGGGATCGGTGAACGGACTCTGTATCGTAAGATCGGGGAATATGATCTCCGAACCGAAGACGAAGAAGATCCTGCCAAATAGGCAGTCTGGCCGATTTTTGGGCCCCAAGGGTGCCAACCTGGCAGCGATGGTCTTTCAGGCTTCTGGACAATAGAAGCGAATTCGCCATGTTCCTGCCATAATTGCGATATATAAGCGAGTCTAGGCTCCCATTGGAACGCAGTTTGCGATTTCTCTGGTGAGTCCCCGGGCCGTATCACGTCTCAGCGTGTGGAGAGCCGGGGAGGTTTTTCGAAGGGAGAACTGAAAATGAGCAAAATTATAGGAATCGACCTGGGAACTACGAATTCCGTGGTTGCAGTGATGGAGGGCGGCGAACCGACCGTCATTCCAAACCGCGATGGAAATCGTGTGACCCCGTCGGTCGTTGCGTTTACCGATTCTGGGGATCGTCTTGTCGGTCAGACCGCAAAGCGTCAAGCCGTGACCAATCCGGAGAATACTGTTTTCTCCATCAAGCGGTTCATGGGGCGACGCCATGGCGAGCTGAATAATGAGGAGAACTTGATTCCTTACCAGATCACCGGCGGTGCCGATGATCTGGTCAAGGTGAAGCTGCAAAACAAGGAATACACACCGCCAGAGATTTCTGCGCTGATCCTTCAGGAGCTCAAGAGTACGGCGGAAGATTATCTCGGCGAGACGATTACCGAGGCAGTGATCACCGTTCCTGCTTACTTCAATGATAGTCAGCGTCAAGCGACCAAGGATGCGGGACGCATCGCTGGTCTCGACGTCAAGCGTATCATCAATGAGCCGACAGCTGCTTCTCTGGGCTATGGTCTTGATAAGAAGGGCAGCGAAAAGATCGTGATTTACGATCTTGGTGGTGGAACTTTCGATGTTTCGATTCTTGAAGTCGATGAGGGAATCTTCAAGGTTCTTTCGACCAACGGGGATACGCAACTCGGAGGAGATGATTTCGATAACATTCTGATCAACTTCATTGCCGAAGATTTCCAGAAAGAACAAGGCATCGATCTTCGCAAGGATCTGATGGCATTGCAGCGTTTGAAGGAAGCAGCCGAGAAGGCCAAATGTGAGCTTTCTAGCCGGTCAGAGACCGAGGTGAATCTGCCCTTCATTACCGCCGATGCCAGTGGGCCCAAGCATCTGCAGATGTCGATCACTCGCGCAACTTTCGAGGCCAAGGCTCAAGCTCTGGTCGAGCGTACCCGCCGTCCCTGTGAAATGGCTCTTTCGGACGCCGGTTTGAATGCGGGACAGGTCGACACCGTAATTCTGGTTGGTGGATCCACTCGGATTCCTGCCATCCAGGAGATCGTCAACAAGATCTTTGGCAAGGAGCCAAATCGATCGGTCAATCCGGATGAAGTTGTTGCCATGGGTGCGGCCATTCAGGGTGGAATCCTTGCTGGTGATGAAAAGCTCAACGACGTATTACTTCTGGATGTCACTCCACTTTCTCTCGGAATCGAGACTCTTGGTGGCGTGACGACAAAGCTGATCGACCGTAACACCACGATTCCTCACCAGAAGAAGCAGGTATTTTCTACCGCAGCAGACAATCAACCTGCGGTGGATATCCATGTTCTTCAGGGAGAGCGTGAGATGGCAAAGGACAATCGGACCCTCGGTAAGTTTCAACTCGATGGGATTCCGGCAGCTCCACGAGGTGTTCCACAGATCGAGGTTTCATTCGATCTCGATGCCAATGGTATCCTCGAAGTTTCTGCCAAGGATCTTGGCACGGGCAAGGAGCAGAGCATCAAGATTCAATCTTCTTCCGGACTCAGCGAGGAAGAAGTCGAGACGATGCGCCAGGAAGCAGAGCGATTTGCCGAAGAAGACAAGGTTGCACGTGAGTTGGTTGAAATTCGTAATGAAGCAGACCAGGCCTGCTATGCGACCGAGTCGAGTCTCAAGGAGCATTCTGACAAGATGGAGGAGGGCGAGGTCGAGAAGATCAATGGCGCTCTCGACGGCTTGAAAGAGATCAAGGACGCTCCGGAGGCGACCCAGGAGTCGATCCGGGTCGCCATCGACGCTCTCAATGAGGCTTCTCATGACCTGGCTCGAAGGATTTATGAGCAGGCTTCCGCCGAAGGCGCAGCAGAAGGTTCTGATGCCGCAGGGACGGCTCCCGAGCCGGATGGGGCCGCTGGATCTGACGCCGCAGGAGAAGAGCCTGTCGTGGATGCTGATTTCAAGGTCAAAGACTAACCTTTAGCGATGTTTTCGGAACATAGAAAATAGGGCGGCGCAGGCACAGCAGTGTTTGCGCCGCTTTTCTTTCTCGGGAACCTTTGAACAGTTTTGGTCGTCACTGTTGCAGGAAGTCGTCTCTGGCACCATCCTTCCGACAAAAGCAGGTCACCGGAAAAGGTGTGCCTCGGAGCGCGGGGGGCCTCTCGTGGGTCTTCTGTTTCAATGAAACGCTCGGAGATGCAGCTACCGGTCAGATTTCTTTTCTAAAGACCCACGGTGGATCAGCCGAAAAGAAGAGTGTGGTGGAGGATCAAATGAATCAGCACATCAATCTCTTCGAGCTCATCTCGAAGAATCTTGAGACGGATCGTTACCGGGAACTGAACTGGACCGGGAGCTTCCACGATTACCTGCAAATCGCTTATGAAAATCCGGAGGTTCTTCGGACTTCTTTCCAGCGAATCCACGACATGATCGTTTGCGCTGGAAGCGAGCCATCGAATCAATTGAACTCACGTGATTGTGTTCATTGGCACTTTTTCGATGATCCAGAAAATGGTGGTAAGAATGCGGTCTTCGGTCTCGATCAACCACTCCAGCAGCTCGTCAGCTTTTTTAAATCAGCGGCGCATGGGTTAGGGACTGAAAGACGTGTTTTGCTCCTGCATGGTCCGGTAGGGTCGGCGAAGAGCACCATCGTATACCTGTTGAAAAAAGGGCTGGAGAGATATTCCAGAACTCCAGAAGGAGCTCTGTATACTTTTCAGTGGCAAGACGAGAATGGCGACTGGGTCGATTCTCCGATGAATGAAGATCCGCTTTATCTTGTTCCCGATGAGTCGAGAGCAGAATTGCTGGAGAGCATCGGCGCGACAGGAAAAGGTAAGTACCCACTCAGTTTCAGGGGAAGCCTCTGTCCCTTCAGTCGTTGGTATTACAACCACTACATGCAGAAGTACGATGGAGATTGGCATAAGATTCTCGACCATGTGCGAGTTCGTCGTCTGATCATGAATGAAGAAGATCGGGTTGGCATTGGTACTTTCCAGCCGAAAGATGAGAAGAATCAGGATTCGACTGAGCTGACCGGTGATATCAATTACCGCAAGATCGCTGAGTACGGTTCTGAATCAGATCCTCGGGCATTCAATTTCGACGGAGAATTTAATGTCGCGAACCGTGGACTCATCGAGTTCATAGAGGTGCTCAAGCTGGACGTGGCATTCCTCTACGATTTGCTCGGCGCAAGCCAGGAGCAATGCATCAAGCCGAAGCGGTTTGCTCAGACCTCCATCGACGAGGTGATCATTGGGCATACCAATGAGCCGGAATACAGGAAACTTCAGAATAACGAGCTGATGGAAGCTTTCCGTGACCGGACTGTCAAAATCGATATTCCCTACAACACGACATTACAGGACGAGGTTCGGATTTACCGCAAGGATTACTGCCGAGACACGATGACCAAGCATGTTGCACCTCATACTCTCGAGGTCTGTGCAATGTGGGCCGTCTTGACTCGACTGGAAGAGCCGAAGAATGCGCAGATTTCGATGGCGCAGAAGATGCGGCTTTATGATGGAAAGAGCCTGTCTGGTTTTACCGAAGAAAACGTCAAAGAGCTGAGGGATGAATCTGTAAGAGAAGGACTGGAAGGAATCTCTCCGCGTTACATCCAGGACAAGGTCTCTAATGCGCTCGTTTCTGAATACAACTACGTAAATCCGTTCATGGTGCTCAACGAGATTGATGAAGGACTCAAGAATCACAGTTTGATTTCGAGTGAGGAAGTTCGTGCGAATTATCGCGAGCTGCTCTCGGTCGTGAAATCAGAATACGAAGACATCGTCAAAAACGAGGTCCAGCGAGCTATCAGTGCTGACGAAGAAGCCATCCAGAAGTTGTGTGCCAATTACATCGACAGCGTCAAGGCATACACGCAGCGCGAGAAGGTCCGAAATCCTTATACAGGACAATCCGAGGATCCGGATGAAAGATTACTGCGCGCCATCGAGGAGAAGATTGATATTCCTGACAACCGCA
>JBBWWC010000083.1:0-5605 GCA_050256555.1 Planctomycetota bacterium | reverse complement strand
AGGAAATCGCAAGATCCGCTTCAGTAGGGCCAGCTCTTCCGGTTCCTGCAGCAGTGATCCATCGCCAAACTCGTAACTGTTTTCTTTGGCTTTCCGTAAAATGCTGCAGAATCGTACGTGGGTGTATTGCAGATAGGGTCCTGTCTCACCGTCAAAGGAGAGGATCTTTTCGAGATCGAAATTGACGTCCTTGCGACGGGCAGATTTCATGTCACTGAAAACAACAGCTCCGACCCCGACAGCTTCAGAGATTTTATCAAGCTGGTCACTGGCAAGGTCTGGATTCTTGTCTCGAACGATCTTGGAAGCGAGCTCGACCGCCTGGTCAAGGACGTCTTCGAGCAGGACCACCTGGCCACCGCGAGTTTTCCCTTTTTTCCAGTTCCCGTCGACATTCAGACGCATGACGCCAAATTCGGCGTGCTCGAGGTGGTCGGCCCAGGCGTGGCCCATCATTTTCAGGACACTGAAGACCTGGCGGAAATGGAGCCCCTGGCCCGCATCTACGACGTACAAGCAGCGCTGGAAAGGAAACAGTCGGTATCGTTCGATGGCACTGGCGAGATCGCGTGTGCCATATAGAGTCGCTCCGTCCTTCTTCCGAATCAGCATCGGGGGGATGTCATCGGACAACCTGACCACGTCGGCCCCCTCGCTCTCGACTAACAATCCAGAAGAGCTCAGCTGCTCCACCACCGTTTCCATCACGGATTCGTAGTGAGACTCACCGATAACCTCGTCAAATCGAACCCCGAGGCGCTGGTATATCTGATTGAATCGATGGATCGAGGTGGCCCGTATCCTGTCCCACCGTTGGCGGGCCAACTCGTCGCCGTCTTCAAGGCGTTTGAACCAATCACGGGCCAGTTCTTCGAGTTCTGGATTTTCTGTAGCTGCTTGATGAAACAAAACATAAAGCGCGTTGAGAGCCGAGACTGGATCTTCACGTTTTTCCAGAGGCGGGGCATCGAGATCATCTTCTTCTTTGAAGACCTCCCAGGCCGCCAGCAATTTGCCGAAACCAGTCCCCCAGTCCCCGAGGTGATTCCAGCTGATCACGTCGAATCCAGCGCAACGCAGCAGGTTTGCCATCGATTGGCCAAGCATTGTCGATCTGAGGTGATGGACGGCAAGATGCTTGGCAATGTTGGGTGACGAGTACTCCACGATGACAGTTTCGCCAGATCCCGCACAACTGCTGCCCCACTGATCAGAGCCCTGTTGAATCGTCGCAACAGACATCGCTGCGAAAACTGCCGGTTTGACTCGAAAATTCAGGTACGGACCTGCCTGGGCAACATCCTCGACCCATGGCAGCTCCCATGCTTGTTCTGCCAGTTGCTGGGCGATCGCTGGGGGCGCCTGTTTGAGGGTTTTCGCCAGCGGGAAACAAGGGAGCGAAAGATCTCCTAGATCCGCCGATGGAGGATCACAGATGTGGTCTGCAAGTCCTGGAACCTCGATACCGAGTAGTTTTTCGGCGTGATCTGCGATCTGCTGACGAAATTGACGCACTGGATCGATCCCCTTCAAGGAGTGACAAAGATGTCGAGACAACCCGCTAGACATTTTATAGTGGAGTCCAGGCGCAGATCAAAGACCTCCAGCAGGAGCAACGCCTAAAAATACTCTTCGACTGGACAGGGAGATCGATATGAACAACGTGATGGCAGGATGTATTGGTGGGATCGTCACCGTAGGGCTCATCTGGAGTGCGCTGGTAGTATTTGAAGTTTCTGTTGGGCCCGACAGCCCAAAAGATATCGCTTCGGCCCAATCGGCCAAAAAAGTCAACTGGAGATATACTGAAGCCGGCACAGTTCCGACTGAATTTGGCGAATTGATCCAGGTCAACGGAACATCCGGCAATTACACTCTGGTTTTCCAGGATACGGAAAAAGTGATTCGGCTGGTCGATCTTCGCGGTGGAAAGATTCCCCAGAGGGCCATCTCCATCCAACGGAAATATTGATCCAAAGGACGCCGCCTGCGAATCTGGATCTTCTGGCGAGATGATCCCCCAAAATTGTTGACGATTCACAGGCGGCAAAAGAAAGAACCACTCTTTCTTTGGTTTTTGAAGAGAACCAGCGTCTCCAGCTCTGGCTTGTGGCAATTTACGTACCATAACGAGATCTGGTCTGATCCTGCGGGTTGCTGTTACTGGGCTGGGAGTCGATAGTTGGCAGCCCTATCCGACAAGCCACAAAGGACGACCGGACGCCCAGCGACCGAATTGAGAGGGACCCAGCCCATGCGATCAGGACAGGACGATCATCATGACGATCCAGCATCGGTTCCGATGAAGGAGATGGCTCGTTTAAAACAGATCGTGGACCGCCTCAGGTCTCCTGGCGGCTGTCCCTGGGATCTCGAGCAAACATCAGAATCACTGCGTCCGTTTCTACTGGAAGAGGCTCACGAGGTCGCAGAGGCGATCCTCGAAGGGGATCCTCTTCACCTTCGAGAAGAGCTCGGCGATTTGTTGATGAATATCCATTTACAGGCTCGGATTGCCGAGGAGTCCGATACGTTCACCCTGGAGGATGTTGCCCGGCAGATCGCCGATAAACTGGTCCGCCGTCATCCGCATGTGTTCTCTGACGTAGAAGCCAGCGATAGCGAGGCGGTACGTAAGAACTGGGAAAAGATCAAGCGGGAAGAAAAAGGTCAGTCGCAGGAGAATCCCGCAACCATCCGTCCGCTTCCCGCCTCGCTCCCAGCATTGCTCCAGTCCGATCGAGTGGGAAAGATGGTCGCTTCGGTCGGTTTTGACTGGCCTGATGTCACTGGAGCGATCGAGAAAGTGACCGAGGAATTCGAAGAGTTGAAGGAAGCTATCGAAGCTGGCGACCAGGATCAGTGCTACCATGAATTGGGAGATCTGCTCTTTTCAGTCTCCAGTGTGTCGAGAAAATTAGGTCTGGATGGTGAACAGGCGTTACTCGACGCCCTGAGCCGTTTCGGAAACAGGTTTTCTTATGTCGATAAGAACTTGAAGCCTGGTCAGGAGTTTTCTCTCGATCAGCTCGAAACCTGGTATCAGGAAGGTAAGAAGCAGGAGCCTTCAGACGAGGAGTTTCGCTAGTGGCAACTACTGATCAAAAAAGCATCCCGGAAATCAGAGATCTGCTACTGGAGCAGTTGTCGACCCGGATCTTTGGACAGCAAGCCGTGGTCATGGAACTTCTCACGGCTTTTTTCTCGGGTGGGCATATCCTCGTGGTCGGCGTACCAGGGTTGGCCAAAACCCTCCTCGTCCGTACTCTTTCCGAGCTTCTGGAGCTTCAATTCAGCAGAGTCCAGTTCACGCCAGATTTGATGCCCCAAGATATTACAGGTACGACCATCTTGTCGACTGACGAGGCCGATCAGGATCGTAAGTTCAGTTTTCGTGACGGGCCAATTTTCGCCAATTTACTGCTGGCCGACGAAATCAACAGGACACCTCCCAAAACCCAATCTGCATTATTGGAGGCTATGGAGGAGGGGCAGGTCTCGGTCATGGGCCAGAGGCATGTGCTTCCGCAGCCTTTCTTTGTCATGGCAACGCAGAACCCGCTCGAGCAGGAAGGGACTTATCCGTTGCCGTTTACGCAACTGGATCGATTCACCTTCCAGGTCAGTCTCGATTATCCGAAGGTGGATGAGGAGCTCGATGTTGTCACCACTACCACCTCACACGTACAAGAGCCGCTCAAGCCAGTGATCTCGGACGGCTGGGTCAGTCATGCTTTGGAGCAAGTTCAACAAATATCGATACCTGAGTCGATTCTGCAAAGAGCGACTCGAATTGTCAGAGCCACGAGGCCTGACGAGGACGGTGCCTCCGAGATCGCCACAGAGCTTCTTTCGTATGGTGCAGGCCCACGTGGGGTCCAATCGATCCTCTCTACCGCGCGAGCGAGTGCTGCGCTGTCTGGTAGAGATACGGTTCAAAATAGTGACGTGGACGCAGTCATGTTTCCAGCCCTACGTCATCGCCTGAGACTCAGCGTGCACGCCGAAGCGGAGGGATTGACTCCCGACGAAGTGCTTGGGCAAATATTGATCTCCATCGGAGACAGGCCTGCAACTGCGGAGCTTGGTGAACAAAAGAAGCAAGGAACCATTCTTCGGTGGCTGGGTCAGCTGGCTGAAACGACGCCACGATTCAGGAAAAGAAACTAGCCATTACCGGTTGGATGCGACGAAGCCTATGACGTCTCGTGCGCTTTTTGAGTCATAGCCGAACTTTTTGACCATGTTGTCTAGTGTTAGTTCGACCGCTTGTATTTCCTCATCCAGCAGTGTCGATCTCTCATCGGTGAAGTACTGCAGGACACTATTCTGAATCCCGTCGAGCGCTGCTTCTCTCTCGTTCCAGAAGGAGTGTTTGAGTTTCCGGTAAACTTCCGGGAACACGTCCTGATAATCGATCGACTGGTCAGGGTTTTCGGTGGCAAAGGCTCCCAGCCGACTCATCAGGTCGGAGCGGAACGTCTCTGCATTCTCGTTCACTTGGAGCAATTGCTCGACACGCTCCAGTAGCCCCTTGGAAAGATCATTGCTGGAAAGATTAGGGTTTAGGTAACTTTCCTGATGGGTCGAAAATGTTTTGATGCTCTGGAAGTAGCCGGTGAAAACTCGATCGAATTCACCTTCCTCTACAATACCGATGCTTTCGTAGACTTCCTGACGAACAATGCTCAGGTAATGAGAGCGTACGATATCGATAAACTGTTGGCTGTCGTGATAGCCATTGTCGACGCCGATGCGGAGGAAGTCATGAACGCTGGATTCTTTGACAAAGTTTTCGATTTCAGAAAACAAGGTCAGTGGGGAAAGGCTGTTCCATGACTGGTCCTCAGCTGCCGTGGCGATCAGGGTCATCATGTCTCTTGGGGAAACGCCTCTGCGGCCTTCGTACTCGGATCCGTAAATCCCCTCGAACTCCCCTTCTGAATCATCGTGCTCTTCTCTGAGAGCGCGTATGTTCTGGCGAAGCAACTTCCTTTCCGACTCTTTCAGGTCGAACGGAACTTCTCCGTGATCATAGAGAAGGGCTTTTTGTAGCGGAGTCAGCCGCGCCACGATCGGCGCCAGCTCCGGGGTGTGGTTGTTGGGTGCAGGGCGAACCAGGCGAGTGAGAACCGCCCAGAGTGGGGTCATTTCAGCAGTATGAGGTGCGACCGATCCGCCAGAAGCGTGTCGCAGAATATGGCGCTGGTAGAGTTCAGCCTCACGTGAATACTGAAGCAGGTATGGCACCCTGACCAGAGCCAGACGACCCTTGAAGGAAGAGAAATCAGGAGTCCTCTTGAACATATTGAGCTGTTTCTCGTTTGCTGTACCGGTCAGAACTAGATCCAGGTGTGCCCGATAATTGGGCAACTGAATGGTTCCTTTTTCGGAGGTGGTCAGGAGGTATTTGTTGGTCTCCGGCGGTCTCTTGAGGAAGTCGGAATACTCGCAAATACCACGATTAGCATCGACGAGCTCTCCTTCCAGTTCGTAAAGAGGTAGCCCCTGGAGAATCCCTGGAAGAGCCTTCCCTTCGTAGCCGACTGGACGCACCTGGGCGTCAATGTTGCCCTGGGGTTCGATACTGATACAACCGAGGCGG
>JBBWWC010000082.1:0-15571 GCA_050256555.1 Planctomycetota bacterium | reverse complement strand
GCCACGGTGATACTGGAACCTTGAGAATCCGTGACATTGGAACGGTAGCGATTGTTCCCCGGGATGATGAAATTCTCGTGCGGGTCGATGGCCAGCCGGCGATTCAGATCGATCTCTACAAAGAGGGCGATGCCAATGCAGTATCGGTGGCCAAAAGTGTCCGCGCGAGACTGGTAGAGCTTGAAACCGATCGTAGCCTCGAAGGTTGCGAAATAGTCGTACTCAGCGATCAGGCGCGGTTTATCGAGGAGTCGATCGAGAGTGTCGAATCGACGGCTCTTATCGGGGCTGGCCTGGCCGCTCTGGTTCTGTATCTGTTTCTACGAAACATTCTCAGCACGCTGACCATCGCTTTGTCGATTCCAGTTTCCGTGGCGGTGACCTTCTTGTTGATGGATTTGACCGGTGTCAGTCTCAATGTACTTTCGCTTGGAGGCCTGGCGCTTGGTGTCGGAATGCTGGTCGACAACAGCGTGGTGGTGCTGGAGTCGATCCAGAGATTGCGAGAAAAAGGGGTCCCCGTTCGTGAGGCGGTGACCCGTGGAACCGGACAGGTAATGGGTGGAATCATCGCCTCGACGATTACCACTATCGCGGTTTTCTTACCGTTGATTTTTGTCCAGGGTATCGGCGGTGAGATTTTCAGAGATCAAGCGTTAACGGTTACATATTCTCTGCTGGTGAGTTTGTTTGTCGCTGCAACGGTGATCCCAACCATTATTTCTAGAGGTTCGGGATCATCACCAGGTTTTGTCAGACGCAGCATCGAAATTGTCGATATAGTTCTTGGGCCGATTTCTCGTGTGTTCACGATGGGTTTGTCGGCAGCTCAGCGTTTCTATGCTCGAATTCTCGATCCTTTACTGGAGGTCTCCTGGATTGCGCCATTGCTGGCAGTAGTTCTGTGCTTGGTGGTGATACCAGGTGTTAGAGATCTTGGATCGGAATTGGTGCCAGATCTTTACCAGGGACAGTTCTTCTTTGATGTCGAGTTGCAAGAAGGAACTCCACTGGAGGAAACCGATCGAAAGGTATCTTCGCTAGAGTTGGCGATAAAACGGCTTCAGCAAGAAGGACTCCCCATTGCTCTGGCCACGGCAACGGTTGGAGATGCTCCTGTTCTGGGAGAAGTGCAGTCAGGTGAACGTCGCGAGCATATCGCACGAATCTCCTTGACCTTAACACCTACAGCGACGCGAATTGATGAACGGTCTGTCATCGAACGGATTGAGCAGGAGTTCAAAAAGATTCCTGATTGTCCCTTTACCCTCGGGCGCCCCTCTCTCTTTACTTTTCGTGATCCGATAGAGGTGGAAGTCTTTGACGAAGAACTCGATGTTCTTCGTAGTTCAGCACTCACGATTGAAAAGCGTCTTGAGTTGGTGCCTGGTCTTACGGATGTTTTAGCTCGCGTTCCGGATCAAGTTCCTGAAGTACATGTCCGTCTTGACCCGAGCCGTCTTTCTGCCTATGACCTTGGACTTGGGCAGATTGCCGATGGATTGCGAGCCAAGGGGCTTGGCCAGGTCGCAACCCAGTATCGTTATGCCGAGAAACCGATCGATATTCGGGTTCGGATTCGGGGTGCTTTGGATCGAACCCTGAAAGATGCTGAGCTTGATTCTGTTGCATTACCCAGGGCTAATGCGACGGCCCCTTTGCGTGTGGCTTCTCTCGGTCGTCTGGAAGAGGCGCTGGGGCCGGTCGAGATACGTAGGGTGTCCGGTGAGAGATCGGTCCAGGTCACTGCTCGCACCGATGGTGTCGATTTGGGAACTGCGACGGCCAGTGCCGAAGTTGCGTTACAGGGCAGTTTTCTGGCGCCGACGACGACGGCTCGGATGTCAGGACAAAATCAGGAGATGAAGGAATCGATTGCGAGTCTTGCCAAGGCTCTCCTGCTCGCCATCTTTGTTGTTTATCTGGTTCTTGCCAGCACCTTCGAGTCTCTCAAATTTCCCTTTGTCGTGATTCTTACCGTGCCGCTGGGAATCTGCGGAGCGGTGTTTGCCATGACAATGACGGGAATCCCGATCGGAGTCTTGTCGATGATTGGTGTGATCCTGTTATGCGGGATTGTCGTCAATAACGGGATTATTTTTGTTGCCAGGATTCAGCAACTTCAGGAGGCTGGCTCTGATCCGACAGTTGCCGCCCGAGAGGCTGGGATTGAGCGTTTGAGGCCGATTCTGATCACCAGTGCGACAACGATTTTGGGCCTGATGCCGTTGGCTCTGGGCTTTGGTCCTGGTGCAGAACTGCGCAAACCCCTCGCCATCACGGTAGTCTGGGGATTGGCAGCGGCAACGCTGATGACCTTGGCCGTGATACCTAGCGGCTATCGTTTGCTCGAGAGAGGGACCGGAGATCGGAGTTCTGCATGAAAAGCTTTATACGCTTTTGCCTGGACCGTCCGATTACCACCCTGACGATCCACCTGCTTCTTTTGCTGTCTGGAATTTTGTCGGTACAGCAGCTACCTCTTAGTGCTCTTCCCAACTTCAGCAGTAACAGAGTCGATGTCTCTGTTCCTTATCCCAATGCTTCCCCCAGTCAGGTCGAGAATGAAGTGGTCAGGCCGCTCGAGGAAGCGCTGGCAACCTTGCGGGGAGTGCGGGAAATGGAGAGCCGGTCGGATGAGGGGCGCGGCAACGTGACCCTGAAGTTTGACCATGGTGAAGATATAGAAGCGGTAAAAGTTGAGATTCGCGAGCGGTTGGCCCGAGCGATGGCAGACCTTCCTCTGGATGACCTCGAGCGGATTCGAATCCGAGAAGGAGGATGGGGAGGTGGTAGCGATACCATCATGGAAGCTCGTATCAGCTCGCGGGGTGTCGATCTTTCACAGAACTACGATCTTCTGGTTGACCGAATTCAGAGGCCGATTGAAAGGCTCGAAGGTGTTGGGCAGGTAGAGCTCGATGGGGTCAAGCCGTTAGAAGTAAAGATCACCTTTCGAAAAGGAGATCTGGAGAGACATGGTTTATCGCTGAATGCGATTTCGACTGCGATCAACAATTCCAACATTGACGCAACGATTGGGCGTATCTGGAAAGACGGGAGAACTCGCCGCTTAAGAATGGTCAATGCCATCGATGACGTCGAGGATCTCACTGATCTACCGATCAACAACAAGGGTTTACGTCTTGGCCAGGTGGCGAAAATTGAAACGGTTGAAGGGGAAATGCGCTGGGGCAGGCATCTCAATGGCTCCTTTGCGGTCTCGCTAGAGATCACCCAGCAATCGGGAGCCAATACGGTCAAGGTGTGCCGTGATATCCGCGATGCAGTGGCAGGAATTTCTTCCGATCCTCAGCTCGCAGGTGTCGATCTCCTGGTCTGGCAAGACCAGGGCCGGATGATCGAGAACTCTCTACGTCAACTCAGAGATGCTGGATTCATTGGCGGCGGCTTGGCGTTGATCGTCTTGTTGTTATTTCTCCGTCGTCTTTCCGCAACTCTGTTGGTTGGAATGGCGATTCCCATCTCGGTTCTCTTTGCGCTTTCGGTTTTGCATATGCTGGAGATGGAACTCAATACCATCACGATCCTGGCGCTGATGCTCGGGGTCGGGATGCTCGTAGATACTGCGGTGGTGGTGGTTGAGTCGATCGTCCGGAGAGCGAGTCTTGGAGACAATTCCCATGAGGCAGCGGCACAAGGGACGATGGAAGTGGCGACTCCTGTCTTTGCTGCAACTCTCACAACGATGGTTGTTTTTCTTCCGGTGGTCATCTCGAAGCCGAGCCAGTTTACAGAGCACCTGGGTTCTGTTGGGCTGGTGATCTCCTTGACGATTGCTGCCAGTTTGTTTGTTTCGCTGACCCTTGTGCCGATGGCTGCAGCCCGGATTTACAAGGGTGGGAAGTCGAGCGTCGCTCCCTGGTTCGTCCATTTCAGAGCCAAGTATCGCAGCTTTATCGATCTTGCTCTTCGCCATCGAATCGTAACAGTCTTTATTGCATTGGCTGCAACATTGAGTGTTGTAATTCCTTTTGAAAACGGATTCCGCCTCGATCTCTCTGATATGGACTGGAAAAATAACTACGCGAATATTTCATACCGACCTGTTGAAGGACTGGACTATCGTGAGATGGAAAAGGTGGTTACCGATATCGAGAATTATCTCGACAACCATCGCGATGTTATCGGGGAGGGTGATATCTATTCCTGGTTCAAGGATGGGTATGCTCTGACAAGAATTTATCCTCCAGCCGATGTGGCTACGGAGGATTACATCGCTCAGCTTCGAGAGCGCATCGATGGAATTCTTCCGACAGTCCCAGGATTTAGCATTCGGACCGATGATGGTTGGGGTTGGGGAGGAAGAGGTGGAGGTGGCAGTGGTCGTAGCACTGCCGGGTCCATCCGAATCCGACTCAAGGGTGATTCTGGAATGCTGCTCGATGATCTGGCGCCAAAGGTTGCCCTTTATCTACAAGGTGTCGAAGGTGTGACCGAGGCAGAATTGCCAGGCCAAGATGAAGTCGATGAACTTCGCCTCGAACCGAATGAAGATTTGCTCGGTCGATTACAGGTTTCCAGTGATACGGTTGCACGAAGTGTATCGACAGCCTTCGCTGGGAATCGTCTTTCGAACTTGAGGACTCGCTCCGGTGATATGGGTATTTCCATCGGCTTGTCTGATGAAGAAACGGATAGTGTTGAAGAACTCCGTGGCATGCGTTTCCCGCTGACAGATACGTTGGATTTGCCGATTGAAGATCTTGGAGAACTGGTTCAGGCAGAAACACCCGATGAACGTAAGCGCTGGGATCGATTGGCTTACGCAAACGTCACTGCCCGCTACGCAATTGCGGACAAGGATGTGGTGGAGCAGAGAATAGAGCAGGCACTCGAGGCTTATCTGTGGCCGGTCGGATATACCTGGGATCTGGGTCAAAGCTGGCAGGGGCGCTGGCGTAATCGTGAGTCCTTCAGTGAAGGTTTGTATCTTTCAGTGTTCCTGGTTTATCTGGTACTGGCATGTCTGTTTGAATCGTTGAGAACTCCGTTGGTTTTGATGGTGACAGTGCTGTTGGCAATTCCAGGAGTGATCTGGAGTCTTTATTTACAGGGAGATTCTCTCGATACGCCGGCTGCCGTTGGAATGATCCTTTTGAGCGGCATCGTGGTGAACAACGGTATTGTTTTGATTGATCAGGTGTTGCGCCGTTTGAAGGATGGCGTGGAACCACTGGAGGCGATCGCCAGCGGCGCCAGTGACCGCTTGCGGCCGATTCTCATCACTGCTCTGACCACGATTCTCGGGCTGATTCCGATGGCTTACACCGCTCAGGCCAATACCGGGCCTCAGTTCAATACCCTCGGAAAGACGATTATCGGTGGTCTTTCGGCTTCTACCCTTCTCACCCTGGTGGTTCTTCCGGTAGTTCTTTCGTTCTTTTTGCGTTCTGCGAAAGAAATACCAGCGACTGACGGAACGCCTGAATCTGCCCAGGTGTAGTGTTTTCGAACACCGAAGGGCTCGATTCAGGTACTGTTTCAAGCCTATTCTCGGGCTGTTTTCGGGTGCATTTCTGTAAGCCTATAAATATTATAGGTTTATGAATTTGCTGCCGAAGCGAATCCTGGCAAAAGATCAGTGTAGACTGGCATGAGATCTGCCGATGAATTGAAACGCAGAAAGTGGAATGTTTCCCCTTTGCTGATCTTGGTAGAAAACCGGAGTTTGTGATGAAGAAGAATCTGACCCACCAGCGATATCGCTCATTTCCTCCACAGGAGGGAATGGCGCTATTTGTGGTTCTGGTCCTGGTTCTGGTCCTGACCGTCATCATCACTCAACTCGTTTTTGTCACCAAGATCGAGGAGCGGATTTCTCGCAATCGCCAGGGATTTGTCAGTCTCTCTTATGCTCTCCAATCGGGAGCTCGCCAGGTTCTTCAAAACCTTAGCTCCGACATGATGGAGGATCTGGGCTACTTTGACGCGGAAGAGCTCGAAGATGAGTTCTCTGGTCAGGGCTCGACCGGTGGTTCAGGCGCCGGAACCAGTCTCCCCGGTGGGCTTTCTCTCCCCGGTGGCGGCGGCGGAGGCGGAGGCGGTGCTGAGGCCTCTGGAGGCAACGAGATAGTCGATACCCGTCATGATAGCTGGGCTTACCCACTCCAGGATTCGATCAATGAAGTGCAGATTTCAGGGCAAGTCATCGATGGTGAATCCTGTATCGATCTCAACTACATCTTCGAACTGGCAGCCTTTTCTGAAGATGAAGATGAAGAAGAAGAGAATCCCGACGAACTGGATGAAGAAGCTCAAGCTGCTGCAGAAGCGGCGGGTATTAGCGATCTCCTTGAGGACGAAGAGCTGATCGAGGAATACGTAGCACCAGATCAGGAAACGGTAGAGGAAGCCGAGATTATGCTTCAGCGCCTGGTCGAGGCGGTGATCGATTACAATCAGGAAAATGGTTTCGATTATTACGATGTTCCCGATCCAGGTCAGGCTGCCACTTCCATCGTTAGCATGGTTTATGAACGTGCAACGGAAGATTCGACCCGTAGGATTCGAAGTCTCGATTCGATTCTTGAGGTCGATGGAGTCACCTGGGAGCTCTTTAACGGGCCGATCGATCCAGAAGTGGCTGAGTTAGAAGAAGAGGAAGGTTTCTCTGATAGTGATTTCGGTAGTCTGGGTATCGAGATCCAGGGTGCTACCGATCTCCTTGCGCAGGCTGGTTTTGAAATGTTCGACGAGGGAGTTTCACAATTACCGCAACCTATCGGTTTGCGTCATGTATTGACGGCGAACTCGAGCGGTAAGATCAACCTGAATACTGTTCGTCCCGAAGTTTTGATCTCGTTGCTTCGTTCTTTTGAGGATTTTGATGAGGCGAAAGAAATCGCCTGGATGATCTATGAGCATGGCAACCAGTACGAACTCGAAGAAGAAGAAGACCAAGTTCCAGTAACGACGACTGACGACTTTTCCGGGCTTGAGGAAGACGAGATGCAGGAGTTTCAGCATTTCACCCGGTTTGAACAAGTGGGACAGATCGATGAATCCTGGACCGATGGAAGTGGCTCTGAAGAGTCGATTTTTGAGCTCCTGAAACAGGATCTTGAAGATCATACCGTTTTTGCCAGCAACTATTTCACCGCTACTATCGAAGGAACACGCGAGGATCGTGCACTTTCGGGTAGAATTGTGTGTGCCCGGAGGGATCACCATCTGGTGGTCCTTTCCTGGAGAGAAGTGCGCCGATGAAGGTGTGGAGGAACTAAAGATGCCGAAGTTGAATATCAATCTGTTACGTGGAGGACTTTTGCTCCTGAATATCGGAGCTTTGTGTCTTCTTACATTCACCTTTTATGACCTTTACTCGGGTGCTCCCGAAGCTGTTTCCGTACGTCTTGCTGATCCTGAGGATTTTTCATTACGTGAGGAAGTTGCCCGGCCGGTGAATAACCAGTACCAGAAAATCATCGCCGATCTTTACAGAAAGCCACCGGTTGTTCGTACAGAACCAGTGCAGCCGGCGGTAGATCCGAACTTGCCACTACTCGAAGGAGGACCCATCGGGGAGTGGGAGATCACCGGCGTGATCGTTTCTTCTGCGGATGGCCAAAGGTTTGCTACCATCACGGAGAAGGGGCAGACCGCTGTCATTACGAGTTCTCGATCATCGAGAACTCCGTCACGAACTGTCAACACGACTCGTGTCAGGGGGGCTTCCAGTCGAACATCCACACGTGGTCGTACGACGAGACCTAGCTCTCGTTCTACGCGTGCGCCGGTTTCCAACCAGCGGGTGCGCCTTCTTGAGCAAGGGAAAACGTTTCGGATCGATGAGAATGTACTGACGGTGGTGGAGATCGATGATCAGCCGAAGAAAGTCGTTTACGAGCAGGACGGCCGTCGATACACATTGAGTGCTGCGGACAAGATTGATCCGATCATTCAAGAGGACGGCTCCGCCCTGGTTCTGCGTGGCTATAGTCCGGAAGAAATTTTACTTCTCGGCGGTGGTACGCCTGTGACGCCAGCATCAACAAACCTGGCCATCCCAGGAGATCAGAGAGGGAGTATCCGGAATCGTTCTGGTCAGCCGGTTCCCGGCACAGAAGCCAAGAATCCTACTCCTACAGCTGGCGGAGTTTCGCCTGGGCGCCCTGTACCTACAACCAAGTCTGGCAGTGGTGTCAAGCAGACACGAGGAGCGATTCCTGGACGTGGTGGACGTGGCGGTCCGACCAAGGATCGTGCTGTTCCGAGCAAGAAGCCGACGCCGGGTCTTAGAGGAACGCCGACAACGGGTGGAGATTCCCGTAAGCAAATTGAAGCAACCCTTGGTATCGATCTAAATGATGGCCAGGGAGCAATTCGTCGACTGGAAGAGTTAAATCGTGCTCAAGGCCAGCAGAGGCCTTGAGGTCATCCCTTAGAAGATTTTTTCGAGAGGAGTCCTGACGTGGCCCTGCACGCAGGTATCGAAATCGACGGAGCCGACGTTTGTATCGCAGTGGTTGATTCCACTTCGAAGCAGACATCTATCGTTGATTACATCGAAGCTCGTATCCTTGGGGAAACCCCAGAGGAGCGAGTTCAATCCCTTTCCGAAATTCTGGAATCAGCCTTTTCAGGCCCAGAGCGCCAAAATCTCGACGTGGTTTCTTCGATACCAACTCGAATGACGACTCTTCGAGAAATCTCTGTTCCATTCACCAAGGACGAGATCATTGCCAAAACGATTCGCTACGAGAGTGAAGGGCATATTCCTTCCGCCTCGATCGACGATCTCATCATTGAATACATCAAATGTTCTGAATCCGAAGACTCCAGCCGCTTGCTGATCAGTGCTGTGCAAAAGAACACAGTCGGGCTGCATCTGGAAATGTTGCGCGAGTGCTCCGTCGATCCGAGTCAAATTGAAATCGATGCGACCGCTCTGGCGACGGCATTGCATGTCTCGAGACCAGATATCAGAGGTGGGCGAACGTTGCTGATCGGCATGGAAGCAGGGCACACAACCTTTGTGCTTCTGGAAGAGGGGCGGATCACCCGTCTCCGGTCAACTTCCAACCATTTACGTCCTTCGTCTACCCCCGCTCTGGCCACTGGTGCCGAGAGCCCAAAGAGTGAAGGCGATGGAAGTGAATCAGAAACAGCGGGAGAATTCGCCAGTCTCTTCGAGGGAGCTTCGGTCGACGAAGCTGATGAAGAGCTTTCGATAGCAGTAGTTTCTGACGAAGAGTTTGCGAAGCTGAATGAGGATTTAACAGCGAGCCCTTCTTTACCTCCGGCAGATCCAGACGAGGTTGTCGAGCGACTTTTTACTGAGATTGATCGAACCTTTGCAGGAACTTTGATGCGTTCTCCACTCGATCGCATCGTCGTCTCTGGTGGTGCCGCCGCCGAGCTAGGAATCGCAGATCGTCTTGCCGAAGAGTACGAAGTTACAGCTCAGCAGTTACGAGTTTGTGATGGAGTCGATTCTGACCTCGGACTTGACCAGGTAGATCGCTGCAATAGCAGTGGTGGAGTTGCTGTGGGGCTTGCCCTCCAGTCAGCGGGTCAGGGGCTTACCACCTTCGATTTACGAAAAGAAGAGCACCGTTACGAACGACGTTTTTCACGATTGATGCCAAGCCTTGTTTTGCTCGGCTTGGTGTTGTGCTGTATTTCTGTGAGTTGGCTGATTTCGAATCACCGGGAGAAACAGTACCGGCGTCAAGAATACGAAACTGTTCGCGCAAACATGGCGGAAGTGTACATGGCACGTTTTGAAGAACTGCCGCGATCGGCCAATCCGAATTACCTGGCCAGCGCCAAGCGGAAAATCAACGAGCTCAAAGGAGGGTCGTCCGGCCGATCTCGGGCAAGGATTTCCCAGTTTTTGTCTGGTCTGGAATTGCTCGATGATGTTTCGAAGGGAATCGCTGCGGCCAATCCAAAGGTTTACCCTGAGTGGTCCAAGTTTGACATGAATGGATTGAAGAAACGGGATGGGAAATCAACCGTCGAGTTCTTCGTTGCTGACTCTTCTGCCGCAGAGAGAGCGATTTCTGCGCTCGAACAGCATTCGAAATTTTTCTCTCTTGAGGAAAGTATTTCGACTTCTGCAGATAAGAAAAAAGTATCCCTGGATTTGAAACTCAAGAGATCCGTTACTGAAACATCAGGAAGGAAATAAAAATGTCGTCAAAAAATGAAGCCAGCGATCTGACCCAGATTCTGTTGCTGACGTTGTTTTTATGTTCAGCGGTGTTTGGTGCCTGGGGGTTTTGGATCAAGACAGAGGGAGAGGCGTATCGTCGAAGTACGGCTTCAGAGGCGCGTAATTTTAATGCGCTAAAGGAGTTGCTCGGCAGTGCGGAAAGTAAAGACGTGGTCAAGGATCATCGTCGTCGTGAAGAGAGCAAGAAGAACGCAAGCAAGACCAGTAGTATTATTGCGCAGATTGTCGAGGACATGCGCAACTCATCTGCCAAGCCCGAAGTGGTCAGCTCAAATAGTGACAAGCGTGAAAACGGTGGGCTAACGACACATACCTACTCTGCTACCTTTGGCTCCAAGGCTCTTCGTGATCACATTACTTTTCTGGAAAGAATTCGGACTCGTGCCCCGCATCTTGGTTTTGAAAAAATGGAACTGACCAACAAAAAGAAAAAGAACTCTACCGATGGGGACATCTGGGAGTTGAAGCTAAAGCTGGTCAGTTACTCCGGTGGTGAGGACCCAGCCGATTCACAATGAGTTGAGATTTTTTGTTTTGATGCGAAATCTCGCCGGCTAATTTTCGAAACGAAACAGAATGCCGCTACTGGCTTGTTTTTCAGGTAGAGCTCCGAAAATCATTGCTCCTCCCCACAGAGAGACAGCCTGAGAAGCGATCGGGATCTCCGAATGATCAGAAAGTTGCTGGCAGACCTGTTCCAGGGTTCCAGAAACTGGATCGTATATCGCAGCTTCAGCAGACGGCCGTCCTTCTTTTTCCAGGCCTCCTGCGATGAGGACTCTTCCACCCGGTAATCCGGCGATGCTGGGCTGAAACATTTCGACTGGCAGCCGTCCCACAGCAGCCCAATCGAGCCGGATTTGTCCCCTCCCTAGATCTTCTGCAATCAAGGTGTAGCCGGTTCGGCATTCTGAAATTTGTATCGGTGAGAAAGCATCCGTGGTTGCTTCTCTTCGGGTTCCTGCAACCAGTAGCGCTTGATTTCCTTGATCGGAAGCATCGCTGAGTGGGAATAGATGCAAACCTCTTCGTGGTCCCGGAAGATCGGCAACGGAACGGAAGATCAGTGGCCGCGCATAGCCGGTACTGGTTCGAAGCCGGAACGCTTCAGGTGAGTCAAGAATTCGGCAGTTTTCAGCAGTCAATTGTAAATGCGGCGTTCCGAGTGCTCCACCGTATCCGCCATAGATGAGCAGCAGTGGTTGTTCCGAATCTTGAAAGAGAATCGAAGCATGTTGATGGCGGGGATAGGTTAAATGCCCGACCTGGGTCGATATTCCGATCGCTTCGAGGTTTCCCTCTGAGTTTTTGATTTGTATGTCTAGTTGTTCGAGGATTCCGTTGAGTTTGTTGTCAAGCCGACCGCCGACCACGATCAGCGAGTTGCTATTTCCGATACGGTGTGCGGTGTGTTCGAAACGAGAAGTGGGCGGTGTTGACATCTGAACCGTGAGAAATACTTTATCTGGTGAATCAAGGAGAAGTATTTCAGCATCGTTTCTCGCCTGTATCCCATCCCAGCCGCCGCAGAGGATGATGTAATCATCAGGAGTGTTGAAAATCGTATCTTTGCCAGGCATTACGGTGGCCGTGTGGCCTCTTCTCGGTGCCTGCATCGGAAAGGGACCGAGATGGTGGCCGCGTGGATCAAGAATCCATGCATCGGCACTGACCTGCGAGCCTCCACTGGGACGCAGAACCCTGCCACCAGTGAGCAGCGCCCGTCCTTCCGGGAGATGCGTCAAGGTATAGCCTTCCAGGGCCGGCAGCTGCGGAGGCAAGGCCAGGTCTTCCCATGGATCACAATCACCTTCCAGATCAATGACGCTGGCGGAAGCAACCCCGGCTCCCTGCAGAGTATGAAGGGTTGTGGTGGGGAGAATCGTGGTGGCCGCTACGGCGATCCCGCTGGGTGAACCCTTGTACCTTGATCGATCTGAATCATGAATCCCGGAGATGGTGAGAAAAGGTGAGTGTCCCAGCAATATTCGTGATTCGCGTGAGAGTGGTCCATCGAGGAAGCGAGCCGGGATACTGCTGGTGCCGAGCCGGTCTCCTTCGACGGGGAGTCTGACCAGAGTCTGGGAGATTTCGAGTTTTCGGTCTCGTAGCTGATCAGACAATTGAACGGGCTGGTCCCAACGTAGTAGCAACATGTCTTCCTGATTGACGGTTGAACTTTGATCAGAATCGATCCAGCGGGCATCAATCAGGAGAGCAGGAGCTGGAGCTGGTGGTTCTAGATCGACCGGCCCAGCCAGGCCAGACAAGAGTATTCCTTCATCTGAAATCAGTCCTGTGAGCTCCAGATCGAGAGAGATAGAGGTCGAGGGGGCTGAATCGGAAGAGTTACTTACGATCAGGTCTTCGAAGCCGGAGTCGATGTCGATGATCAACACGTTTCGCGTGGAGCCATTTTTTATCGAGTATTCTCGAGTTTTGTTGATGTCTTCCGAAGAGAAAACGAGACCTGTTCGAGGGTTTCCATTCAGAGAAACGGGAGTGTCGAGAACCAGGATGATTCGGTCACCATTGCCGAGTCCATCATCGAGAGAGCCCTCGATACGCGCTGAGATTAAGTTGGGGTGAGAACTGGGTTGGCAACCAAGAAGTGCAAAGAGAAGCAGTGCTGCGAGTCGTGAAAATATTGGGCCGAGGAGTGCGGCGCAATGATCACGGTTTTTCGTCAGTTTCTCTGAGCTCATCAGTCTCTTCCCGCTGTTTCGATGTTTGATAGATCCAGTTTACGACCGATCAATGGAGACGCTGTTGCTTCTTTAAAGAGAATCGTGGCATCGGCAGCCTTCGGTCTCAAGAGCAACGTGGAAGTGGTTAGCCGCTAACGCCGAGCTTGGTGAGTGCTCGCTGGGCTTCTTCCCGGACTCTTTGCGGTTGTGAATCGTCGTTGAGAGCCGCTTGTAGAGCTTCTATCGCTGCAGCTCCCTCGATTCTGAGAAGGGCTCTGACGGCGGAAATCCGGGTCGAAAGCACTTCGTCCTCCTGAAGAATCTTGCGTACCTGAGGGATGGAATTTACGTCACGGATTCCTCCAATAGCACCGAGGAACGATTGTCTGACGTAAGGATTCACTTCTTCTTGCAGGGCTCGTTCGATGGAAGGGACATCTGAGAGCCCCCCCGAGATCTTCATTCCGAAGGCTGCTCGCTGGCGGACCCTGAAATGAGATTCATCTGTCATGAGCTGCGAATAGATGCCTACCGCATCGGCAGAGAACGAACTTTGTGTCAGAGCTCCGACAAAACGATAGCGATGAGTGATCGTATCTTCTGAAAGAGCAAATTCACTGAGGAGCTGAAACGATTCGGCATTATCTGCCAATGCGAGAGCATCGATGGTGTGTTTGACTTCGCTCTCCTTTTGTTCCTGAGTGCACCACCAGTAGTGGTCGATGAGCCCGCCAAGGGCTTCTTCGGTGCCGATTCTACCGAGAGCTCTCAATAGGAAACGTCGATTGACGAAGTCTGGCTCTTCTTCGAGGAGGCCGATGAGGAGAGAGACGTGTTCGGGACCGAGGCCCGACAAGAACTCTTCCAGTTCGTCGCGGGCTCTGGCGACTCGATGCGCAGTGGAAGAATCCATGGCTGAATCCCACTGGGTCTTCTGAAAGTAGCTGTCGATTTTTTCGCGTAGAGTTAGCAGCTTGGGAGAAAGTGTGTCGAGGGGAGAGGTCTGTTGCGAATCCTTAGCAATTCTGGATTTGCTATTCGAGGGTGAATTGTTGGTAGAGGGATCTTTGCTGACACCTGAAAGCGGCGCTGGAGTGGAGGCGGGTATCCATAGAAAAGCGAGAATGCAGCCCAGTACGACCAGCACGAAGAGAATCACCAGGACGCCGAGTGAAAAACCTGATTCAGAACCGTGGCATGAGTTGTATTTCGAAAGATCAGGTCGGTGATTCGATGTCATCACAGTTTCCATCCCAGGGCTCAGGAAGAAAGAGCCATGCGTGAGTCACTGCTGTGTCGCAGTTCTTCTAGGGGCCAGTGGCCGGGTCGTTGGTGCCTGGAAGCATGATGACATCACAACTAAGAGTCGTCGGTTCATCCCCGTAGTTGGGGAAGTAACTGGTGCCACCACCGATGGACACGACTCGGTCGTCGACCGTATTCATGACGCCATCTTCTCCCGGGACAACATTCAACGTATGGAGCATTTTCGCCTGCGCCAGCTGAATCAAGAAAGTACCTTCCGCAAAGCCGTCAAGAATGTCATCTGCGATGATTCCGTCGACGTTGATAAAGGTGCCAGCAATCCCAGTTGGATGGGTGATCGGATTGATGTTCCCTGTTTGATCCCAGGGTGGATCATTTCCGGCAAAGTAGAATGGATCGTAGATCGTAACTCCGACAATTTCATTGGCGCAAACTCCCTGAGTGAGTTCAACACAGCCATTGGGCGTTGGGATCATGAAAGATCCGCCAGCTGTCAGGCCGACACCTGTCGTGATGGTTTCTCCGTTATAGGTCCGTCGTGTTTGGACCATCACGAAATCGGCTTCACTGCGACTGAACCCGGCGCAGTTCATCGGATCAAAAACAATCAACTCGATATTATTTTGGAGAGCTCCACCACCGAACAGGGTGAAGGTCAAACCGTTCGAGGGGCCGAATCCGGTAAAGGTGGCGACCAGCATGTCGTTTTGGCCACCTCCTGTCGGACATGCAGCATCGTCGTTGTCCCCATTGGCGATGAGCAACAAGTTTGTCATTCCTGGAATCGCAGGGATGTCACCGAGCAGCGGATCGATGATTCCATCTTCATCGAGATCGAACTCGAGTGTGGATTGACGAACGGTACCGAGGTTCAGCATGGAGGGGTGATTGACGCGGTCTGCAGCAACGATTCCGGCCGCAATGCGATTATCACCACTGGTGGCGTCGTAGTACTCGAAGTTTTGCGAGTTACTGGTATCTGCCTGCCATGGGAGTTTGAACTGGGGAGCGAAGATGGTGGACAGAGTCTGGAAGCCTCCAGCATGTAACAAGATGTCATCTGTGGTTCCGAGGGTTCCATCCTGCCCTGCGAGCTGGCCGGTGTTATGGCCGGCGCGGCCACGGGCACTGAGAAACTCAGCATCATCCCCTGTGACGGTTAGTGCTGGTTGGAAACCGAGCGAGCCTGGATCGAAGATCTCCATCGTTTTGACGGATGGAAAGACTTGGATAGTGACCTGGAATCCAGGCTGTCCCGGAGCGAAGTTCGGGTCGATGATGGTCTCATTCCTGTACTCCTGGCCACCAGCAATGAGTACCTTACCGTTGGGTAACAAGGTGGCGCTGTGACGGAATCTTGGCGTCAGGATGTCTTCGGTCAATGTCAGGAAATCGGGACCGAATTCACGGGTGCTGA
>JBBWWC010000081.1:0-5765 GCA_050256555.1 Planctomycetota bacterium | reverse complement strand
CAGGGGTTCTTGGCTCGCTTGACGTTTTGTGGCTTTTTTTGTCAGCAGCAGCCATTTTCGTTGCGTGGAGTCTCAGTTTTTCTCCAGGCGGGGTGAGGATCAAGATGGCGATGATGCAACCGATCCGATCCTTGCCAAGATAGCCATCGCCGCCATTGTTTCCCTTGCCGCCGATGTACTGAAGAGATCCATCATGTCGTTGGGTTAGAGCGAGATACCAGCGCCATTCACTCAGGAAATTCCAATACCCTTCCTGGTCGAGTCTCCACAATGCCGAGGGCGTTAGCATCATTCCGAGAGATCCAACTGCGTGAGCTTCTCTGGTTCTTTGTAGATGATTCGCCAGATAGCTCCCAAGTTTTTGGGACATTTGAGGCTCTTGATCAGCGATGGCCAGTGCCAACGCCATCGAAGAAGTTCGCAGAGATGCATCGCCTGTTCCGGTACCTTTCATCGTCCAGTAGCGGATGCCTCCATTCGGATCGATGGATCGACGAATTTGTTCGAGACTACTGGTCCAGGACTTTTGATTCAGAGCTGTGTTTACTTGCGCCCCCATGGCCCAGGCCAGTTGAGACAGGGTATTGATGACATTGAACCCTTTGTTGCTGTAACCAGGGACAACGTCATGTCCAAAGAGACCCTCATCACTAATTCTTGTGGCCAAAGCATTGCAACATCGATGGATGGCGAAATCGTTTTTTGCTTCACCGGTAGCGATTTTGTGCTCGGCGAGTGCGATGGCGGTCAAGGAGATGGCCCAGTTTCCGAGATTGTCGGGGCCTTTTTGCATCGGATCATCAGGGATCCATGATTTTCCATCAGGGCCCCGTAACCATTCGGCGGCTTGCTCTATCGCCGGTTTATTTTCTTCAATGTTGGTCGAGAGCAGCGCCAGTAGCGCACAAGCGGAGAGAACTCGATCTCCGGTGAGCCCGACCGGAGCATTCCAGTATCCTTTTGCAGTCCTGGTTTCGAGCAGTTGACGAGATGCATTGGCGATCAATAAATTTCGACCTTCTTCGCTCGCGATACTGGGCCGGAAGGGCAACTCGATTTCCAGCTGGATGGATGTTTTATCGCGAATCAGATCCAGGCTGATCTTGCGCTGGGATGCTTCGATTTGAGCGGCCCGATCATCGAGGGCTTCGCCGAGGGTTTTCTGCGGCCCTTTTCCTCCGTCGTCGATTTTCTTGGTGTGGGCAAGGAACGGAATTTCGTTGATACCTATGATCTGGTCGCCTGCTTGAAGACCTGCCCTGGTTGCAGGAGAGTCGCTGTCGGTCGAGATGACGGTCACAAGAGGACTACCGGCCTCGACTTGCCCTCGAGCGCCCAAAATTCCCAGGGGAAATTGTTCCGAAGCTGTCAGTGTTGAGGTAACTAACAGGATGGTCGCCAGTAATGAGTAGGGCTTCATGATCTTCCTCCTGTGCGTATTCTGCCCCGGGAAAGGAACGAATGCACTCCCGATGAAGGATAGAATGGTTTGGCCTGAGAAGTGCGTGGATTCAAGATCTACATCGATTTGGGCAGAAAAGTTAACAAAAGCGCGAAAAGAAAATAGAATCCGGGAAACAGGATGTCACAGAGGAGTAGTTCACCGTCATGATTCAGTCCATCACCAAGAAGCGCTCAATTTTCACGTCGCTATTTGCGGGTTTGTTATTGTTTGGTAGCGGATCTCTTGGCTTGAAATCTCTGGTTGGTGAAGAAGTTTTTGCTAAACCAGAATCTCCAGTAACTGTAGAAGGTCCGGTCATCGCCCTCGTTGCGACGGATGTTTCGTATGGAGACCTTCTTCAGGGAGAAACCATCGAACGTGATATTCTTATCCGAAACGATGGAGATGTCGTTCTCAATCTTTGGCGCGCCAATCCTTCCTGTGGCTGTACTATCGTCATCGACAAGCCAGCCGTTGTTCCTCCGGGTGAAACGGTCGCTGTCCGAATCGCAGTGGATTCGAAGAAGATCAAGGCGGGTTCGACACGTAAGGGTGTGACTTTCGAGAGTGATGATCCACAGCAACCACAACTTCGTTTTATCTTTACCATGAACGTCATCAATCTGTTTCACACAGACCCAAAACCGATCAAGTTGTTTGGATTGATGTCGGATTCAAAATCTTTACGCATCAAGCTTCTAGCAGCTACAGATCTCGGATTTGAGGTGCTCGGTGCGCGCTCGCGTAACGGAGAGTTTGAGATCACCGATTTTGTCGAGGTCGAAAAAGATAGAGCTTACGAAGTTGAAGTGACAGCCGCAGCTTCCGCAGAACCTCGCAATATCAAGGACCCGCTCGATCTTTTGATTCAGGTCAAAGATGGTCGACAGGTTGTTGTCGGTCGTTATGTGGAGATCGAGCATCTGGATCCGATTCAACTCAATCCGCCCAGGGTGTTGCAGTTTGGAAACAAGGATACGGATCCGTTGTTGGGCGATGGGGTTCCGGTCGTGACCAAGAAGATCCAGATTCAGAATGTTGATCCTGAATTCACCTTGAAGGTCGAACGAGTCCAGCTGGAAGGGTTTCCGGAAGGTCTGTTCGAGGTTGCCGTTGAAGAAGTGGTGGCCGGTCGTATTTTCCGGATCTCTGTTTCGCTGGAAGAATACCGTAAAGAAGTGCTTCTGCGGGGAAAGCTGATCATCGTCACCAATGATCCTCGTCAACCGAATCGGATTCTTACGATGGCGGCCAAGTTCGGACGTCTCTAGGCGCCTGAGGTACCGCTTGTTCCCGATCCCCCGGAGTTTTTGGTGGGGCCACGGTCACTGCTGGAACCTCCGTCAGCCCCGCCTCCGGGTTTGCGTCGGCGACGTCTGCGGCGACGTTTTTTCTTTTGACCGGTACCATCTCCCTCTGTTGTTGGCTGGCCGGATTGTGGACCGCTGGTGGTGGTTTTCTTGACCTGTGGAGAGTTTCCTTCGACGGAAGCTCCGTCACCTTTTTTACGGCTTCTTCTGCGCTTGCGGCGACGGCGTGGTGCGCCCTCTGCATTCTCGCTTGCGACCTTTTCACCCTGCTCCGATTGCCTTGTTGGTTTCCGGCGAGTTCGTTTTCGTTGTCCTGTTTTGTTTTCAGATTTGTTTTCTCCGACTCGGGTGGTTTGTTTACGTCCCGAAGTCGAGCTCCTTTTTCCAATCTTTTTGCGCCGGCGAGTCTTCTTGGTTTGAGTTTCGAGTTCTTCCTGGGCAAAAGGATCGGGTCGATTGGCTCGTCGTGGAGTCAGGGTTCGATATTGAGTGGGGAGAGTTTCGGGCGCTTGCTCATCAACAATATCGGCAAATTCCCTTCCTCCGATCAGGGCTTTGACCGCATCGATAAATTGATCAAAGGTGTCCGTCGGAATTCCGACATTGGAAGGGTCTGCGGTCGCAGTGTTGACGGTATCGTCAGTAACGTTTTTAGAATCGGGTTTTTCGGCTGCTGGTTCTCGCGTTGATGGTGGACCACCACGACCTCGACCGCGGCCACGTCGGGTTCGGCGAGTGGCGCCAGGAACCGCATTGGAGCCACTGGAATCAATCAGGCGCCCATCTTTTAGCAGAATAGAGACGGACCAGGAGATGACCTCATCGGGATCGATGGCTGGATCTTTCTCCGTGGCTTCAACGTCTGCCGGACTGTTTTTGTCGACGGCCCGTTCTGCTGCCCGGTAGTAGACCTCGTTCCAGTCCCAGACCTTGCTTTTGTCGAGCGATTGCCAGAAATCGACCCAGGACTGTGACTCGGGTTGGATTTCTTCCAGTGCGACCTCGGTCCACTCGGCGGCAAAGCGACGCCACACGAGCTTTCCGCCCTCCCAGCGAATTTGCCAGGAGGTACGGCCAAAGCCGCCGTACTTCACATCGAGACTGTCGGGCTCGACCTTTTCCAAGGTCCTGACTCCTTTTCACGAGGGATGTTGAGGCTACCACGTTGAGGGGGGAGAGGTCAGCCCTACCAATGTTCCGGATTCAGTTCTTGTCGTAGTTTTTGGACGATGGCCGGGTCGGTGAAGGACCGTAGGCCCGGTTCAGGGGAAGCTGCTGATCCGAGCGGGATTTGTGGAGAATGCTGGAGAGAGGGGCCTGGTGCTTCTCTCCGGGCTGACAGGTGCAGCCATCGTACTGCTGTTTTTTGAACCACTTCTAGAGCTGATCCTGGTCGGATGCCGCCACCGGCAATCACCTCCAGGCGATCTCCAGCGATATCCACGATTTTTGCGATTTCTTCGGCTCCGGCCAGGGCGGTGCTGGCACCACCCGAGGTGAGAAGACGCTGGCAGCCGCTATCAATGATCTTTTCAAGTCCGGAATGTCGATCACAACAATGATCGAAAGCTCTATGAAAGGTCACCGGTCGACCGGCACAGGCTTCTACTAGCCAGCCGAGGGCGACGCTATCGACTTCTCCTTCGGGAGTCAGTGCCCCGACGACGATTCCAGCGGCCGAGACTTCGAGATGAGCGGAGATTTCGTCCCGTAAAATGGCGATATCTTCCTCATCGAGAACGAAATCTCCAGGTCGTAGTCTGGCCATGGCAGTTACTGGAACCCCCGCACCCGATGCTTTTCGAACCACTGCGGCGGTCGGTGTGAGTCCGCCGAGTGGCAAAGCGCTACAGATCTCGAGTCTGTCGGCTCCGGCTGCAACCACTTCTTGGGCACAGGCCGCATCGTCGATGCAGACCTCTATTTGTACAGGAAATGGCTTCGTTTCCATCCGGCCTGGATCCTTCCATAAATTATCTGTTATGCGAAAATGCTTCGTGATGATGTCGGTTGCGATGAGAATACGCAATCGCTGACAGGATAACGTTGGGAAAAAGAGGTCTACTTTTGACCACACGTCGCAAATTTCTAAAAAATGCACTGACGATTCCAGCTGTCGCAGCTCTCTCGAATGGGAATCGAGCCGCAGCTCAACCGGTTGATGATTCTCCTGGTACTAGCCCATCAGTGACCCGTCGTTGGCCTTTGTGTCTGGATACCGCAACTTTGCGACCGACTCCCTTGCTCGACAAGATTCGATTCGCATCCGAGGCTGGTTTCGATGCGATAGAACCCTGGGACGGTGAGTTACGAGAATATGAAAAGAACGGTGGTGATCTCGTCGAGCTCGGTCAGCGGATCCGAGATGCAGGCCTGTTTGTCCCATCTGTGATCGGGCTTTGGAATGCGATTCCGGCGACCAAGGAGGAGTGGGATAAAAATCTTCCAGAGACGCGAAACCGGATGCGAATGATCTCTGCCATCGGTGCAGAATTTGTTCAGGTGATTCCGCAACCGGCCAGACCACGCGCCGAGTTTGATCCACACTGGGCGGCAAAACGATATCGGGAACTGATCGAAATTGGACTCAAGGATTACAACCTGAAACCAGCTCTGGTATTCGTCAACTTTTTGGAAGGTTGTCGGACGCTCGGCCAGGCGGCAGGAATAGCTCTGGATAGCGGGCATCCGCAAGCCCGAATCATTCCAGATGTATTTCACATGCACATAGGCGGCTCGGGGTTTGGAAGTTTGAAAAAGTTACGTGGCGATTTCATCGCAATCTTTCAGTTCAACGATGCTCCTGCGACTCCTGTTCGGGACAAACTACAGGATTCCCATCGCGTATTTCCCGGTGATGGCATCTTGCCATTGGAGCAGTCGATTCGAGATCTTGCCGCCATTAATTTCGAGGGCTGTATCTCACTGGAGCTCTACAATCCGGATTACTGGAAGAGGGATCCCCTTTCCGTGGCGCGTGAAGGGTTCGAAAATACTAGAACCGTGATTGA
>JBBWWC010000080.1:0-5094 GCA_050256555.1 Planctomycetota bacterium | reverse complement strand
AGATGAGATACCTCGCGGTGGGGGCGATATTCAATTAATCTCAGGAGTGCAAGATCGGTAAGGCCCCGGTGCCACGTTGGCCCAGAGGTTGCGCTGATACATCAGATTTGCAGGGGGGCTTTATGTCGCGGATTGTTCATGTCGTGGGAACCGGCACGATTGGTGAGCCCTTGATCGGGCTGCTCTGTCACTTCAAAGAGCAACTGGGAATCGATGAGGTGACGTTTAACAAGCGGTCTCCTCTCTATACCGATCGCTCAAAGGTACAAAATCTACTCGAAAGAGGAGCCCTTCTTTCGACCGCGCCGGAGGCGATGTCTGGGTTCGAGAAGCTTGGAATGCGGCCCTCTTTTGAGACACGCGATGCGATCGAGCGATCCTCGGTAGTGATTGACTGCACTCCATCGGGGGCCGGTCTGGCGAACAAGGAAGAGTATTACAAAGCGGCCTCATCCGTGAAGGGATTTGTGGCGCAGGGTTCCGAGTTCGGATTCGGAAAGATGTATGCTCGTGGCATCAATGATGAGGCTCTCGTTCCTGGCGAAGATAGATTTCTCCATGTTGTTTCGTGTAATACCCACAATCTGGCCGCCATCATCAAGACGATGGCGCTCGGCAATGGCGAGATGCCCCATAATCTGGTTTCGGCAGATTTTGTCTGCATGCGACGTGCCAACGATGTGAGCCAGGACGCTGGATTTGCTCCGTCTCCACAGGTCGGTAAGCACAAGGATGAACGTTTTGGAACTCATCATGCGCGCGACGCTCACCATTTGTTCCGGACGTTGGATCGTGAATACACCAATCTGTTTTCCAGTGCAGTGAAACTGAACTCACAGTACATGCACACATTGCGCTTTCGTCTGGTGGTGGAAGAGCCGACGACGATGGAGCAGTTGATGTCTCGGGTGAAAGAGAACGATCGGTTGGCCAGGACATACAAGAAGTCTTCGAATCAGGTCTTCAGTTTCGGTCGCGATCACGGTTTCTTCGGCAGGATTCTCAATCAGACGGTGATTCCGCACGAAACCCTGTCCATCGTCAACGGCACCGAGATCACGGGCTTCTGCTTCACCCCGCAGGATGGAAACAGTCTCCTCTCTTCGGTCGCCAGCAGTTGCTGGTTGCTGGATCCCGACACCTATGAGGAGAAATTACAGGTCCTGAAGCCCTGGTTCTTCGAAGAGGTCTAGAACAAGGGAGAGAAATGGGGCCGATTAGATTTGTTCGGGGTCACTCTCTTCTTTCTTGATCATCGAGAGATCGAATTCCCCGCCGGGAAGTATGTCATCGCTAATCCAGCGGACGACCTGCTCGATGGGGTCTTCGGTATGACCCGGTGTTCCATCTGGGTACTCGGACATCAATTCGAGAGCTTCGCTAATGAACACATTTCCATTCTGGAATTCACGCTCCAGTAAGAGCTCGATGGTTTCTGCGACCTCGGAGATCCCCAGTCGTGCCAGGGCAATCGCAGCGGCTTCTCTTCTCTGGATGGGGAGTTTGCTGTTGACCAGGTCGATTCGAAGCCGCTCGATGATGTTTTCTTTATGCTGGGGTAGCTCATGAAGACTGATGCCCTCAAGACTTCCGATGGCCATCGCGGCTGCCTCACCATTGACTTCTGGATCTTCCAGGAGCTCGAGAATCGCATCGAAGGCGGGGCCACCGATTCGTTGCAGTGATCGGACAGCGATTTGCTGGATCATTTCATCTTCTTCAGCGTGAAGGCATTGCAGAATGACAGTGGTGGAGGATGTGCTACGGATTTCACCAAGGATCAGAGCGATACAGAATTCTCCGGTCGAGAATCCTTCTTTCTGATCGATATTTCGCTGGAGCAAGTCGATCATCTCGAGTTCTAGCTCCGGATCCTCGAATACAATGGTTACGAGGTCGATACAGTGCCTGGCCACCACGTCAGCATCTTCTTCGAAGAGCGGAGAGAGGCGCGGATCTCGGGGAGGGTTGGTTGCTTCTGTCATGCTTTCATAATTACTGATTCTCATGAGATTTCCAGTCGAAGTAGCCCCTGTATCCGGTGATCAGATACCTATATCGTCCCGCCATGGATGTGTTGGAATTCGCCGATCTAGCCGTGATCATTGCATATCTCACGTTAGTCGTGGGGGTTGGCCTGGTTGTTTCCAGGCGATCGAAAGCGCCAGAGGACCTACTTCTGGCCGGACGTAGTATGAGTACTACGGCTGTTTTTCTGTCGCTGATGGCCACGGAGCTTTCCGCCGCCACTTTCATAGGAGTTCCACAGAACTCATATAGCACTGCGAGCTGGGCATTCCTTCAGTTCGGCCTCGGGGCATTGCTGGCGAAGCTTGTTCTCGCCAGATCGCTAGTCCCGCTCTATCACAATCTTGGAGTTTCGACGGTTTATGGACTGATAGATCTTCGTTTTGGAGCATTGTCGCGACGTTGTACTGCGTTGGCTTTTATCGCAGGGAGAATCCTGGCCAGTGGAGTGAGGCTATTTATCGCTGCGATTGCGGTGCAGACCGTAACGAGCCTCTCGCTTGAATCGGCGGTGTTGATCTGTGCGGTAATTGCCGGCATGTATTCGCTTGTCGGAGGAATTCGTTCAGTGATGGTGACGGATTCAATTCAAGGGTGTGTATTCATCATCGCTGCCATTTCAATTCTGTGGGTCGTTTTCGAACAAATACCCGGCGGCTTGACTTCATTCATGGATTGGATGCAGACCAACGATTCGGGGAAGATTCTCTTCTGGCCTGAGAGTGGCACTGGAGATCGTGGATTTCTTTCTATTTTACTGGCGGATTCCAGATCACTTCCTACTGCACTCGTTGGCGGGTTTTTTCTGACGATGGCTACACACGGTACTGATCATGACATGGTGCAAAGACTTCTCACCTGTGGCGATGGGAAGTCTGCTGGCCGAGCATTGGTCATCTCGGGGCTAGCGAATCTTCCCCTGACGGCTTTGTTTCTGGTGATTGGTTCGGCGATCGCATGCTGTTGGGCACTGGTTCCACCGTCCTACGGAACCGGAGATGGAGACAAGGTTCTCCCTCTTTTCATCTTGCATGAGATGCCTTCTGGTTTACTGGGATTGGTACTGGCAGGTTTGTTGGCAGCTGCTATGTCGAGCCTGGATTCTGCCATATGCGCAATTTCTGCGACCTGGACCGTCGATGTCCTGCAGCGACCGATTTCTGAGAGAACATCGACGCTACGTCGTACTTCATTCGTGGTGACACTGGTACTCGCCCTTTCTGCGATGTCTTTTTCCTGGCTCAAGAATGCTGGCTGGGCACCTGCCGACAATCTGGTCGAGTTGGCCCTTTCTGCGATGACGATCATCTATGGCGCATTGCTGGGTGTTTTTCTCTGCGCAGGATTTACACCCAGCCGAGGCAGCTCTCGTAGTGTGATTGCGGCCCTGATCACAGGTTCAACTCTGGGGGCGATGTTGTTTTTGCAGAAACCGTTGCTGGGGGTCGAGGATCCGCTGATTGCATGGCCCTGGTGGATTGTCATCACCGCTCCGGTAACACTCGGGATCTGCTGGATCGAGAAAAATCCTGTGGCGTTCGAAAAGCGAGGGGACCGTTGATCAATAAGCGTCTCTGGATCGGTATTCCTGAGCCGAGCATTTCAGAAGAGACCCGGCAACATCTCCTGGAGGTGCGACCCGGGGGAGTGATTCTGTTTGGCCGCAATGTCACCTCGGTGATCCAGTTAAAACAGTTGATTGCTGACCTGCGCTCGATTCTGGGACCTTCGCTTCTCGTTTCCATCGATCAAGAGGGTGGGAGAGTCGTCAGGATCGCAGAGGGTGTGACTTTATTTCCAGGAAACCTGTCGCTCGGGGCTGCAGCGATGCGAGATCGAGATCAAGCGTTGAGTTGGGCACGTGAACAGGGAAGAATTTCTGGAGCAGAGCTGCGTGAGTTGGGCATCGATGTAAATCTATCTCCCTGTGTCGATTTACTTCGCAGTAGTGACGAGAGAGGAATCGGTTCACGTTCGTTTGGATCTGATCCGGAACTTGCCTTGGCCCTGGCGACCGAGATCGGTTCTGGCCATCGTGAATTGGGCGTCCATGACTGTTGGAAACACTTTCCGGGCATCGGAAGAGTCAAAGTGGATCCTCATTTTGGTCTTCCGAGAATAACGAAAGAGGGCAGTGAGGATCATACGGTGCCGTTTCGAGGAGCCCAGGAGGCTGAAGCTTCGATGATCATGACCAGTCATGTAGTCGCAGAAGCTCTCGACCGGGAGAACCCCGTCACGACATCTCGGTTAGCGGTGAACGATTTTCTTCGAGATGAACTGGGGTTCTCTGGTGTTGTCATCACGGATTGCTTGGAGATGGGGGGCGTCTCCGGTTTTGATTTTGAAGAAGTGGTGATTTCGGCCGCTGTTGCAGGACATGATGCGCTCCTGGTTAGCCATACTCCCGCCTTACAGATTCGAGCGCTTCGCGCTCTTGAGAAGGGGATAGAAAACGATGCACTGCTTGAATCAGAACATCAGGAGAGTTTGAAACGTCTCGGAGATCTTGAAGCAAACCGTCGTACGGATCTTTTCGAAGCTTCTTCTGAAGCTATCACTGGAGTAGATCTGGCGCTCGAGATGGCTCGGGCCGGCACGACGCTGTTGTCCGGTCCCGCAGCAAGAGTTGTTGGACCTCATCGATGGTTGTTGGTCGTTCCTGGACTGGAGAATCGAAGTCCCGTCGAAGATCCGTTACGAGGTGAAGATCTCGCAGTTCTGATCGAGAAACTTCGACCTCATGTTGAAACCATGGAGATCGACTCTGGTCCGGCAGAGGATTTGATCGAGGATGTGGTCGAACGAGGGCGCTCTAGAGGAGGGGTTCTGTTACTGGTTCAGGGACTCAGGCACTGCGTCGGAACCCAAGCACTGGTGGCGGCTCTGGCTCGTGAAAGTTTCCGATTGATCATCGTTTTATTGGAGGATCCAAGAGATCTGGTGGCTATCCCGGCAGGTGAGCAGATCTCCGTTATCACCTCGTATGGATTTCGTTCGCTTCACCAGGAAGCGCTGGCTTCTGCACTGCTGGGAGAAACCGCACCATTCGATCAATCACCATTA
>JBBWWC010000079.1:0-2739 GCA_050256555.1 Planctomycetota bacterium | reverse complement strand
CATGATCACCTCTGGCAAGAAATTACGACCACCGCAGAAAAAGTGGAGGTCAACATTCTGGAAGAAAAATACTGGGGGCAGCATTACTTCGTCTGGGATTCTTATTATGCCATCAGGTTTCACCTACAGATGTGTACTCCCGGGGTGGTGAGTCTTCTCGAGAAACGAGAGTACATGCATGATAGCGCAGTGCATCCTGGACTCGGTGTCATCGGTCGAAATTTCATCTGGCAGGATTCGAGTTTGCTGGAAATCGGTCTGGCAGATCTGTTCAGGGATGATCCAGCGAATGAGTGGTTCGAAGCGCTGGCGAAAGGGGTCGAGGCTGATCTCAGGAGTCAAAGTGCCACGATGCTCGACCACAGTCTTCCTTTCGAGAAATTTGATCAGTTCATCATCGCAGAAAAGGGTTTGAAAATTCTCTTTCAGCCCTACGAAATCACGCACGGTCCCTACTTTAACTTCATCGAGGTGGTCGTCTCATGGGATCGACTGAGCCCGTTCCTGAAGCCGGGGGCTCCGGTGACCGTCTGGTATCAGAAACAGTTACAGAAGCACTGATGACCACGACTCCTGGTCTGCTCTAGGGCGAGTTTTATTTGGCCGCAGATTCGTGCGAATCTGCGGCCAAATAACCGCTTACCGTCCTGAATTGAGAAGTGTGCTAAGAGTGGTCACCGAGATTCGTTGTCCAAATTCCTTCATGAAGGTGGCTTCATCAGGAACTGCATATCCATCGGACGGCCATAGCGATCCGATTTCTGGCTTATTGTCGAAGCTTTCGATTTCTTTCAGGTAAGCCTTGTATGCATCGCGAAAACCTCCGCGTACCGCATTGATGATTTTTACGAACTCGTCAGGAGAAACCGTCGCGTGAGGATAACTCCAGGTGGTGGCTCCCATGACGTCATTGAGCACCCAGTCCTTTTTTGGTGAATCTGGATGCTCGTTATGACAATTGACACAGGCCATTACTGAAGCAAAGTCAGGGAACATTGCCGTCCATCGTTCTAGCCCGGGGTCGTAAAAATATTCAGCTTCACCAGTGTTGAGAATCTTATCGAAGATCTCGATCTGCGATCCTGAAAATTGGTTGGCATCACTGATGGGTTGATGAGATCCAAGAAAGAGAGCCAAGCGAACCGGGTTTTGCTGGATACTGAGAGCGGCTTCTCGGAGAAAGAGTGCCGGAAGTGGGCCGGCTTGCACATCTGCATTTTTCCAGTTTTCGTCGAAACGAAGTCCGGCTTTGAGTCCTGCACCAACGATAGATTTCGTGTAGAGGGAGCGGATGACATCGTTTTCTCGGGCAACGGTTTCGAGGACCAGCTGGATGGGGATCGTTGCGGCGGCAGAGCTCCGCTGATTGTCAGGAAGAGCTGGTGGTGCGCTGGCAAAAACCCAGACGATCGCCAAGATCAAAGCCAGGGCCGCCAGATGGGTTCTATTGAGAGTCATCGCGGAACTCCTCTCTTTTCCAGGTATGGATTCTTGATGTTGCCATAAGGGGATTCTGATTTCCCTTCAAGATACTCTTGTATGCGTAAAAGTACGGGTGCATCCGAAAGTTTTCTCGGAGTCTTTTCAACATGATTGTCATGGTAGTCATGGCAACGGAGACAGCTTTCCCATTTTTCATTTTGCACCAGATACTGATGGGTTGGCTCTGCGGGATCTACTGCAAGATCGATATTTTGATGGCAGTGAAAGCAATAGGTATTGCCGATGGTTGAGATGGCTCCATTGTGTTCTGCGTGACAACTGGTGCAAATTTCAGGGTGGATGTTGTTTCTTGTTTCTTCGAATTTGGGTTCGAGAAAGAGGTGAGGCGCATGAGGATCGACTTGATTCCGATGACAGTCGAGACAGTCGCTGTTGGAGATGGCGCTGGTCACCCAGTCGACACCGTGTTCGCGGATTCCTAGCCAGTGTTTGAGGTTTGCCTGTAATTGTTGTCGTGCGGTTCCGTCAGCGGATTGGTGGCATTGGTCGCAATTGAGCTCTCGATGCAGATCAAGATCGCCGGCTGGGCTCTTCCAGCGTTCATGTTCGGTGGATTCGAATGAAACAACCAGCCAGCCACTCAACAAGACTGCGAGAAGAATCGGAGCTCTACGAGGTACCTTGTTTCTGAAAGAGTCCATCTCAAGGCCCTCCATGACTGAGGATGATCCAGACGTGATAAATAGCCAGGACCGTGAGGATCAAAGACAAGAGGATGTGGGGGAAAAGCCACCACCGTAGGTAAATCCGCTGTCTTTTTGAGTCGCGAAAGATGGAACGATCGGCAATTCCGACCACCGTGTTGGAAAGGAAGGACAAGGAGAGCAGGCCCAGTAGCCCGGCCCCGATGGAGTTTCCATGAAGAAGCAACAGGAGCGGCGAAAATGCACCGACACGACGATGCCATTGGAGCGGTTTCGAAATCCTGGTAGAGGTTCCTGTCCATCTACGAATCGGAAGCCACCATTGTGTTGCGAGATAGAGCATTAGAGCTGCGCCAGAAATCCAGTGCCCCCAGTATGTTGCCTGCCAGTTCTGGATCGTTTCTGGGACCCGTTCACCGATCAGCATGAAGGCGGTCAGGGTAGTCGTTAGTAGTGCAATGCAAAGTGAAATCAGATCGGGCTTCAATCCCTGTTGCGCTGGATTGAACAAAGGAATGAATCTTTCGATTTCGATTCGATTCTGGTTCACTCCGAGCGACAGAAGAGATTTTTTGATGCTGATTTCAAAACT
>JBBWWC010000078.1:0-7027 GCA_050256555.1 Planctomycetota bacterium | reverse complement strand
ATCTAGATCTTGGGCATTACGAGCGATTCACTTCCTGCGAGATTAGTGCGAACTCGAATTACACCACCGGCTCGATTTACTCGACCGTGATTCAGCGCGAACGTCGTGGTGATTACCTGGGCAAAACTGTTCAGGTGATTCCGCATATCACTGATGAGATCAAAGATAGCATCGCACGGGTCGGATCTACCGATGTGGATGTGGTGATTACCGAGGTTGGTGGAACTGTTGGGGATATCGAGAGCCTTCCATTTCTTGAAGCGCTCCGGCAGTTCGGACATGAACACGGCAGAGAGAATGTACTCTTTATTCACCTGACCCTGTTGCCGTACATACGTGCCAGTGGGGAGATCAAAACCAAACCAACACAGCATTCAGTGGGTCGTCTTCGTGAGATCGGAATCTTGCCAGACATCCTGGTTTGTCGTACCGAGATGGATGTCGATCCCGGGATTCCGGAAAAGATATCTTTGTTCTGTAATGTTCCGACCGAATCGGTCTTCATTGAGAAGGATGTGGAGACATCCATTTATGAATTACCGTTGGTTTTGCGGCAGCAGAAGATGGATACCAGGATCCTCGAGCATTTCAGAAGAGAGCCGGGATCTGGCAATATGGACCCCTGGATCGAAGTGGTCGAAGCGCTCAAAGAACCGCAATCTGAGGTCGAAATCGCCGTCGTTGGGAAGTACATAGAACTGACTGATTCCTACAAGTCGATTTATGAGGCTCTGACGCATGGGGGAATCCATCACCGATCCCGAGTGAGATTCCGAAGAGTGCAGGCTGAAGATCTTGCGGATGGCGATCCTGCGAGTGTTCTCAGCGGGGTCGATGGCATCCTGGTTCCGGGTGGATTCGGAGAGCGCGGACTGGAAGGCAAGGTTCGTACGATTCAGTTTGCCCGTGAGAACAAGATTCCGTTCCTCGGTATCTGCTATGGCATGCATGCAGCAGTCATCGAATACACTCGAAACGTGCTTGGAATCGAAGCGGCTTCTTCGACCGAGATACACAAGGATACTCCTGAACCTGTGATTACCCTTCTGGATGAACAGAAAGAGATCGCGGAAAAGGGAGGGACGATGCGGCTGGGCAGCTGGCCCTGCTTGTTCGTTTCTGACTCCGTTTGTCATCGTGAGTATGGAACCCTGGAAGTGGGAGAGCGACACCGCCATCGTTACGAGTTTAATAATGAGTACCGTGATCGATTGGTCGAAGCGGGTCTTCGTGTGGCGGGTACTTCACCCGATGGTTCATTAGTGGAGGTGGTCGAAGTTGCCGATCACCCATGGTTTGTGGCTTGTCAGTATCACCCGGAGTTTCAGTCGAAACCTTTCAAATCGCATCCACTCTTTAGCGGCCTGGTCGGGGCAGCTATGCTGAGGAAATCTCAAAATGGTTGAGGACAAGCGGATCGATGATGACTGGAAGCGACGAGCTTCCGAAGAGAAGGCCAAGATTGCTGCCCAGCTGGACGTGAACCCTGTTGCAGCCACTCCTGAAGGTGGCGGTGAGGCGGCCCCTGCGGCTGGGGCTGGTGGCATACCACCGGCAGAGCCTGACGCACTGTTTCCTTCACTGGTCCAGCAGTTGGCCTATCCTGCCTTGATGGCCCTGGGGCAAATTCCCGACCCACGAACTGGCGAGCGGATGCTGGATTTGAATCTGGCCAAGGAAACGATCGATCTTCTCTCGCTTCTGGAAAAGAAAACAACGGGGAATCGTGCAGCGGAAGAAGACAAGATGCTGCGCGATCTGTTGCGGGATCTACAGATGGCTTATTCACAGACGGTTCAGGCTGCGCAAAAGGCTGCGACTGAGAATCCATCCGGAAACCCAACAGATTGAGCTTTTCGGGGCCACAGAAATGAATTCTCGCAGAGTACTGATCACGGCTGCATTACCTTACGCAAATAATCGTCCTCATCTCGGGCACGTGGCGGGTGTTTATCTCCCAGCGGACACCTATAACCGTTTTCTGAAGTTGACCGGCGTGGAGTCTATATTTATCTGCGGTAGCGATGATCACGGCGTTCCCATCACGATTTCGGCTCAAAAAGAAGCCAGTAGCCCAGCCGATGTGGTGAGTAAATATCGGTCGGTTCAGGAGAACGTTTTCTCATCGCTGGGAATAGAGTTTGATCATTACAGTGGAACTTCTACATGCGAAGGACATGCCGAGCTTGCACAGGAGTTTTTCGAGAAAATCAGAGAACGTGGAGACATCGAAGAGAAAGTTACCGATCAGTTTCGGTGTAGTTCTTGTGAAATGTTTTTGCCGGATCGATATGTCGAAGGCGTATGCCCTCTCTGTGACGCCAAGGGAGCACGTGGCGATCAGTGTGATTCGTGTGGCGGTGCTTTTGAACAGCAGAAGCTTATCGATCCTCTTTGCGTCAATTGCGGCGCCAGCCCGGAGCTGACTTCTACGCGCCATTGGTTTTTCCGCCTTGATCGCTACGAGGAACGGCTGGAGCAGTGGTTGGAGAGTCGCGAAGGCTGGCGAGACAACGTCAAGAATTTTTCGTTGGGTACCATCAAGAATGGCCTGCCGGCGCGTTGTATTACGAGAGATCTTGAATGGGGTGTTCCGGTACCGCTTGAGAATGCAAACGACAAGGTCCTGTACGTCTGGTTCGATGCGCCTGTGGGGTATATTTCTTTCACCAGAGAGATGTTCCGGGCGCGTAACCAGGAACAGGAATGGCGTTCGTGGTGGGCCGATGAAGATGTCGAGATCGTTCACTTCCTTGGTAAAGACAACATCATTTTTCATGCAGTGATCTGGCCTGCGATGCTTCTTGGTCATGGTGATTTCCAGTTACCAGGATCGATCCCGGCCAATGAATACCTGAATTTCAAGGGTGAGAAGTTCTCGAAGTCCCGAGGGGTCGGGGTGACGGCAGATGAGATACTGGAGTTGTTCGAGGCGGATCGGGTTCGTTATTATCTGACAGCGATTGCTCCCGAAGGGAAGGACACCTCTTTCTCATGGGAAGATTTCATCCAGAGAAATAATGATGAGCTCTCTGACGTGATTGGCAATCTGGCCCATCGAGTTTTTACATTCACTGCGAAAAACTTTGATTCGAAGGTTCCTGCAGGTGGTGCGAGTTCTAGTCATGCAGAAGAGGTTCTTCGAGTCTTGAAGGAGGCCAGAGAAGAATGGTCGGCGGCATTGAGTAAGAACCGATTTAGAGAAGCGCTGGAGAAAGTTGTGACGCTGGCTCGTCATGGAAACCGAATTTTCGATGCTGCGGAACCGTGGAAGAGCCGCAAGTCTGATGTCGAAATATGCGGTCGAGATCTCGCGGCACTGCTGGAGATTGTCCATGGTGTTTCTGTGCTGCTGCTGCCCTTTGTTCCCGAAACGGCCGGCCGCTTGCATGGGGCGTTTTCAGATTCTGCCGCTCCCGCAGCAGAGACGGTGGGGGCTCTTGGTACGGACATTCTGCTGAAAGCGGGCCACGATGTGGTCGGTCCCGGTATCGTTTATCCGCGGCTCGAGCTGCCGTCAGAGGATGACTCAGGATCGTGAGATCGTTGAGCCCACTCAAACCATATTTCTGGGCTCTGGCCAGCGCCTTGTAGTGAAGTTTGAAACAGTTCTTTGATCTGTTCGGTTTTTATTTTTCCGGCAACGAGGCAGTTGTAGATTTTTTCACCCAGTCGGTAGCCGATGGCATGTGTTGTCCCTGCGATGATATCTGAGTCGCGAGTCGCTATGGTGTCGGCTCCGGGACGGTCCCCTTTTCCGTTTAACCAATCGACTTCGGTGCGAATATGTTGGATGGAATCTTTTACAGTTTGCCGGGTTGCAGTCATTACCGGATCGAGTTTTCGGTCTCTCAGTTTTTCGGCAAAAGAATCAAGCTCATGTAGATTCAAGCAGGTTCTCTTGTGGTCGATGATCTTGGTGCCCAGGTACCCAATCGCTTCTCTTAGAGCGGTTTCATAGAAACGATCGACAGGGTCTTTGGCCACCTCGTTGTCTTTGCAAAGAATGAAGTTCATGTGATGAGTTGCTTCTTCTGCGGCATGTCGAATTGATAGATTGCCAAGAACGATGATTCTTTTTCTTGGTAAATAGCAGGATTCTTCTTTCTCAAGCTGCGATTTGATCAGCGCCATCTCATTTTTATTGAGCTGCTGATTTTTTTGGAGCCTGTCGGTCAGGTTCAGGTCACGTCCGGTGTGTACGGTGAACTCGTCGAGACCCGCTGCCGATATTCCAAGATATTCTCGTATCGTTTCGATGATCATCCAGATCTGGTCGGTCATGATGGATGAGGATATCGAAGGTAAATTCTGGATTCCTGAAGATTCTTCCAGCTCTTCCTCGTTGAATTGCCAGTTCAGGTAAGACTGAAATTTGACCAGCGGTGTGGTGTTTAGCATGCAGAATCGATCTTCTGCGATTTCCACGGCGTGGACGTCTTGCTCTTGGCCTGATTCAGCGAGCTCCCAGTAAACATGATCGATGTTTTGAAAAATTGTGCATTGGCCTGGAGGAGTTCGATTTGATTTTTCTGCCAGCCGCTGGACCCGACTTGGAAGATGGGCAGGGGCGACATGGAGATCTCCAAAAATGACAGCGAGAATCGCCCCCTCATGTTCAGAAAGGGTTTCAGTGATTCTCATCGCTGCAATTTGTTCTCTGGCACTGAAAGAGTTTCCGACGACATTTGGTTCCGAGTTGAGTGCGATGATGGGTAGATTGCGCTCACGGAAAAAATTCAACTGCAGAGCATAGTTCCTCCATGGGAATCCCCAGTTTTGATCCCAGTTGGATTCTCGGAGAAGTGTTTCGTCATCGATTTCTCTACGTTGCCAACGATCCAGCGATGTTTGGGAATCGATGTGAATTGCTTCAGTGCAGAGAATAAGTTTATGACCCATTTCGAGTAGCTTCTCGATGACTCGTAGAGGTCCTTTTTGAGATTCGCGCAGTGTGTGGTAGTCGCCAAAATGAATTACAGAGCATGTTGAAGCATGTTCGGCGATTTTTGTTATCGAAACTGGTTTATTGCTCCCTTTCGTTGCATCCAGATAGTTCTTGCGCCATTTCGTCAACGATCCAGAAGTGTCTTCTATGGAATCTTCGATTTGTTGACGAGCTTCATCGGCGAGGCTGCGTTGTAGCTGGAGTAATCTGGCTCGGGCTGGAATCTGCGAAAAACTCAATCTGCTGTCTCCAGTCCTTGAAGATCTTCGGGAGTATTGAGATTTTGGAAAGGATGCTCTGGTTGATTTTCAGCATGGATGCTTTGCGGGAAATCTGTCGGCCAGTCCAACAGGGTTGTTTCGGCTCTTCTGACCCAGGCCAGCAATGCGAGATCTCCATCGTCAGGGGCGATGGAAGAGAGCGCAGCAGGATCCCATACCGCAGCGAGTGGTTGGGGTCTTTTTTTGTCGACCGGGATCACTGACACCCCCTTTTTGTGTCGAGAGCAGATTTCGTTGATGATGGTCGGGTTCATCAGGGGGATATCGACGGCGGCCACGAAAATAGGGCGCCCAATTTCTCGGATGGCATTTCCGATGACATCGAGAAGGCAGCGAGACTCGGGGGGGTCGGACAAGATCCCAGTCCAGGGCAGAGTCGGTGTAGCATCGAGCAGGGTCGAATCTTTTAAAGCCACATAGGTATGTTTGAACAGGGGAGAAAGAAGCTCGAACTGTTTCTGGATCAGAGGTACTCGATTGATTTCCAGGAGTGCCTTGGGAATCCCCATCCTGCTACCTTTGCCACCCGCAAGGATGACGCAATCGGTCACGGATTTGAAATTGCTACTGTTCACGTTGTGCCCCTCTAGGTCGTGAGATAACTCGCTGAGGTTCGTGGGTCAATGTCATAGCAGTGATGAAGAGTGGTGAAGGGGCAAATCAACGAGTCGCCCAGCGTCTTAGCTGACGTAAAGAAGCTGATAGATCCTTGGGAAGAGAAGATTCCAGATTCATTTCGACGTCGGTGGCTGGATGGCGAAACTGTATCGAGATGGCATGGAGTCCGAGGCGGTCCAGCAGTGGGCGTTCCACGCCGTTTCTGCCGGGCCGATAGCCTCGCTTGAAGGACGACAGCAACAATGGGCTTCCTGTGCCGTAGAGTTGGTCGCAGCAGCATGGTGTTTTGAGTTTTAGCATGGTCAGGCGAACCTGATGAGTCCGACCTGTAAGGGGTCGGATTTCAACCCATGAGTGGTCCCTGAAGGCTTCGAGTAGATTGTATTCAGAAGAGCATTCCTTTCCAGAGCGTTGAAATCGCATCGATCCAGGTCTCGATGGGTTTTCTTCGACATGGAAGATGCTTTCTCCCCTTGGTGGATCTGGGAGCCCTTCGACTAATGCGCCGTAGACCTTTTTGACTTCTCTGTTTTGGAATTGATTTCTCAAGCGGGCCTGCGCTGCTCCATTTTTGGCAAAAAGGATTACGCCGGTTGTATCTTTGTCGAGCCGATGGACTACGTGGGGCCGTGGGGCATCTGGATCTTTCGTTTTCCAGAGATCCCAGAGCCGATCGATGAGGCACTTGGCAGTGTTGTCCCACCGTTCGCTGACGGTGCTGATTCCGGCAGGTTTGGTCACTGCGCAGAAGTCGTTGTCATCGTGAATGACCATCAGTTTGGGTTGAGGGGCGGAACTCACTAGTAGGCTCAGGATCCGGGCATTCTTCGGGCTGCGGTTTCAAGTTGTTGAAGACCCATGAGTGCTTCTTCCTTGCCCTCTTTGTTTTCTTTTATACGTTGCGTGAAGGCTCCGATGACCTGCAGGAATCTTTCATAAGAACTTTCATCGCCGCTACGCCAACGTGCGAATTCGAGCCAGCCATGGGCGATGTTGATGAGAAATGACGATTCCGAGCCGATATCTGTCGGGGCCGAATTTTCCATCGCATCGATACGTGCCGCTTCGAGTGATTTTTCAAACGCTTCGCAAGCTTCTTTCCAGTAGCCGAGTCCGCAACGGTGTGTTCCCAGTGCCCACCAGGCCATGTGGAAAGGAAGTGCTCCTTTTTGCAGAACGG
>JBBWWC010000077.1:0-13363 GCA_050256555.1 Planctomycetota bacterium | reverse complement strand
GCTGTTGAATCAAAAGATCGAGCCCCGCTTCGCGAATGTGGTGCACTTTTCGTAAACCGATGGCGTGAAGTATGTCACGAGTCCTGGGACCTACTCCCCAGATCTTCTCGACCGCTAACGGATCGAGAAGTTGCTGGATCTGATCAGGGTCGACCACTGTCAGTCCATTCGGTTTTTTGAGATCGCTGGCGAGCTTGGCCAGGAACTTGTTGGAGGCGACTCCGACACTGACTGTCAGTCCGCCGGTCTGTTCCGGAATACGGGCCTGGATTCCGGTCGCAATCGAAACTGCTCCACCGAAGAGACGCAGAGAACCAGCGATATCAAGAAACGCTTCATCGACCGAGAGGGGTTCGATTTCCGGTGTGAACTCGCGGAAGACACCCATCACCTGGCGGGAGATCTGCTGGTAACGGGAGCCTCGGGGGGATCGCCAGATTCCTTTCGGGCACCGTCGAAGTGCCTCTGTCGAGGGCATGCCGGAATTGACACCAAACTTACGTGCCTCGTAGGAGGCGGTTGAGACGACTCCTCTTGGGCCCGGATGACCGATGATCAGCGGCTGACCGGCCAGGGAGGGGTCATCGAGGATCTCGACGGCAGCAAAGAAGGCATCCATGTCGGCATGGATGACTGATAGACGTGGATCCGAGTCGAATCTATCCACTGGTCTCCTTTCCTGGCTGTAGTGTTGGTCGCCAGATGGCCCCGGGTCAAGTTCTTCCGTCCTTTGCGGTCCGTTGGCGTATTGCAGGGTCGGTGGCTAGAATGCCTGCGGAAGGAAGGCTCATGCCCAGGATCACCCTCCCCGACGGGAGTCATCGCGATTACGAAGCTCCGGTCGCTGGTACAACCCTTGCCGGCGATATCGGTGAACGTCTTCTGAAGTCAGCCATAGGGCTCACGGTCGATGGCGAGATTGAAGATCTTTCATACGTTATCGATACCGATTCCGAGGTTTCGATCATTACCGAGGGTCGGAAGAAAGAAGAGCCGTCACCGGCAGCTCTCTCTCTCATCCGGCATTCTTGTGCTCATGTGATGGCGGAAGCGATTCAGCGTGTCATTCCTGAGGCTCAACTGGTTTACGGACCACCCACAGACCAGGGCTATTATTACGATATACGGTTTGAGGATGATCGACCGCTCAGCGCAGATGACTTTGCAGCGATCGAGGATCAGATGAAGCTGATCATCGAAGAAGATCGCCCGTTCCAGCGTTACGAACTCGATGTCGATGAAGGACTGGCAAAACTCAAAGAAGAAGGTAGCAAGTACAAGATCGACAATGCTCAACGGGCCATCGATGGAGGTTCCGAAAAGTTGACCTGGTATGCCACCGGGAATCCGGGAACGAACTGGGAAGATCTATGTAAAGGTCCGCATGTTCCGAGTACCGGGAGAATCGGAGCTTTCCGTTTGATGAGTGTTGCCAGTGCGTACTGGCATGGAGATGCAAATAGCGACAGCCTGACTCGAGTCTATGGAACCGCATTCCCATTTCCGGCACAACTAAAGAAACATATGGATCGGTTGGAAGAGGCGCGGCGTCGTGATCACCGTGTCATCGGAAGAAAGCAGAACCTGTTCCGTATCGACGAGACTGTCGGGCAGGGACTGGTACTGTGGCAACCCAATGGGGCAGTACTCAGGCGTGAACTGGAAGAGTTCATCCGGGGACATCTCGTGGCCACGGGTTATGACATGGTTTACACACCTCACGTGGGCAAATTGGATCTCTACAGAACCAGCGGCCATTTTCCTTATTATCAGGACAGTCAGTTTCCTCCTCTCATCTCGTCAGACTTTTTACAGGGTGTGGCCGATGAAGGTTGTTCCTGTGCCGAACTCTCCCAGCGTATCGGAACCGGGGACGTCGATGGCTTCATGCTGAAACCGATGAACTGTCCACATCACATCAAGATCTTTGATGCCGAACCCCGTTCCTATCGGAATCTCCCGGTTCGCCTGGCAGAGTTCGGGACGGTATACCGTTGGGAACAGTCTGGAGAATTGAACGGGCTGACTCGTGTACGTGGCTTTACCCAGGACGATGCTCACATCTTCTGTACCGAGGAACAGGTTGCCGATGAGATCATCGGTTGTCTGAGTCTGGTCAAGCTGGTTCTTTCGACACTTGGACTGTCTGATTACCGGGTTCGGGTTGGTCTTCGCGATACCGATTCGACCAAATACACCGGCGATCCTGAAAACTGGGATCGAGCTGAGGCCGCTTGTCGCGATGCGGCTTCGACACTTGGAGTTCCTTTTTCTGAAGAGGTGGGAGAAGCGGCATTCTATGGTCCCAAGATCGACTTTGTCGTAAAAGACGCCATCGGTCGCGAGTGGCAACTGGGGACTGTTCAGGTCGACTACAATTTGCCGGTTCGTTTTGATCTGAACTATACCGGGGCCGACAACATGTCGCATCGCCCGGTGATGGTACACCGGGCGCCGTTTGGAAGTTTCGAACGTTTCATCGGGATTCTCATCGAGCACTTCGAGGGGGTCTTTCCTACCTGGCTGGCGCCGGAGCAAGTTCGTGTTCTTTCCATCAGTGAGAAGTTTGTTGATTACGCATGCTCAGTGAAGGATCAACTTCACGCCCAGGGTTTCCGGGTCACTGTCGATACCTCCGATGACCGGGTCAATGCGAAGATCAAGGTGGGAGCTGAGCAGAAGATTCCATACCTGCTAGTTGTGGGGGGGCGCGACGTCGAGGCGGGCACGGTTTCTGTCCGGCAACGTGGCGTCGGTGATCTGGGGGCCGTTGATCTGGCCAGTTTTATTAGCGACCTCTCTGACGAGGTGAATGAACGACGCTTGCCCGTTGTCGCTGAAGAGGGTGACTGATGCTCTTTGCCGTCAGTGCATGGGAGTTGTTGCTTACAGTGACCATCTTATTGCTTGTTGTTGTGATGCCACTAGCTTCTGCATGGTTAGCGAATCGAGAGGAGAAGAAGCGGTGAAAGTAGGAGTTGTTGGCGCAACCGGTGTGGTGGGGCGCGAGATGCTTGCACTACTGGAGTCATCGACGCTTGGCGACGAAACTCCTGTTCTTCTCGCTTCGGCCAAAAGTGCCGGTCAGAAGATCTCATGGCGTGATGAAGAGCTAGTGGTGAATCTCCTCGACGAGACCGCTGAGCTTGCGGACCTGGATGTGTGCCTGATGGCTGCCGGATCAGAGACTGCACGTCGCTGGGCGCCTCGATTCGTCGAGGCCGGTTGCGCAGTAGTGGATAATTCTTCTGCTTTTCGTCTCGATAGCCAAGTACCGCTGGTGGTTCCAGAAGTGAATCCGGAGGCGGTGCCGGTGGGCCCGGCGATTATTGCCAACCCGAATTGCTCGACGATCATCTTGTTGTTGGCCCTGAAGCCATTGTCGGATCTGTGTCCGACGCGGATTATTGCCGACACCTACCAGGCGGTCAGTGGTGCTGGGCGCAGTGGACTCGAGGCGCTGGAACGAGAAGGATCAGGTGGGGAATTCAGAGCTGGCGATCCGTTTCCATTCCCGATCGACGGTAACCTTTTTCCTTCGATTGGTCCGGTTGATTCCGATGGAGTCACCGTCGAGGAACGAAAGATGCTCGATGAAACTCGTAAAATTCTTTCGACTCCAGATCTCGTGGTTCAGGGAACCTGTGTGCGTGTTCCGGTAGCTCGTTGTCATTCGTTGGCGATTCATCTGTTGTTCAATGATTCAGATCCTGATCGTCTTGCCATGGCTGTAGATCGACTGGAAAAGGCTCCAGGAGTTCGTTTCCATCCAGATCCTGAATCTCCACCGACACCAGGTCCGTTATCGGGTCAGCATTCGGTTTCGGTCGGGAGAGTTCGTGCCCCCTTTGATGATTCGTTACAGCTCTGGGTTGTTGGTGACCAAGTACTAAAGGGGGCTGCTCTGAACACGGTTCAGATTGCAGAACTCTGGAGTGCGAATAACGGATGAATAACGGACATAGCTATCGACTCATCGTAGCTTATGACGGAACCGATTTTCATGGCTGGATGCATAATGAAGGAGTTCGGACCGTACAGGGTGTGCTGCAGCAGTCCTTGGCTGTCCTGACCAAGAGTAATATCGAAGTCGAAGGGGCAAGCCGAACGGATACTGGTGTTCATGCCCGTGGTTATCTGGCACGTGTCCGGCTCGATGAGTATCTAGATCCTGTTGAGCTACAACGATCTCTCCAGGGGATCACACCGAAAGACATTGAAGTGATTTCTTGTGAGGTCGCTGATTCCGATTGGCATCCTCGTTTTGATGCGATCGGGAAACGCTATCTGTACCGGATATCTAATACGCCTCGTCGTCCTTTATTTGATGAAAGAACGAGCTGGTGGGTTCGATCTGAACTGGATGTCGATGCGATGAGAACGGCAGCTTTACCACTGATTGGCCGCCATGATTTCGCAGCTTTTCGCACCAGATCGAAGGATGAACCGGAAGATACTGTGCGCTCTATTCATGAGCTGACCGTTGACCGCTCCGGAGATCGTGTGTGGATCCAGGTTATCGGTGATGGATTCTTGTACCGCATGGTACGGAATCTGGTTGGAACTCTGGCCGAGGTGGGACGGGGATTCAGGGAGGCTCAAGAACTTGCGAGTATTCTCGAATCGAAGGATCGAAGTCGTGCGGGTGTCGCAGCTCCACCCCAGGGGTTATTTCTCATGGAGGTCGCCTGTCGTGGAGAAGAGCTACCGAAAGCCAGTCCTGGTCAGTTCTACCCCTAGTCCACAGGGCGTTCGATTTTGGTCGAAGCTGTAGATTCAGGGTTTATTCGTGTCGATTTCCTCTTCTGCAGCTCGCTTCCGTGGAATCGGTAGTGTTGCCGTGGTAAACCAACACCGCTTGTAGATTGTGATCGATTCGCTACATCTGGTACCCGATTCGAATCGGCCCGGAGAATCGAATCGAGTAGAAATGTCATTGAAGGGAACCCGCTTGAATCGCCCTCATTCAGGAGACAGCGAATCATTCCGTCCCCCGCGAATCGTTGCATTCGGTGGGGGAACAGGAATGTCGTGTCTGCTGGCTGGTTTACGAGAAGAGCCGGTCGAGGTCACGGCTGTCGTTTCCGTCAGTGACGATGGCGGATCATCGGGTCGCCTTCGTAAGGATTTTGATATCGCTCCACCGGGAGACATTCGAAATTGCCTGCTCGCTCTTTCGGGGCAAGAGCCACTCTGGGCTCGTCTTCTGGACTATCGTTTTCAGGAATCGGAGCTGGCCGGGCATTCCATCGGTAATCTACTGATCACTGCTTTGACACGGGTAACGGGTGATTTTGATCTGGCGATACGAGAACTGAATCGACTTCTTCGTGTTCGTGGCCGGGTGCTTCCTGCTAATGGGGGAAAGTTAACTCTGATTGCCCATCATGAAGATGGAACAAAATCGACTGGGGAAGAGCAAATTGCTCGTAGTTCCAAACCGATAGAGCGACTGGAAGCTCGCCCACGGGTGGAGGAGCCGGCCGAAGATGTAGGGCGCGCCATCGAGGAAGCGGATCTGATCGTCTTTGGCCCGGGTAGTTTGTTTACCAGCGTGATTCCACCCTTGCTGATCGAAGGAATCCGACGTCGCGTGCTCGAAAGCCATGCACCAAAAGTCTACATTGCGAACGTGATGACTCAGCCTGGTGAGACTGACAACATGAGCTTACTCAATCATCTGGAAGCTCTGGAAAGACATGCCGGAGAAAAAATCATCAGAGAAGTGATTGCTCATGATGGTAGTTTTCCAGAAGAGCTTTTGGAAAATTACGCACGTCAAGGAAGTGTTCCGGTGGTTGTCGATGATGGACTGAGAGATCGAGAATGGCGGATTTCTGTTGCCGACCTGATCGATCATGGAGCCAGTAGCGCCCGTCACCATCCAGGGATTATCGGTCGCATTATTTGTGAGCTGGCTCTGCTCAATTCAGGAAATCTGGCATGAACGAGAATAGTCAGGCGATCAAGATTACCCACGATTCTGGTCTTCATGCCCGAGCATCGACCGAATTCGTACGGTTAGCGCAACGATACGAGGCAGATGTTTCTGTCAGCCGACTGGATGGAAATGGTGTAGATGGAAAAAGCATCATTGCAGTCATGACGCTGGGAGCGCAACTTGGAGACGAAATCGTTATTGAGACCAATGGGTCCGATGCGAGTGAAGCCCTTGCGGCCCTGGTGGAGTTGGTTCGACTCGATTTTCACGGCGTTTAAGTCCGGAGGACATCTTGGAGATCAGGCAGGGGATTCCTGTTAGCCCGGGTATCGTCATCTCAGAAGTTCTGGTCCTCGATTCCGAGGAACTGCGAATCCCGCAGAGATTCGTTGCCAAGAACGAGACGGATACCGAAGTGGCTCGTTTCGAGCAAGCCGTTGAGGATTCTAACAAATCACTGGAGCAAGAGATCGAGCGACTTGAGAGTGGGATCGAGATCCACGCCCGGATTATCGGTGTACACCGTGATCTTGCATCTGATCCGATGCTGCATGCCGAGGTAGAGAGCCTCATCCGTGAAAATTGTTACACGGCAGAGCATGCGCTGAGTCGTGTCATGAATCGTTATGTTCGCAAACTTCAAGATCTTAACTCTCCAATATTGCTCGAGCGGGTTCACGACTTACAAGATGTTGAAAAGTTATTGCTCAGCACCTTGCTTGGGAAACGGATCGAAGGGCTGTCCAACCTGCAGGGTGAGGTGGTGGTCATAGCGCATAATTTGACCCCGGCCCAGACGGCGAAGCTGGATCCCGAAAAGGTCAAAGGATTTGCCACGGACATGGGAGGAAAAACTTCTCATACAGCCATCATGGGAAGAGCTCTGGGAATCCCGGCAGTGGTCGGTCTGGAAAATATATCGACCTCGGTGGTCGGAGGCGATCGAGTCATTATCGATGGCTATCGAGGTGTGATTGTCATCGATCCGGATGAGAGCCAGATCTCTGACTACATGGCCAGGGCTAGAGAAATGGAGAAGCTCTCTCTTCATTTCAGGAGTCAGGCACAGCTTCCGGCAGAAACGTTGGATGGTCATCGTCTTGAGGTCCATGCCAATATAGAATTGCCCAGTGAAGTGAAGTCGGCGGTCGAGTTTGGGGCTTCAGGAATAGGTCTTTATCGCACCGAGTTCATCCATCTACAGTCTCCGCTGGCTGGCGAAGATGTTCACTACACCAATTATGCAGCAGTGCTCGAGTCTTTGGGTGGTTTACCACTGACAGTCAGGACTCTCGATCTTGGCGGCGACAAGTTAACCGATGGCAGCATTGAAGAAGAGAACCCGTTTCTCGGTTGTCGTTCGATTCGTTGGTGCCTCGCCAACCCTGAACCTTTTCGAGCGCAGATTCGAGCCGTCCTACGTGCCGGAGCTCTTGGCCCGGTACGAATGATGCTGCCAATGATCACGACGATTCCTGAACTCGATCGCAGTTTGCAGATGATCGATGAGGAGATTTCTGGATTGAGAGCCGCTGGAGTTGATTTTGACGAGAACATTCCCATCGGTGTGATGGTGGAGGTTCCTTCATTGGCTTTGATTGCCAGTCATGTTGCTGATCGTGTTTCTTTTCTGAGTATTGGTAGTAACGATCTTGTTCAGTACACGCTGGCCGTGGATCGTGGAAATGAACACGTTGCAGATCTCTATGATCCGATGCACCCGGCAGTTCTTCAGTTGATTTCGCAATTGGTTCGTACTGGTGAAGAGCATGGCATACGGGTTTCTCTATGCGGAGAAATGGCTTCCGAGCCGATTTATTTGCCGTTACTGGTTGGTCTGGGGCTTCGTGAGATCTCGGTCAGTCCGCAATTGATTCCCGAAGTGAAGCAGGTAGTACGGCATTTACTCGATTATGAGGTCCGCCTCCTGTCGGAGCGCTGTCTGTCCATGTCTGACGGGGAAAGCATTACCCGTGAATTACGTCTTTGGGCTGTTGAGCACCTTCCTGAGGTAGCCTTGCGCCTGATCTGAGTTGCACCTCTCTGGCCAATTTGCGCCCATTTCAGCCCCGTCGTACTCTTCTCGGGGCCTACCATGAAGTCGGCCCCCTTTCCGGAACGACATTCTCGTCTCCGGAGCGCAAACACGGTCTTGGTTCGTTGAAGGCAGCGATCCGGACCCCGTTGCGCGCCCGCATGGCGCGGCAGGGAGGCACGAAAGTATGTTTTCAAGGCAGAAGTCACTCGTCGGTCTCGATATCGGTTCCGATGAAGTCAAGGTCGTCGAGCTCACAGAGACGCCTGATGGTATCGAGCTCACAGGTTTTGGCTGGGGAAGAATCTCAGCACCTGAAGAGACGTTGGATACAGTCAAAGCGGTCCTGAGGGAGTCGGGAATACGGAGTCGTAAAGTAGCGACAGCTGTTTCCGGTCGCTCGGTTGTGGTTCGTTACATCACTCTTCCTGAGCTGGATGATGATGAATTACCAGAAACCCTTCGTCTCGAAGCGGATAAGTACATCCCCTTTGATCGCGACGAAGTGTGTATTGATGGTCAACGTCTCGACAATCCGTCAGAGGATTCTGGCGAATCAACCGAGATGAAGAGTCTCCTTGTCGCCGTTAAAAAAGACCTTTTGCACGACCACATTGATCAAGTTCAAGAACTTGGACTTGTACCCGTGGCCGTCGATGTGGATTCCTTCGCACTTGGAAATTCTTTCGAGCTGCGAAATGGGAATGGTGTTCGCTCGGAAAATCCAGATATGGCAGTGGCTCTTGTCGATGTCGGAGCCAGCAAGACCAATATCCACATTCTCAGGGGGAACGTGTCTTGTTTCTCCCGTGAGATTTATCTCGGAGGTTCTGATCTTACCGAGGCGATTTCCCGTAGAGAGCATCTCGACGAAGCTGAAGCAGAAGAGTTGAAGTGTGAGCCTCACGGTAACGAAGAGCTGGTCGCGACATCGGTCCAACCGGTTCTGGATGAGATTGCCGGTGAGATACAGCTTTCCTTTGATTACTTCGAGAACCAGTTCGATCACAGGGTCGAAGAAGTGTTCATCAGTGGGGGAGCGAGTCGCACCCTTGGGCTTCAGGAGACTTTCGAAAGGATCTTTGACCGGGAGGTCAAAACCTGGGATCCACTGGAATCGATCAAGATTCGTGAAGATCTCGTCGATGTAGATGCTTTGTCAGAACATTTGAGTCAGCTACCGATCGCCGTCGGCCTCGGTTCGCGTCTTCAGGACTGCGTTTAGGCGCGCAAGGAAAGGATCCATCAAATGATCAAGATCAACTTGCTGCCCACCGAGTTACAACGCGCTGCGAATACACCACGTACGGTATTTTATTCCGTGCTCAGTGGTGTTGCTGCCGTTGCCATGGGGGCCATTGGAATCGTCTGGTTGTGGATTTCGCAAGGAACGTTGGAAGCAACGGCAGAGACTCAGACAGCTCTGGTTTCTGTACTGGAAGAGCGAGCCCAGGAAGTCGATCGGATACAGTCTGATATCGATTACTACCGTCAGCGTGAAGAATCGATCATTCAGATCAAAACGAGCCGAATCCTCTGGGCGCCCAAGCTCGACCAGATGCTGGCTCTGATTCCTGACGACATCTGGATCACATCGCTTTCTGTTGATGTGCTGGATGAGGCTGAATATCGCTGGGATCCCAACAACAAGCAAACTGGTGGCAGGGTCAACCTCGATTGCGTTGCCCTGGGAGATGATCCCCAGGTGTTTACGCGATTCCGCAAGGCGTTGAGTGAAGATCAGCGTTTCTATGCCGATCTGGTCGATGTGAGTTCGATGCCGGATTCCTTCTTTGGTGACTTCCTCGGTTTTACTCCCCTTTCCTGGGAGAAAGTCGAATCCACCGATGATGAACCCGAGCATTTTCAATCGACCATCGGAATCGATTTGAAACCCCTCCAGGATCCTCCTGTGGTTGAGGACCCAAAGAAGAGTAGTGAGGCAAAATGAATTTTGATGAAAAGAAACAACTACTGATCGTGGCTGCATTGTGCGGATTAATTTTCTGCGGAGAGTTTGCGATTGGTTGGGGACTCAGTAGTGAAAACGCTGAGATCAAGCAGAGCCTCTTTCAGCTCGAAACGCGTCAGGCTTCGGCCCAGGACAAGATTAATCGTATCCCCGAGATGACCGAAAAATCTCACACCCTTTCGCAGATCGTCAGAGAGTACACTGCGATTCTGCCCGAGAAAGATGAAGTTCTACGGGATGTCTTTGTCGACACGATTACGGGGCTCAGTCGCGATTCAGGACTGACCATCGAGGGTGCTGAGCCTCTTGAGGTGACCAAGAAGGTCGTACGGGGTTCGAAGAGAAGGGGCAAAAGCCCAGTAGTGGCAGAGGCGAAGCAGTCCTTCACCCGTCACAAGTATCGTTTTCAGTTCACCGGTGAATTCTCACAGTTACATCGATTTATCAATAACGTTGAAAACCATCCTCGTTTTCTGCGGATTGATGGCATCGAGTTGCTTCCTTCGGGACAAGGATCCGGTCTGGTATCGGCTTCATTTCCGGTCAAGAACCTCGCCGTGGAGATCTCCACATACGTCTACGACGAACCCAAGTTGCAGTTGGAGGAGATCCAGTGAACCAGCATAAATATTTGATCCCGGTAGTCGTCGGCATTTTTGGATTGAGTGTTTTTGGCTTCGTGCTGAATAACGCTTTTGAGCCGAAGCCGGTCTCGGCTGAGATGGATGTTGTCAGCAGCGAGGTTGTCGAAGAAACCAAGATCCTCGAGTCGCAGACGATTTCGATCGAGCCATTCATGGCTGTTGAACTGCCGGTGTCCAGTGAAGTGGGTGTCCCTGGCGACACTCCTGCCGGCGAAGATTTCAATTCGCTCGCATACGATGAGATCGATGCCGCAGTTGAAAGTTTTGATCCTGTGTTTCTTGATGCAGATCTGGATTGCCAACAGGAATCGACATGGGAAGGTGAAGAGATCGTGGACCCGTTTGAAGTCCTCGAGCATGTCTATGCCTTCTGGAATGAATCTGTTGAGTATCCCGGAGAGACACTGCCGGACTTTGTTAACGTTTCTGAAGATGCCGCTTTCAGCGAGTATCACGACGATTTCGTAGTCAGTGATTTTCCTGAAAACGTCGCGGACATTGTTGACTATGGCAGTGTGGAAGAAGGACCTTCTCCTTGTGACGATTCCTTTGAAGATCCGACGATTCCAGTGGACAAGCCGGTAGTCGATCCAGGCGTCTCTTTCTCAGAGGAAGAGGCGCTTGAGTTCTATCAGGAACTGGTCACCGCTTTCGAGCCGGTCGATACGGAAGCCGACAGCGAGGCGGATGGGTTTTTTGAATTGGAATCAGATGGCACAGCCAGCGCTGTTTCTTCCGAGTTAGCAGAGGTCGATGTTTTTGAAACCGACTTTGAAACGACTTTCGATGTTGACCAGGGAGTCATGGAAGAAGAGCTCAAGATTTCTGTAACGACTCCGGAAGATGCTTTCGAAATCGTTGCGGAAGATGTCTACGTTGTCGAAGAGGATCACTCGGGATCCCTCGACGTGACGGATGTAGATGTCGAGGTTTTGACTGGAGTCGATACGGAAGTCCTGGAAAAGAGATCGGTTGCGAACTTGTTGGCCGAAGAGAACCGGGTTGCTGATCTTCGTCGGTATTCTGTTGACGATATCTACCGGTCGAACTGGAAGCGGGCACTCGACGAGATTCGAGAGCTGATCACCTTGCGTCCGTATCATGCTGATTACCACATGACCTTGGGGCTTGTTCACCGTCGTCTTGAAGATGTGATTCAGGACGGCTCGCACCTCGAGGAAGCGATCAGGAAATACGAAGAGTATTCCGAGTTTGGTGGTGAAGAAGCGATCGCTTCATTGCTGCTGGCCGAAGCCCATGCGGTCAATAATGATCGCCCGCGTGCGTTTGAGTTTCTTGAGCGTGCTGCATCCAATGGAATGAATATAGCCAGGGCTGTTCAGCAGTTTCCTCTACTGGAGAAGTATACCCGTGACACTCGTTTTGTTCGGACAGCCTTGAGGCTTGAACGGTATGCCCTGGCTACTGTGGTTTCTCGTGATCCGTTCACCGGACCATGGAGGATCGGAGCCGATCATACCGAAACAACCTTTATTGGTCCTTTCACGAAACAGCAACAACAACAGTCCCTTGCGATTGCGCGTGAAGCGATGTCTCGGGTCGAATACGCGCTCAGAAATCGTGACGAGATTGCTGCAATGGAAGCATATGGTCAGATCGAAGAAATCAGCAGTACCGTTGCTCGATTCGATCAGCCGGAGCTTGCCGGAGAACTTCGTTCCATCATGGAACGTTTAGATGAAGTTGAGGATGGGATCGAACAGATCCGCGTCACTTATCTTTACGAGCAGGCTCGCTCGAAGATGGTTTCGATGAAGAAATCATTTGAAGAACATGACTTTTCGATGGTGGATCGTTTGCACGGAGAAGTTTGCTCGATGGCCTTTAGCATCGAGGAGCTGGGGAACTCATACAGTGCTGCCGCCACACTGGTTGTGCAGGCGGCTGACCAGTTACAGCAACGCAGCAACATTGTGCGCGAGTTCCTGTCCAAGAATGTCGCTGTTGAAGGTGTTGTCGTCGCTTCCGAAGGCTCTCATGCCATCATCGATGGTCGCTGGGTCCCAGAGGGGGGCGAAGTCGTTGAGGGTCGTCTCGAGGAGATCCTGAGGGACCGAGTTGTGATCCTTTACAAAGGAGAACGAATCGTTCAACGATTCAGTCGATTTTAATAGAACAGAGCTCTGAGGTGCTCCTGAGGCCATTTGGCGGAGCATTCAAGTAAGTGTCGGTGAATGCCGATATTTCAAATGAGAGGTCAGGATTTTCCTGGCTAGCCAATTTCAGAATCCTGTCCCATACGGGAGGAAACAAGCAGATGAGAAACTTTTCGATCATGGCGACGCTTTTCGTCGCGCTACTCACTACTACCGGTCTTGAAGCAATGCAGATTGCTGGATCGCGAGTGGATCTTGTCACCATCGATGTCAGAGAAAAAGATCTTGGCGAAGTTCTGGCTCAGATCAGTGAGCAAGTCGACGTCAATATCGTGGTTGATCCGCAAGTGGATGAGATCGTCACACTTTCGCTGGATGCCATCGCCTGGAAAGACGCTCTCGATATCATCGCACGAGAAACTAATTGCGTTGTTGTCGAAGTGAGTGATCGATTGATTCGATTCATTCAGCCGCCAGCGATCAACATAGAGTTTCAGGATGCTGACCTTGCTGTGGTCCTGGACCTGCTGGCCAAGCAGTCCGGTGCCAATATCGTGATCGCGGATGATGTTGAAGGTAAAGTCAGCTTGACTCTTCGGGATGTCCCCTGGCGTGAAGCTCTGAATACCATCGTCAAGACTGCTGGCTATGTTG
>JBBWWC010000076.1:0-3242 GCA_050256555.1 Planctomycetota bacterium | reverse complement strand
AGAAATTGTCAATAAACCAGCCTTCTGGAATAAACACGCTGCCGGAAACTTCGACACGTTCTTCATCATCAATAGGAATCTCAAGTTCCAGATCCAAGAGATCATCAACCATAAGATCGAAATCAATCTCATCGTAGACTTCCGGCTGATGTGCCCAATGACCTTTCTCTAGCGTGATCGTCCATGCCCCAGGCAGAATTCCCTCAATCTTCTCGGTGATTCCTGAAGTGACAGGAACTTCAAAGTGAGGAGAGCCTCCCATGCCCGTTTCTCGTAACCGAAGCACAACACCTTCGCGATCGCTATCACCGACAAGATGAAGATTCACAGAGCCGCTACGCTCGAGAATTAACTCTCTCTCTCCTCCATCGATAAGATCTACCGTCAACCGTCTCCATTCATGCCCAGCCGCCCTGGCATGAATCGCAACTGCAGAACCGATCAACCCGATGCGACCATCGAGAGCTACAGGAGATTCTTCAGAAACGATCTTGGAATCATGATCCAGAGCCCAACCAGGATGGGGCAATGAACTCCGTGTGTAATCCTTGGCTCGAACCACTTCCACGTCAGCGAGCGGCTCTCCCGTCTCGGCAGATAATAGATGTAACATCGCCAAGGCGTCGTATCGGACCACAACTCTGATCAGGCCAGCCGACGCACCATTGATCGCTGAAACTGGCGAAATTACTCGGGCAGGTTTTCCTTCAAGAACAGCGCTGAAGAAACGGATCGAGGCCGCTTTTGGAATGTTGACCGAGAACCTACCGTTATTGACCGAGATCGACCTCGAGTCTTGCAAGACACCGATTTGGAGCTGACCAGAAAGGGTTGGACCGGCCGCCGGAGTGTTTTCCACCACGACATCGCCGCTGATGCGAACCATGCCATCGGGAACAGATCCTGAATTGCGACCAGACGATCCTCGTCCCGTATTGCGACCTCTTCGAGAATCACGATTCGATCCTCGATTAGGATTGATCCTTGAACCACTTTCTCTGGAGTCATCCGCTCTCTCAATCTCGGAAAACTCGTTATCATCATCGGCTCTGCTACGGTTGATCGATCCTTCATCTTGGAAGCGTCTTCCGGATGCCGATCCCAGACCATCTTCGTCACCGTCTTCTTCAGAACGATCTCGATAAGAACCAGAAGATGTCTTGGAATTTGAACCGCTAGATCCACTGCCCTTCCTATTTCCCTGTGAAACATCATCGGCAGTGCCAATACTTGTTTCGAGATCATCGGCCCCGGCGCCAACCAGTGGTCCAGGATCGGTAGGAAGGAGAAGGAAAACCACGACCACGAGAGAGAGGATAAGACCTCCCGCAATCAGCAGGTTACGAGGATTCACGGGATGGACCTCCAACAAACACGGGTTCTTCCAATTGTACCGATTTCTTGCTGAACTTCATTGCTGAGTTGAAGCAATCCGCGTCAGTTGACCTTCTTTGACATTCAGCAAAATTTCCCGCCCCTTTTGCGCTCGAAGATCCAGTTTCTGTTCACCCCAACGAACCGGTATTCGTTGATTCCTGGTCGGCTTTAAGCGAACCGTTACCAATTGATCATCGTTCCATTCCATCGAAACCTCGACCCCAAATCGGGTGCGTAAACCACGGACGTGACCTTGTCGTGCCCAGCTCGATGGCAAAGCGGGAAGCAATCGTAAAACCCCACCGTGTGATTGAACCAGAGCTTCGGCAATACCTGCCGTCGCGCCGAAGTTCCCATCAATCTGAAAAGGAGGATGATCGTCGAGCAGGTTTGGAAGAGTGGATTTTGCCAGCTGAAGCTGCAGGCTCTCTGCTACTTTTTCTCCATCGCCAAGCCTGGCAAAGAAATTGAGCAACCAGGCGCGACTCCAACCAGTATGACCACCCCCATGCGACAGGCGATATTCGATCGATCGACGCGCCGCCTCTATATATTCCGGAGACTCATCGAGGGTCCACTCCTCACCAGGATGAAGTGCATAAAGATGGCTCATATGCCGATGGCCAGGTTCGACTTCTTGCCAGGGCCTCGACCATTCGAGAATCCGACCATCCTCACCGATCACCGACCGAGATAACTGATCACGAGATTTTTGAATCACGCTCACGAATTCTTCATCGATCGAAAGAATCTCGGCGCAGTTGAGAGTCATGGTGAAAAGGTCCCAGATGATCTGCTGATCCATCGCATTTCCCATCCCGACATCCGCTACCTGTCCATCAGGAGTCCGATAGGAGTTTTCGGGAGAAGAAGAAGGACCGCTGACCAGTTTTCCCGTGACGGGATCCTCAACAAGATAGGCAACAAAAAACTCACACGCCCCTCGCAACACGGGCCATGCACGCTCCCTCAGAAAATGTTCGTCACCACCGTACTGATAATGCTCCCACAGATGTCGACACAGCCATGCCCCACCCAGGGGCCATAACCCCCATACCGTTCGACCGATAGGAACAGTAAAGGCATGAACATCACTGGTATGGTGTGCCACCCAACCCGGCGCATCGTAAAGCTCGCGAGCGGTTTCCTCTCCACGAGCTACCAGCCCATCAATAAAATCAAACAGCGGTTCGTGACATTCAGCCAGATTCGCGACTTCGACTGGCCAGTAATTCATCTGCAAATTGATGTTCGTGTGATAATCAGAATTCCAGGGAGCGGAGATATGATGATTCCATAACCCCTGCAGGTTGGCCGGTAGACATCCAGGTCTAGATGAAGCGATTTGAAGATAACGGCCAAACTGAAAGAAGGTTGCGATCAGATCCACGTCTTCATTACCATTTCGGATCGAACGAATCCGCTCATCGGTGGGCTCTTGCCGCTTTTCCTTGTTTCCAAGCTGAAGATCAACCCTGCCCATCAAGGCCGAATGATCAACTACGTGTCGTTGAAAAATCCCTGGATAACAATCATTGTCCGCCGGTTGATCCTTGACCTTGTCATGAATCCCACGCAACAAACTCATGTCGAAGTTTCCGTCGGGATCACTGTCAGCCGAAATCAGGACGAGAACTGAATCGGCAGCGTGGATGACAATCTTGTGGCCATCTTGTCGAACCGTTCCACCTTTGGCGATGACACTCAACTGACACTCGAAATGCGAACCCGGATGTTGATCGCCATGACTGGCTCGCCCCCCAAACCGCATCCAGCCCAAATTATCGTCAATACGTATCGGCTCGAGCAAATCGGCTCCCGTGACCCGCTCGAGTTCAAGATCAACCGAAATCGCTGCTGCCTGA
>JBBWWC010000075.1:0-9521 GCA_050256555.1 Planctomycetota bacterium | reverse complement strand
ACCTTCTTCTTGGCAACCTTCTTCTTGGCGACCTTCTTCTTGGCAACCTTCTTCTTGGCAACCTTCTTCTTGGCGACCTTCTTCTTGGCGGCAGCGGCCTTCTTGGCGGCAGCTGCTTTCTTGGCGGCAGCTGCTTTCTTGGCGGCAGCTACTTTCTTGGCGGCAGCTACTTTCTTGGCGGCAGCGGCCTTTTTGGCAGCTACTTTCTTGGCGGCAGCGGCCTTCTTGGCAGCTACTTTCTTGGCGGCGGCGGCTTTTTTATCTGCCGCAGCTTTTAACGCTGCTTTTTTGAGGTCGGCGGCTTTCTTTTCAGCGGCTTTCTTTTCAGCCGCAGCCTTCTTTTCAGCCGCTTTTAGTTCTGCAGCGGCTTTTTTCGCAGCTTCCTTGGCTTCTTTTGCAGCTTTCAAGGCAGCTTCTTTTTCCTTGGCTGCCTTGAGTTTTGCAGCCTTTTCGATGGCTGGATCGGGATAGAGTCGAGCTTCGTCGTGAAGTGCCAAAACGGTGTGGAGAATCGGTAGATCTCCCAAAAGATCGTGAAGTTGGCGTTGTTTTTGAACTGAAGTATCGGTTGATTTGAGTAACCCTGCTCGGACCAGGCCGCCCTGAGCCCAGGATTCGAGAGGGATGATCTGCTGGCCTTTGATGTAGGACAGAACCAATTGTTTTGCGAGATCAGGCATAGCAGGTGATCGCTTGAAGAATTCCTTGGTCTCCGCAATGGAGTTTTCTCGGAGGAACTCCAGGCTTAGCTGGTGCCGTCTTTCAAAGATGGTTTGCAACATATTCTTGAGTTGCATGGCCAGCTGTAGAGGATCCTGTGCCTTGGGACATACCGCCGCAACTTCGGAGGCGGATGAGATCCGGACTTCGTTCCAGTCGACAAACTGGGTTCTGAAAATGTCCCAGGACTTGAGCACCTCGGCGAGTGGCATCGAGGCGGCCAGTGAACCAAGGAGCATGGTCTCCATGACATCGACTTCCTCGATTTCATGAAGGGTACTGTGTTGCTGATAAGCCTTCTTGACGATTTCTTCGAGAGAAACCGCTTTGCCCGGGGTTGGAGTTTTGCCCCCAGCATTTTCTGTGCTAATCGACGCAGAGTTCGCCGACATCTACATTCCTTCCGGAAAGAGTCTTTGAAGACTCTGGGTTCGGTCCGGGAAGTGGGCTTCCGGTCCTGAAACAGGGGCAAATCGACAATTTAGGAGCCTCCAGAAGGAGCCTCCATTTTGCCCGGTGTGAGATTCTATCGGGGGGAAAGGGGCGGATCAACGTGTCCACTGTTAATCTGAAGGGGAAGAAGTCGATTCGTATCATGAATTTCGATTACCGGAGGTAATTTCTTCCAGCACGGCCAGGTCAGGATCGTTCTATTTCCGCTGTATTTTCAGCTCTGTGATCAGAACCACCACGATGGCGAGCGATCAGTTCTGCTGCGATGGAAATGGCGATTTCCTCAGGGGTTCTTGAGCCGATAGGAATCCCTACAGGAGCCTGAACTCGATCCAGATTTGCTGCAGTGACACCAGATTCACGGAGATTCTTGAAAATCGCACCGATTTTGCCGCGGCTACCAATCAGCCCGATATATCCGGCCGAGGTCTCCAGCGCTCGAGAAAGAGCAAGTTCGTCATGCTCATGGCCTCGAGTGACCACCACGATGCATGAATTGCCGGTGACCTTGAGCCCCTCCAGGCACTCCTCAAAGGGGCGACAGTGAACTTCGGTGGCACGTGGAAAGCGATCGGGATGCGCAAAATCTTCCCTGTCATCGATCACCGAGACGCGCCAATCAAGCGTGGCAAGAACCTCGACCAGTGAGTTGGCAATGTGGCCACCGCCAAGGATGATGACTGCAGGAGTACCGATCGGTTCTATGTACACCTCAAATTCTCCTCCACAAAGTAGTCCTGTTTCCGCCACCGTCGCAGCCGTGAGCCGGAAGGACTCACGTCTGGCGGTTCCTGTGGCAATGACTTCCATTGAAATTCGCCAGATATCGGCCTCAGTACAGCCTCCTCCGACAGTTCCCACGGTGGTTCCATCATCTTTGACCAGCATCTTGGCCCCGTCTTTGCCGGGAGTGGATCCTGTCGTGGATATGATGGTAGCCAAGGCCGCTTTTTGCCCGGATTCCATGACGAGGGCTGCTTCTCGCAAAACTTCCAGCAATGCGCAATCCCTTCCGCTTCTTCACCCAGAGGAGTCGTGGACGTTATCAGAGGGGAACCGCGATGGCCACCCGAGGGGTAGATTCTGGCGCAGCATGATATTCTTCTTGGCAGGGGAATGGTCTTCCTGCGAGTTTTCGGGAAGAAGGCCCAGATGCCCCGTTCTCTCCTCTCTCAGAGACCTGGTGAGTGGCCACTCCCACCAGATCCAGGAGAGTCCCGGCTTCTTCTGGATCTATTCCCCGACCCGCTCATCGTTGCCCGTGGACCACGCCGAAAAGTGATCGCAATCAACAGGGCCTGCCAGTCTCTTCTGGCGTGCTCGGAGACCGAAGATGTCAGAGATCGAGAGTTGACCGCCTTTTTTCATGAGGATGATCAACATCGTCTGCTTTCTTTTGGAGGGGATGGCGATGACGACCCAACGCCGGTTCTGATGAAAATCCAGCATGGAGAAGATTGGCGACCGGTGGCCGTGATGGGGGGGCGACGAGTGAGCCCCAGCGGAGAAGAGCGCTGGGTCTATCGGCTTCGAGTTCTGGAAGAGAGTGGCGTCGGCCTGGAACGGGAGATGGAGCAGCAACGTAAAAGAGCCAGCGAGGCGGTACGAACCTCACTGCGTATTTTTCATCTGACCGAAAAGATCCGGACCGCACCTCGTTTATCGACTCTTTTGATAGGCGTCCGAGACGAAGTGGATTTCTTTGCCCGTGCCGGAACTTTGCTCTGTTCCGAGGGACTTGGCTATCGCAACGTCAGGATTTGGAGTTACAGCTGCGGAGAGAAAAAACTCGCCTGGTCTAGCCAGTCATCAGACTGCGATGAGAGTTCGCTGAAGATGGATATGGAAGTTGAGGATGACCGCGGGCGAAGGAGATTACCTCTGGTTGTCGGAGAAGGAACTCCCGGTGGTCTACTTGAATTGTCCATCGATCCAAGAGAATTGAAACTTCTTGAAGAAGCACCATTGTTGATGGAATGGCATGAGGAAGTTCTCGGTACGATTGGCGAAATACTGGCTCTGACTTTACAGAATCTACGTTTGCATGATCAGCTGGAGAAACAGGCCTTGCTCGATCCTTTGACGGGGATCGCCAATCGGCTTTATCTCGGTTCTCAACTGGAGAAAGAAGTGAGTCGGGCAGCTCGAGAAGGTGGAGATCTCGGGCTTCTTTTTGCGGATCTGGATGGCTTCAAGAAAGTCAACGATGTCCTCGGCCACATGGTAGGGGATGAGTTGCTCCAGGAGGTTTCGACCCTGCTGGTGAACTTTTTTCGAGAAAGTGATCACGTCTGTAGGTACGGGGGAGACGAGTTCGTGGTTCTGTTGCCGGGATCGAACTTGCAAGATATGGAACTGAAAGGCCGCGAGCTGCTGGAACGGTTCAGGAAGCAGCGATTCCTTGAAGGTAGGGCCCGGGAAGTCTCAGATCTATCCCTTTCTGTTGGTGTGACTGCTGCTCGAAATGGAGTCTCTGGCGAGGCTTTACTGGATGAGGCGGACGCTGCCCTTTACCGGGCCAAGCGAAGTGGACGAGATCGACTGGTGGTGGTCAAGCCTGATCAGCCCTAGAGGTTATTGCGGATCTTCAGCAGAGATTTCAGGATCGTTTGGTGGAGAGCTGGATGCTGTGTCCGATTCAGTATCTTTAGGATGGCGGTTCTCACGTTCTTTGGCGGCCAGCTCGTCTTCTTCTCGGGCGATTCTGATTTTCTCTTCAATCTCAAGAGTTTTTTGAATGCTCTCATCCAGGATGAAGCGGAGAACCGGAGTTTCACGAAGACGGACCCGCGATGTAAGCAAGGATTGGATACGTCCACGCGCGGCTTCCAACCCTCTTAACGAGGTGCGTTGTTGTGATTCGCTCCCCATGATCGAGACATAGATCTTGCACTCTTTGAGGTCAATCGTGGGTTCTGCGGCCTGGATCGTGACGAAACCTATTCGGGGATCCTTGAGATCAAACTGTAGAATCCGTGCGATTTCTTCGCGAATCAAACTTGAAACTCGAGAACGACGAATCGGTTTCATGATTAATCCGTAGAAGATTCCGAAGGCGTTTCCGTTGGTTTTTTCGCAGGCTTTTCAGGAATCGCTTCTGAATCAGCGAAGGTACGACTGGTCTTGATGACCTTGATACTTTCGACAACGTCGCCAACCTTGATGTCCCTGTAGCCCTGGATGACCAGGCCGCATTCAAATCCTTCGCGGATCTCTTTGACATCGTCTTTGACGCGTTTGAGTGAGGCGAGTTTTCCTTCATGGACCAGTACTCCGTCACGAATCAGTCGTACTTTATCGTTTCGGGTAACAATCCCTTTACGTCCAATGCAGCCCGCAATATTTCCGAGTTTTGAAGACTTGAAGAGCTGCAAGATTTCAACGGAGCCCTGGACTTCTTCTGTAACATCGGGCGCCAGCATTCCTTCAAGAGCATTACGCATATCATCGAGGATCTCGTAGATGACCGAATAGGTACGAATCTCGACTCCTGCAGAATCAGCTTCACTGCGGGCTCGGTCAGAAGCGGAAACATGGAAGCCAATGACGACAGCCTTGGATGCATCCGCCAGCAACACATCGGATTCGGAGATCTCACCAACCCCGCCACGTATGACGCGGACAGCAACTTCGCTGGTTTTCAATTCGGAGAGCTCAGTTTTGAGAACGTCCAGAGTTCCTTTGACATCCGTCTTGAGAACCACGTTGATTTCCTGAGTTTTGGCCTGATCGATGGTGTCGAAGAGGCCTTCGAGGGTGACCTTCTGTCGTTCGGCTCGGTCTGCCTTGGACTTGGCTTCTTGTCGCTCTCCAGCGATCTGTTTCGCCTTGGCATGATCATCCAGGGCATAGAGACGATCGCCAGCCTCGGGTAAATCATTGAGACCTGTAATCTCGACCGGGGTCGAGGGCGGCGCACTGGGTAGATCTTCACCTGCAGTCGAGCGAAGCGTTCGGATCTTGCCGTATGCCGGGCCACAGACCACGGAATCGCCGGGACGTAAAGTTCCATCCTGAATCAAAGCGGTGATCACATTTCCTTGACCCGTGGAGGCACGAGAATCGAGCACGGTTCCGATGGCATTTTTCTTGGGGTTCGCCTTGAGTTCGAGGATTTCAGATTCAAGAGAAAGTTGCTCCAGTAAAGCATCCACTCCTTCACCAGTGATTCCAGAAACAGGCAACATCTCGGTCTTGCCGCCCCATTCGACCGGTGCAAGATCGAGCTCGGAGAGTCGAGCCTTGACCTTTTCGGTATTGGCGCTCTCGCGATCAATCTTATTGATGGCGACGACGATGGGAACTTCAGCGGCTCGCGCATGCTCGATCGCTTCTTCGGTCTGCGGCATCGGTCCATCATCTGCAGCGACAACCAGCACCACCACATCGGTGACGTTTGCACCCCTGGATCTCATACCCGTGAAAGCTCGGTGGCCGGGGGTGTCAACAAAGACCACGTGGGCATCTCCCTTGTCGACCCGGTAAGCGCTCATGTGTTGGGTGATTCCACCTGATTCCGATTTAGTGATCGCACTCTCGCGGATTTTGTCGAGCAGGGTGGTTTTTCCATGATCGACATGACCCATCAAGGTCACGATCGGTGCACGGAGAATCAAGTCGTCATCGGAATCTTCAAACTTCTCTAGCTCTTCGAGAGAAGAATGCATCGCTTTCGGTTCTTCGAGAATGATCTCGCAGTTGATTTCTACCGAAAGAATGTCGGTAATCTCTTCAGTCAGGGGAGAATTGACATTGGCCAGCTTACCGTGATTCATCAATTTCTTGAGCAACGCAGTTTGTTTGATCCCGAGTGCGAGGGAAAGATCCTTGATGCTCGCAGGCTCTTCGAGAGTGACACTTTCTGGCAAGTCATCGGGGATCACGTCTTGCTGAAGACGACGCCGCGTAAAGTCAGATTCTTGACGACGCGGACGGCTACCGGGTCTGCCACCACGACCTTTTCCACCCGGACCACCACGCCCCGGTGGGCCCGATCGTCTCGGCGGGCCTCCGCCGGTACCGGGAGCATCGGTTCCCGGGAACACCATGACCTTTTTTCCACCTTGGGGAGTTCCGGAAGGTGATGGAGAGCTGCTGGGTCTTCGATTCCCTGGAGGAGCGGCTGCGCCGCCGGGTCCACGACCAGGAGGAGCTCCACGTCCTGGCCCGGGAGGGGCTCCACGTCCGCCGGGACCACCGGGCCCTTTTCGAGCCGGTGGACGAGCCGGAGCCTTGGATCGGATGATCAGCGGACGTCCACTGACCTTCTTTTGTGGCGATTTGGTTCCTGTGGGGAGTGGGCGCGCCACCGGAGCGACCGGTTCTACCGGGACTTTCGGTGTGTTTCCGAAACCCGGAGCCATAACAATTTTGGTCGGCTTTTTTCGTGGGGGAGCAATCTTGCTTCGATTTTCTTCGGTGAGCTGTTCAGGAGTTGCGCTCTTGGGCATTTCTTCTGTAGCGGCTTGATCCTGGTTGCTGGCAGAAGTTTCCTTGGCAACCGCATCAGTTTCAACGACCGGTTCAGGCTCAGTGACAGGTTCCGCTTCAGCAACCGGCTCAGGCTCAGCAACCGGCTCAGGTTCAACGACCGGTTCTGGTTCAACGACCGGTTCTGGTTCAACCACGTCTGCAATTTCAGCAACCACTTCAGGCTCAGCAGGAACTTCTGGTTCCGGCTCTTCATCCGGCATTGCGGTGATGCGTAGCTGAGCCGCCATATCGTCATCGACAGACGACATGTGGTTTTTGACCTGGATTCCTCTATCTGCGAGAAGATCCATCAGATCTCGGCTTTTGAGCCCGAGTTCTTTCGCTAATGTGTGTATTCTCACACCCAAGAAAAAGCCTCCCGAAACCAAAGGAAGAGGTGTTCTACATCATCATGACATAGAATTTATTCCTCTTCAGAATCGACACTATCCATGATCTCTTGGATTTTCTCGATGATAAGCCTTGCGGATTCTTCATCGAGCCCTTCGATCGTTGCTAAACCTTCAATACCTGCCTCTAGTAACGCTTCTGTACTGTCGAAGTTCGCCTCGACCAGTTTATCCGCGATTTCTTCAGTCACTCCTGGAAGATCTTCCAGGCCCATGACCACTGCACCGTCGCCATATTCCTCAGCGATTTCTTCGGCGGAAGGATCACCTTCGCTGAAGAGTTGGTCGAGAGGGTTTGCGACATCGGAATCGCTATTCGCCGAGTCTGTCACCTGTGCGAGACGTTCACCGAAGGCCTCATCGGCACGACTCTCAAGGCTCTGAGTCCGCAATTCCGCCAGTTCTTCTTCAGAAATGGGGCAGATGTTTAGTTCCCAGCCGGACAGCTTGGAGGCGAGTCTCACGTTCTGTCCGCGGCGACCAATGGCCAACGATTGCTGATCTTCAGTGACGTAGACATTTGCCGTCTTTGTTTCGTAATCCAGTGCCAAGGAAGCGATCTCGGCCGGCTTGAGAGCCTCTGGGATCAGCACCTCGACAGAATCGTTCCAGCGGACAACATCGATCTTTTCGCCACTGAGTTCATCGGTGACGTTGCGGATCCTCGAACCTTTGATGCCGATGCACGCTCCGACACAATCGACATTGCTATCGAGGGTCGAGACGGCGATTTTTGAACGATTACCGGCTTCTCTGGCGACGGCTTTAATTTCGACCACGTAATCGGCCACTTCTGGTATTTCTTGCTCGAACAGCCGTCGAACCAGATCGGGCGCACCACGAGAGACCAGCAGTTGGACCCTTGTCGGTTGCAGGTTGACTTCTTTGAGGACGACCTTGATACGATCGCCTTCTTTCCAGTCTTCCAGATGAGATTGCTCTCCTCTGGGCATGAAGCCTTCTGCGCGGCTTCCGAGGGTGATGACCAGGCCGCCACCTTTACGGCTGGCCACAGTGCCATTAAACATTTCGCCAACACGATCCGCATATTCGCGGTAGATGACCTCGCGTTCGGCTTCTCGGATCTTCTGGAACAGGACTTGCTTGCCAGCTCCGGCGGCGATTCGTCCCAGGGCAGCTCGCGGGTCAAATCCTTCACCATCACAGGCAGCGCTGATGGCTCCGGAATCGCGGTCGATGTTGACCTCGATTCCTTCTTCTTGATCAAAGCTCTTCTGGGCAGCAGAGACGAGGGCCATCTCGATGCCCGTGAAGATCACCTCTTTGCTGACCTGTCGATCACGATGGATCGTATCGACGAATCGCAGGATCTCCTCACTCAACTTCTTCTCCTTCTCAGGCGTTCGCACTCGTCAACGAGAAAGGTTTCTCATCGTGGAAATCACGATCGAGCAAACCCTTAGCGTTTGGTTCACTTCGAGTGTCGAAGTCGACCAACATATCTCTAGACATCTTCAGGGTGGCGTCATACCTTCGTTCGGTCGTACAGCATTTGCGTTTCTTATCGTCGAAGAACCGCTTCTTGCTGTCGAAGAACTCAGCGATACGTCCCTGGTTCCGTCTAACAGGTCACGTTTAAACAGGTCACGTTGCTGGTGTTGTCTCAGGGCAGTAATACTTGCGATGGAAGGGAGCCGGCGCGAGCCAGCGAGAGTGCAGGCGTCGTACCGACCCTCCGACCAGATCAAGTACGATCCAGTTCTGGCCCGAGAGGGCCAGATATCGGAGCTGCCGCTTCGTCCCACAGGTCACACCAACAGTTCAAAACCTTGACCGCCAGGACCAAGACAACCAGGAGAACAGTGCCGTCAGTCGTACCGAGATCGGAATTCTGACGCATCACCAGATTGCCCCGTTCCCGGGAGCCGGGACGGAAGTCAGGATCCTAGGACACCTCCAGGAGGCTGTCAACACATCCAGAGCCATGGTTGTGGCCAGAAATGCAGGATTGGAAGGGAGTTGGGGAATTTGACACCGGTTGGCGATTTGTTACTAATCAGCAAATTACCGGTCCCACGACTGGCCAAGACACGGCTGGCCGAGGAGATCGGGTTTGAATCGGCTGCCGCAGTGGCTGCTGCGTTACTCGGGGACCTTCTGGAGAGCTTTGGATCGGCTGGCCAAAGACGCTTTCTTTGCGGTGATCAGCCGCAGCCAGGTGCTTATTCACAGGTTCTCGCTAGCTTTCAGTCCAGTGATCTTGGTTTGCTGGAGGAGTACGGGTGGGGTTACCACGATCAAGGAACCGGAGATCTGGGAGCTCGGTTGCGACGCTGTTGCGAGGATTCATTTCGGACGGGCGCCGGGGCAGTGGCCCTGCTCGGCGCAGATGCGCCCCGTTACAGTGCCGAACAGGTCGATCAGGCTTTACGTCATACCCGGCAAGGTGCTGCGACGGTCGGACCGTGCGGAGATGGTGGATTTGGCTTGCCTGCCTTGCCGGAA
>JBBWWC010000074.1:0-25065 GCA_050256555.1 Planctomycetota bacterium | reverse complement strand
TGTGTTTCCCGGCATTCGTTTGAAACGAGTGCCGGGAATTTTTTTATCGTGATTCTTCAGTGCTTCGTTAAATCAGTACCTCGTGAGAATCGCTGCGCTAGGCGGCTCTTCCTTTGCGTGGTGGTTGCTTTGAAGACGGCTGCCGCAGATTTTCTTTACATGCTCTTGTTAAGATTCGTATTTCATATACTGGATCTGTTAGTCTTGTTTGGAAGGAAAGTCAGTACAACCACTATCGACAGGGCCGTTGAGGAGATACTGTGTAGTTAATCGTTTTTGAACGAAAACTCATTTATGCCCGATTTATAGTGCGATTTATAGCCCGATCTTGTACAGCCAATTTCGTAAGTGCGCCCGTTAGAAGGAGCGAGATCTTTGTCTCTTAGCTGCTTTATTATGCGGTTTCGCCCGTGTTTCCTTTTCTTGCTGCTGATCTTCGGTCTTCCCGTGAGTGGACAGCAATCTCTTCAATTCACTGGTCAGGGACAGTCTGTGGCTGGCCTGGGTTCTGCTGAGTTCGGAGTGAGTACGGATGCCATCACGGATATCCAGGGCTATGTACTGGCGGTTGGCTGCGATTCGGATCTCCTTTCGATCGAGAATCTGGTCATCACGGGGACCGATGCAGAGGCTGCTGGGGCAGAACTGGTCGTCGCAGAGATTTTCAACGTGGGATTCACTCTGGGAGTGGTTCTCGACGCAGTAGAACCCTTTGATGGTCATGTGATTCCAGCAGCAACGGACATCTCGCTGGCGAATTTCGAAGTTCGATCGGTGGTAGCCCTTCCGGGCGGAACCTCGGAGACGACCGGTTTCGAGTTCATCGATGGGGTTTTGAATGACCCGCCGCTGGCAAATATCCTGGTTCAGGGTGGTCTTTCCATCGGTGCGATGGAAGGGCTGGATCTTGTGTCTGCGCCCGCAGCGTTGACAATTCTTCCCCCGCCACCAGCAACGTTGACCATCGAGGAAGCTTCTGCTAATTCCGCAGGAGAAGGCTGCGCTCGTATTCTACTGGATAACTCTGGTGGAGGAGCACAGGGATTTGTCATCTCGATAGAACATGACGATTCGATACTGGAGCTGGTGGGCATTGACATTGTAGGTACCGTCACCGAAGAGGTCGGAGCTGAGTTTCTGGTCACCAGTAATGAAGGTACGGGTGGCACCATCGGCGTGGTGCTAGACTTTGATCCTCCTTTTGATGGTCATGAGATTGAAGCGGGTGAGGATCAGCACATTGCGAATTACTGTTACCGGGTGCTGAATCCGGTGGTGGTGACAGATGCCGAACCGATTCCAGCTGCGGTGGTGACCGATTTGACCTTTGTCGATAATGTTTTCGGAAATCCGCCGCTAGAGAATCTGGTGGTGATCGGCGGGCTGTCGATCGATCCGATTCTCGAGAATGGTCAATTCACCATCGATCCCATCGTGGTTCCGACAGAGAATACCGAGTTTTACGCAGAGATGATTTTTGATCCCGAAGTGGGGAATTACCCGATTCCTGGAGCGACCGGCCGATTACTCTTTAGTTATGTCGAGCCCGATGGAAACATCCAGGGTTTTACTCTGACCCTCTGCCACGATTGTTTACTGGTCATCGATCCGACCTCCTGGAGTTATGAGGGATCGATCGTGGAAGAGGTGGGGGTCGAATACCTGGCAATCCAGGTCGACGATGATTTCAGTGACGGCGATGGATGTGAACTAGTGTTCGGAATCCTACTGGATGCCATTCCACCCTTTGAGGGGCAAACTTTGCCACAAACGGCTTTTCCACTAGTGATCGGTGGTATCGATGTGACGATCGATGAGGCTACTCCGTGTGAGACCACTCTGGCGGTAGATTATTGTAATGACATTAATGGAAATGGTACTGTTTTTCTTTACAACAACGTTGTTGTCGATCTGCAGTCGATACAGAATTTTGAGCGTTATGGCACCGAGGTTACTGTTTTGCCGGTCGAAATCTTTCAACGCGGTGATTGTAATGGCGATGACAAGGTCGATCTTGCGGACGTAGCGACGACTATTCAAAATCAGTTCATGGGCTTTGCTATCGATTGTTCAGATGCCTGTGATTTCAATGATGACGGCTTCCTCAACCTGGCGGATTCAGTTTTTGGTCTCAATTATCTGTTCAAGTTCGGGGCTGCACCCCCGTCTCCTGGACCTTACGATGACGGCCCGGATCCGACGGTGGATTTCCTCCCTGTCTGTGAAAGTGACGACACCAACTGTTGAGGTGTTGCGTTTGTGGTTGGTTAGCACTGCTGAGGTTTGGAATACATCCTATCGGCCTTGGGGTTGTGAGAGTTTTAGCTCGGTGTGTCCTGAGTAGTTTATGTACTTGAAATGAGAATGGGTCAGAGGAGTTTGACCCGGAGCAAAGTAAGGAACCCGCTCATGAAGAATCTATTTGGTATTTTTTCGTTGGTCTTTTGTCTGGCTGGTAGCTCGTCTTTGTTGGCACAGGATTACCTGCTGTATATCTCTGGTCCTGCGACTGGCGCTGTGGGTGCCTCTTTGGACCAGTCAGCTAGCTTCGATAACAATGCAGAAGAGGTTGCTGGTTGGTCGTACGGTGTTTGCCATGATACGTCATTGATGACGATCACTGCGGTTGAAGATGGTGCTACCACCTTGATCGTGAAGAATGGCTCTGCTCCTGATTTTAATCAGGTCAACCTGCTGACTGAAGGTTACACCGTTGGGGTAGTGGTTTGTTTCACAGGCTGCGCAAATCTGGCACCAGGGACGAATTATGAATTGAATGTCGCTTCCTACACCCCAGATGCTGAGGGTTTGGCGACCACCGCGTTCTGTAATTCACTTGGAAATCCTCCAGTGGAAACCGTGATCGTGGTCAACGGCAATTCGGTAGTCCCTGATCAGAACCCTGGCTCTGTTGATATCCTTGGTGTTCCAGGGCCGGAATATACCTTTACGGCACCTTCAGAGACGGTTGGTTATGACGGCGCCAGTGGTGTCGGTTCTTTCAACATCGGGATCGGTGTTTCCGAGGTTGATAATTCTGCCAGCGGAGCTCCTTTCCCCAATGCAACTCAGGGCTTTTCGATGGGCCTGGCCAATGATAGTTCAGCAATGTCGCCGACTGCTTTGACCACGACCCTCCCTTTCGCCCCTGATTTCGATTCTTCGAATCTGTTCGACAATGGTTGGACGATCGGAGTGGTTTACAGTTTTACTGGTGGCAATACTCTTGAGTTTACGGCTCCACTTGAGGTGCTAAATGTTGATTATGAGACGAACGCTGGCAACCTGGCCGGTTCGACGGGGTCGATCGAGACTGCGCTGACCTGGTCGGATGACCTGGGAAGCCCGCCGGTCGAGAACGTGGTCGTGGTGGGGGGGGCCTCATTGGCTCCGTTCGTCGTGGATGGTTTGATTACTCTAGAACCGCAGTTTGTCCCGGGACCGGAGTACACCTTTTTCGCTCCGGCACAGACAGCGAACTATGATGGAGACACCGGAGAAGGATGCTTCAACGTGGGGATTTCCATTCAGGAGGTCGATAATTCTGCTTCCGGAGCTGACTTCCCCAATGAGACCCAGGGTTTTTCGATGGGACTGGGAAGTGACAGTTCTCTGATCACACCATCTGCTGTCAATGTCACCCTGCCGTTCAGTCCAGATTTCGCCGAAGGCGGTGTGTTCGACAATGGCTGGACCCTGGGCGTGGTCTACAGCTTTACTGGTGGTGTCGCATTGGCTTTCCCGGAAGTTGTGGAAGTCTTGAACGTTGATTATTGCACCGTCGCTGGCGGCTTGGCAGGTTCGACCGATTCGACAACCACGGATCTGACCTGGACAGGAACTCTCGGAGCCCCTCCTGTCGATAATGTGGTTGTTGTGACTGGAACTTCAGTGGACCCGAATCTGGAAAACGGTTCGATCACATTGCAGCCTCAGACCGATGTGCCTTTTATTCGTGGAAACTGTAATGGTGATGCTGGCGTAAACATCGCAGACGGTATCTGGATCCTCAATGAGCTGTTCTTGAGTGGTCCGAGTGGTACATGCGCTGTTGCTTGTGATGCCAACAATGATGCCAAATATGACCAGGCAGATGCGATTTACATCATCAACTACAGACTTCTGGATGGACCTGCTCCTGCAGCTCCGTTCCCCGATTGTGGTCCAGAAGCTGGAGCTGACTGTGAGGCGACGAGCTACTGCCCCTGATCATGGAATCTGACATCTAGTGGAATTTTTCAAAAGGATTCCGCCATAGGGCCCGAAGCGTGAAGCGCTTCGGGCCCTATTTTTGTCTGATGACGGATTTTTTTGTGAGATTGTGTATTGAGCACTTTTGTGACCATTCCTGACTCACCTCAACCTCGTCTCGTTTTCAACCCGGTATCGTTTCCCGAAGTCCGGTATCGCTTCCCGGATATCGCAGAGATTCCCATTGCTTCGCTTCGTCATGGGCGGCTATCAAGACCCGGGGGTCTGTTTACAAAGGCTGTTGTCTATAGACAGGATTGACAATGGGTGATACCGTGGAATCTCCAGCACAAGGGATTTGAAGAAGATCCCTCCGTACCTTCAGGCCCATGCCTTACAGGTATTCCTCTTCCTTCGCTACATAGCCGACATTTGGTCGGTCGATCTCTGGCCTCAGTTCTCCCCTGAGCTGTTTCCAGGTTCGCCCGAATAGCATTAACAAGACATTTTTTTGTTAGTTTTTTTCCCCCTACTCGGAATCTCCCGAAAGGTCAGGAATCGGTAAGAAAGGCCTCCCTGATCGAGACGAAGATTTCGAAGTGTCCCCCTGGAGACGAGGAGAGTAGTGATGAACCGCCGTCTTTCGCGCCTTCGCAGCGCACTGCTCGCGGTAATTTTTGCCGCGGTCGGAACCCATGCTTTCGCCCAGAACTCGCTGACCATCACCGATGGAGAAGCAGCTGGAATTGCGTCGGAGACCTTGAGCGTCCTTATGGAAGCTGACCAACCGGTCGAAGGTTTCGTACTCGCTATCGCCTTTGATGATTCGTTGCTGGCTGTCAGCGATGTTTTACAAGGTGATGCCACAGAAGCCGCTTCGGCGGAACTGATTGTTCCGGAGATTCTCTCCGGTGGATTTACCCTCGGAGTCGTTGTTGATTCCGCAGCACCTTTTGATGGCCAGGAGATTCCTGCTGGTAGCGACCTTGAGATCGCCACCTTCACGATGACTCCGCAACAACTGGTATCGAGTGATACCCCAAGTGCTGTTGAGTTCACCGATGGTGTGTTGAATAACCCACCACTGTCGAACTTGCTGGTCCAGAATGGCCAGGGCGTCGATGCTTCGAATGGGTTGGGACTGAACAACGGTACCCTGACTCTCTTGCCACCTCCCCCCGACAGCATGAGGATCGAATCGACAAGTATCGATTCGGATGGAAGCGGTGCCGCTCGCATTCTTCTCTCTAACTCCAGTGGTGGAGTACAGGGATTTGTTGTGGCTGCTTCTCATGATCCGAGCCTGATCACCCTCCAGAACATTACTCTTGGTTCTGAGACTCTTTCCGCGGGTGCTGAGCTCGTGGTTCCTGAGATCTACAGTAATGGTGGAAGTCTCGGTGTTGTTCTCGATTTCGAGAGCCCCTTCAGTGGGCAGAACATTCCGACCGGAAGCGACAACCACATTGCGAGCTACGTTTACAGCTCCAATCTTGAGATCATCGAGCCGGATCCGGCCATCCAGACCAGTCTTGAGCTGGTAAACGATGAGCTGGGAACGCCGACTCTTGATAACGTGATTGTTGTGGCAGGTCTTTCGATCAGTCCCTCCCTTGAGAATGGATCGATGACTCTTCTGCCGATCCCACCTCCACCGGTTAACGACACCGCTTTCTATATTGGTCAGCGTGATTTCCCCGACACCGGTACCAATGGTGGACAAGGGTTCCCAGGACAGGACATCGAGTTCTGCTTCTTCTACAGTGACCCGAACGACAACCTTCAAGGTATTCAGATGGCCGTCTGCTACGACGACCTCTTGTTGATCGATGGCACCTTCACCATTGAAGGTACGATCGCTGACGAGCTTGGAGCCGAGTTCGTGAACTACCAGATTGATAATGATGATAATGACGGTGACGGCCGCGAACTGATCGCCGGTATTCTCATGGATGCTCTTCCTCCCTTTGAAAACCAGCAGCTCCCGACAACGGTTGAGCCGCTGATGATCGCTTGCGTGCAAGCTGAGGTTGACGGTGGAGCTATTTGTGGTGATTCATTCAGCATCGATTTCTGTGACGGACTGAACGGTAATGGTCAGGTCCCGATCAACAACATGGCTGTCATCAACTACCAGTCGATCCAGGACTTTGCCCTGGTTGGTGCTGATTACGAAATCATTCCGGTTCCCGCATTTTTACGTGGAGACTGTAACACAGACACCTTGGTTGACCTTGCGGATGCCGCCACTGTGATTGCCAGTCAGTTCCAGGGCTACGAGGTCGGTTGCCTCGATTCCTGCGACGCCAATGACGACTCGATCATTAACCTGGCGGACTCTGTATTCCTTCTTAACTTCCTGTTTAAATTCGGCCCCACAATGCCGGATCCAGGACCATTTACGGCCGGCCCCGATCCGACTGCTGACGATCTGGACTGTGCCCTTCCGGCCTCGTGTAACTAGTCATTTAACAGGAACCCAAAGAAAAAGGATTTCCACTAGGAAGTGGAGTAAGAAACATGAAAACAAGCAAGATAGCTTTTACCCTCACCTTCGCGCTCCTGATCAGTGCCCAGGTGTTTGCCCAGTACGATCTGTCGATCAGTGACGCTTCGGGTGCGCCCGGATCAAGCGTCGACGTTCAGGTCCTTCTTGATAACAATGGAGACGACATTCAGGGTTGGTCCTTCGGAGGCTGCCATGACGGCGGTGCGCTGAGTCTTACTGCTGTCGTCGACGGTGCGACTACCGAAACAGTGAAAAACGGTTCTCCTCCTGATTTCAATCAGGTCAACGTTGACGCTGCTGAAGGTTTTACCGTTGGAGTCGTGATCTGTTTCACCGGCTGTGCAAACCTTGCACAGGGAACAGGATACGAGTTAAACGTTGCGAGCTACGACCTCATCGGAGCTGCCGGAAGTGCCACGCAAGTTGAACTTTGTTCAACTCTGGGAAGCCCAGCAGTGGAAATCCTGGTGGTGGTTGGTGGCCAGTCGATTTTGCCCGCGACCACTGCAGGAACCATCGAATTGGTTTCTGGACCGCCGCCTTTCAGCTACCAGGCTGGAGATTCCTCCGCGGATTACGACGGAAACACTGGAGAGGCGACGGTTACCGTCAGTCCTTCGATTGTTGAGGATCCGGCGAACCCCGGTTTCCCCAATGCCACCCAGGGTTTCTCCATGGGTATGGAGCATGATCCCGCTCTTCTGAGTGTTGATTCCGTTGCGTGGAACTCCGACATTGGATTCAGCCCAGATTTCGAAGGAATCAATACTACTCCTTCGAATGGTTGGACCATCGGAGTGGTGTACAGTTTCACCGGTGCCAATACCTTGGCATTTGAAACTGCTACCGAGGTGCTTGATGTTACCTACACGACAGAAGCTTCCGCTCTTGCCGGACTGACGGATCCAACCACGACCGCTCTTAGCTGGTCCAATGCGCTTGGTTCTCCTCCGGTAGTGAACGTTGTTGTGGTCGGTGGTGGAAGTCTTGAGCCAGCTCTTGTCGACGGCTCTTTGACCCTGTTCCCACAGTACGCTCCTCCTGACACCCCGTTCATTCGTGGTAACTGTAATGGAGATGCAAGTATCAACATTGCTGACGGTATCTGGATCCTGAACGAGCTGTTCCAGGCCGGGCCCGCTGGTGCTTGTGCTGAAGCGTGTGATGCGAACTCGGATGGCTTTCTCGATTCTGGTGATGCGATCTTCATCATCAGCTATCGCCTTCTGAGTGGCCCCGTTCCAAGTGCACCGTTCCCGGATTGCGGGATCGTTGAAGGTGCGGAATGCGAAGCGGCTTCTTACTGCCCCTAGAGAGATAGAATCCAGGCTCTCCTGGACACACGGGAAGGCCCGACGCGGGAAGCCGCGTCGGGCCGATTTTAATTGTGCCAGGGGTAAATTGCGCTGGAGACTTGATTCAAACTTTTACTATATTGACGGATATGAACTTTTCGGTACGATGGAAGTAGCCTCGGGGATCACGCAACCGCCGGGTCTAGCCAAAATAATCCTTCCGGATGCCCCATCGTCGGTGGTGGTCAGGCATGGTCATTTGTGACTGTACCTGTGATTACCATCTTGTCCGGGTCCATTGTGACCCGGGAGACTGCTGGAGGTTTGCGTGCATCTTCATGTACCAGCCCCTCAAAAAGACGACGGAGGCCGATCGATGAAGATCGCCAAGAGTGTAAAAAATACGAGTACCAGATTGAACTTTTCCGCAACGTGGATGTTTTTATGCATCCTCTCGATGCTGGTGATGGTTTTTTCCGGCTGTACTAACCCGCCTTCCGTACCCTTTACCAATCCTGCCAACGGTGCGACCAATGTTGCCGTCGATGCCGTCATAGAAATCGCATTTTCTACTGCGATGGATCGGCTATCGGCAGAAGATTCGGCAAACTGGAGTATTCAGACCAATATCAGTGGTGTTGTCACCGCCGTTGGTACTCTTGATGCCGATGGTCGGATTTTGACTTTGACGCCGGATGTTCCTTTTGGTGAGGGTGAATCAGTTACGGTGAATATCTCTGACCAGGTCAGGACAGCGGTTAATTTGCCGATTGAGGCGATTCAAATCCAGTTCACCACGGTTGGCGCAGGTGCCGGTTCGGGAGATTTCGAACCGGCCCCGGATGAGTTTTCTGTCATCCAGTTACTGCCGTCTCTGGGAACCAGATCAGTTCCACTTCGCCCTTCTGTGACCGCCTCCTTTGATCTTCCCTATCAGACCAGTAGTGCTACAGGTACGGTTCTGGTTCAGGGAACCCGGACCGGAAGTCGGACACCTCAACTGGCATTCCCTGGTGCCAACAATGGCGTTGCTGATGCTCTTCAACTGCTGATTCCTGGTAATTCCCCTGAGTTGCATCCCGGCGAATGGATGCAAGTGGTCTATGATTCAGACTTGCTGTCTCAGATCCAGCAGGGCGAAGATGAACCGAGATTCTTGAACCCTTACGTGGCTCGTTTTCGGGCTCGCCTTGGCCATGCCACAGGTGGACTGGGGCCCAGAGAAGCGCTTTTGGCTGCCGGATCCAGCTCGATTCTGTATGCAGATATGGGTGACTTCCTTCCCTACAGCGGGCTTGAGATGTTGTTGCTTGATCAGGATGGGCAACTGTCGCTCCTGCGAGGTGGGGCCTCCGGTGAGGCTTCTACCTGGACGGTACAATCTCAATTGCAACTGGATTCGATTCCAACCGCAGCTCTTCTTGTTGACATCGATCAGGATTCTCGTACAGAGGCCATCATTGCATGCAGCGATGGAACCTTGAGAACCGTTGGAGTGGTGGGAGAAGAGCTGGTTGAAGAAGGTGATCCGGCAGATCTCTCAGGTGCCATCATCAATGTTCTTGAATGGGCTGAGCTGGACGGAAATGGAACTCCAGATCTGCTGGCAGGTGGTCCCGACGGCCTACGGATTATACGACTGATCACCACTTTTGATCTGGAAACTCTGGAGTCGGTACAGACCCTGGCGGTGACGGGCTTGATGCCGTTGTCGGCACCGGTCGAGTCGATTTCGATCGCAGACCTGGATCGCGACGGGCGTCTAGATGCGGTTGTTTCAGCCGGTGCTGGATATCTTTTCCGAGGAGCCGGAAATGGCACCTTCCTTGAGCTGGCTCAGTTTTCTCCAGCTCCGGTGGGAAAGATTGATCTTGGTGATGTGAATGGTGATGGTTGGCTCGATGCGGTTGCTGGAGCAGCTTCTGGTTTGTCGATCCATCTGCATCCAGGAACGATTCCTGAAGATGAATGGCCCGGGATTGCTTACGTCACCGGTGGGGTCGTCGAAGATTTCTCGGTTGGTGAAGTTGACGGAGATCCCGTTGGTATCGATGACATCGTCGTCTTGCAGACAGCGACGTCCGATCCTTTGACATTGATTCGACGTCTTTCCGCTGATCTCGCCGATTCTGCGCTGGATTCGTTGTCTTATTCTCAAGATGCCCAGTCAGGAACGATTCTCCTTGTCGATAGTGATGGCGATCGTGGAACAGATATTCTGGTCAGCCAGTCAAATGCAGAGGTTTCAGGATCTCTGGCGTTGTGGCGCTCCGCCGCAGTCGTCGATTCGTCTCAAGCGGAACTCAGCTACAGTTTACCAGAGCTGATCAGCGCTGGTCCGGGACAGGCTGAGATTGTTGTCCCGATGGCCGCCACTTTCGAGCAAGACATCTCGCAGTTCACCGTGGCGATTGAATTCGATCAAGACTTGTTGCAACTGGTCAGGATTGAGGCCGAGGCCGGGACTTTCCCGTTTGGATCGGTAGAGATCCTCGAGCACGTGGATCAGGGTGCTGGTTTGGCTGCGGCTGAACTGCTGATCAATGGTTATGTGCCTGCCAGTGTTGAATTGCCTGTGGCACGTTTCGTTTTTCAGCCCCAGCAGGGAGTTCTTGGTGAGGCCATCTACCAGCTGGCCGACGGCCTGATCGTTGCGGATGTGTCTTATTCGAATCAGGCGATTCTCGAGGAAGATGGCGCATTGATTGCTGCCGATCTATCCGCAGCGCAGGGGGCGATTTCGATCGAGTCGTCGACCCCAACGCCAGAAGATTTTGTCTGCTCGCTGGACTCCGTAGCGGGTGACGATGTGGTCGTTCTTCAGTGGTCAAATCCGATTTCCTATGATCCGAACGGCGGTCTTGAGATCCGAAAGAACGGTATCCTGTTGGCTTCCCTGTCGGGAAGCGCGACGAGTTTCACCGATGATAACCCCGGTTCTGGATTGCTTGGCTATTCGCTAGCCGGTTTCTCTGGTGGACTTTCGTCTGTATCGGTGAGCTGTGAAGTGGTTCTGATTCCTGCTCCTGTTGTGAGCTGTGCGAGACAGTCGGAATTCCCCGAACGGGTTGACCTGGTCTGGGGATTTGTGACCGGAACGAGTAGCTGGGAGTTGCGCCGTGATGGCAATGTCATCGCACAGATGGGGCCCTTGCAATCGAGCTACGTTGACAATGTTGATCTAAATGCACATCAGTATGAACTGCGCTCGATTCAGGGTGGTGTTGGTTCTGCTGCAGCGATCTGCGATATCGAAGATGCTGGTGGAACCGGAACCGTGGCTCCAACGAATGTTTCAGCAGCGTTGATCGGTGCTGACGATGTGAGAGTTTCTTGGTTCAACGGCGAAATCTATACTCAGGTCAATGTATTTGCCGATGGAATTGTGATCGCCAATTTGTCTGGATCTACCACCGAGTATCAACTCAATGACCAGTTTCCTGGTCCGGTTGTCTACGCGATACAGGGTTTTGGAGATGGCGGCGGCAGTAATGTCGTGAGTGCTCCAGAGGTCAATGTACCACTGGCTCCTCCGTCCGATTTCGCCTGTGTGACGGACGGGGCAAGCTCGATACTGAGCTGGGAAAACGGTCCTCAGTCCTTCCCTTACGATGAAGTCATCGTCGAACGCTTTGGTGGCAGTTTTGACGAGTCCTTTAGCCTGGCTGGAAATGCAACCTCCTTTACCGATGTTGCAGGTCAGGGAGAATGGACCTATCTCGTCACCGGTTATTACTTCCATCAGGGAGTTAATCATTCAGCGTCAGGTTCCATCTGTAGCGTTTCCATCAGTAATCGGGTTTTCTACGACGAGTCATTCGCCGTGATTGGTAGGCCCTTCACGGTTGATCTCCGCGGCGATCTTCTTGAAAATGTTTCGGCATGGTCGGCGCAGATCGATTACGACAGCAACCGCCTTGGTAATCTATCAGTGCTTGTTCCCGGTGTTGCTCCATCATCGGTACAGACTAATGACGAGCCTCTGGGAACCTTTGCTGGTTTGCGGAGGTTGACGATCATTGTTTCCGCAGCAGGTCTTGAATCATCCAGTTCGGCACTGATGGCGCAGGTTTCAGGCTCAGTGGAGGCCGACTTCTCGATCCTCGGTCAGGCTCTCTTCCATCTGGTCACCGCCAGCCTTGAGCCTTCTTCGGGTGGCTCGCCCGTGATACCCGTGCTTGAAGATGGTGGTCTGGACATCGTTGGGAATGCATTGTTTGTCGATGGAGCAGTCATCACGCCAGGCGAAGAGATGGTGGTCTGGGCGCAAGGAGTGTGGCAACAACCGTTGACTGGATACGTGGTCGCATTGAACTGGGATCCGGCGATATTGACCTGTCTCGAGGTCAGTAACATCGGCACCGTGGGAGAGGACCTCAGTGGCGCCTTCTCGGCGTTTTTCTCCGGGATTGATGCTTCTTCGGGGACCGCTTATGGATCGGTGATTTCGGCATTCAGCTCGATACCCGCTTCGCTGGGAGACGAGCTCGGATATTTCCGTTTTCTGGTTTCTCCCGATGCGCCGGAAGGGTTGACCACTTCGATGTTGTTTGGCCCTCATGAAACGACCAGCTCAACGATTGAGAACAGTTTCGTTGACGAAACTGCGACCACGATTGCCCCGGAAACTCTGGGTGCTGATTTCGTGATTCTTTCCGATCCTCAGGCGCCGATCCTTCTTTCCATCGATCCCGCCGAGGGCCCGGTAGGTGGGGGAACTGACGTCCTCTTTAACGGGACCAGCTTCACCCCAGATGCGACTGTTTTCTTTGGAGATCAGCCAGCCAGTTCGGTGATCTTTATCGATCCCGGAACCTTGCTGGCAACGACACCTGGAGCTTCGGAAGGTGTTGTCGATGTCTCGGTGTTCACCTCCTATGGATCCTCGATCCTGGTCGATGGTTTCACTTACTTCGAGTCGGGGATCGAGTCTTACAGTCCGGCGGAAGCGAATGTGTGTGCGGCGGTGACAATGCTGGTGCAGGGGTCAGATATCCCCGCAGATCTGGGCGTCTTGTTCGGCGGAGTACCGTCGATTCTGGTCCAGGTGAATCCAGAAGGAACGATGGCGACCGTCAGGGTCCCGCCCTCTTACATCACTGGTGAAGTAGATCTTGTTTTCGTCGATGCTTTTGGTTCACAAATCGCAACCTTCCCTGGTGGGTTTCTTTACTTTGATGATGGAACCTTTATCCGGGGAGATGTGAGTTGTGATGGACTCGTGAATCTCGCCGATGTCGCTGCCATCGCTGCTTACGTTGCGGGTGCTGGAGCTGTTCCTGTGGTTCTCGACTCTGCAGACATTGACGATAACGGTGTCGTTCATATCGGCGATGCGGTGTTGTTGGCCAATTTCCTCTTCTCCGGTGGTTCGCCTCCCTTTGCACCGTACCCAGAAGCGGGTACAGATCCGACTCCGGACGGTCTATAGATTCGTTGACATCTTTTTCGACCTTTTTCGGTCCCGGTGACCCAGCATGGGCCACCGGGACCGTCATCGTCGATGGGGGGGCGGTGGCGATTCGTACCCGCTGAGCGAGGTCAGGCGGAGAGGACCAGTCAGGTGCCGTTCAGGACAACGGTTTGGCTCGCATGGCCGTATTCACAACTCCGTTCTGGTACAGAAATCTCTTCGAAATCTGAGGCTGGCATCTCTGGAATCCTTGATTCCAGCGGGTACCATCTTTATTCCTCCTCGACCGCTTATCGGTTTTTGAGACGTTGGTTATATGCGATGTTGAAGCCCGTGCATTGTTGGAACGTGCATTGTTGGAACCAGTGCGTTGTTCAGGGGGACCGAAGAGCTGGATCATGGGAAGGGGAATCAGGCAAAGATGCGTACTGCGATTCTCAGTGATGTTCATGCCAACCTCCCCGCATTGGAGGCGGTTCTCGCCGACATCGATGCTAGTGGAGTGGATCGAATCTTTTGTCTCGGAGATGTCATCGGTTACGGCCCAGAACCGCGCGAGTGCCTTGAGCTGTGTGCTTCCTTTGATGTGAACTTGCTGGGGAATCATGAAGAGGCGGTTTTATTCGATCCGATTGGTTTCAATCCTCGGGCCAAAGCTGCGGTGGTGTGGACCAAGCAACAACTGATGAACTCAGAATACTCCAGGGAAGAAAATGCGGCGCTCTGGAAAACTCTCGATTCGATGAAGCAAACCCACGAAGAAGACGATATCTTTTTGGCCCATGGGACCCCTCGCGATCCAATTCGTGAGTATTTGTTTGTCCAGGACTGCGAAGACGATCCCGTCAAGCTGGAAGAACTTTTTGCCAGTTTTTCACCCGATACAGCATTTGTCGGACACACTCATGTGGCGGGTGTTTTTTCCGTGGGCCCAAAATTTCAGACTCCGGGACAGCTTGGGGGACGTTATCAACTGGGCAAAGAGCGAGCGATCGTTAATGTCGGATCGGTCGGACAACCACGAGATGGTGATCCCAGAAGTAGCTATGTGATTCTTGAAGAGGGCCAAATCGAGTTTCGTCGGATTGATTATGCTGTAGAAGAGACGGTGCGGCGGTTTCGCAGAACTCCCTTGCCGGAGAATCTGGCATTGCGACTCATCGAGGGTCGCTAAAAAGACAGGACCTGATGGACAAGAGATTTCTCCTGACGATAGTTCTTTGCTTTGCGATTTCCGTGATTTACATGGATTGGATCATGCCTCCTCAGGAGCCAGGGATTCCGCAAGCGCCCGTAACGACGGTGCCGATGGAGCCAGAGCGACAGGGGTTGCCAGATACGGGAAACGCCGTGATCCAGTCGGCGACGGACCCTGCTGGGGATCCTACCATTGAGGTGGAAGAACAGACCTTTGCGCTACAGAACTCGGTCCTGGATCTGGTCATTACAAATCGTGGTGCTTCCGTGGTTCGTGCAACTCTTTCTCAGTACAGCGAAGAAGTCGATAGTACCGTTGCGCTGGAGTTGATTTCTCCCGAGTTACAATCGGGGAACGCATTGATTCTGAAGCTTCCAAGCTCAGGAGTAGACCTGACGAATCGTCTCTGGGAAGTGCTGGATTCTGGTCCTCGCAACGTTTCGTTTCGGACCCATTTAAATGATCAACAGTCGGTAGTTCGCAACTATTCTCTACCGGTTGACGGATATGAGTTGTCGACTTCGGTTCTCTTCGAAGGTGTTTGGCCTGCTGCGACCGATGTCCGTTACGATTTCCTTGGTGCGAAGCGAATCCGGTACGACAAATCCGGACGTTCTGCGGCCATCCCGAGCCAGTGGATTGCGGCGAAATACGTTGGCGGCAATTCGGTTCAGGATCTGGAGCGCACTACCGTTGAGGCGGTCGAGACCGGTGAGATTCGTAAGGAGAAAGTGGCGTGGGGTGCTCTGGAGAGTAACTACTTTGCCCAGGTGATTCGCCCGATCCCCTCTGTCGGTGGGCCGTTGGGATCCTTTGGTCTTCTGGCCCAGGGAGCCCGTCCGTCAGAAGATCCCGAACGATTTGCACTTCTTTCCGAATCGGGTCTGCAAGGTTGGCCCCTGCGGGTTGGGTTTCGGCGAAAGGTCGAGTCCGGGGTCCCGCATCAGTATTCGATTTTCCTGGGTCCGAAGGATCCAGGAGTGCTGGAGAAGCATGCGGCCTGGAACGCGATAGAGCTGCTCGACTATGGGTTTTTTGGTTGGCTGGTAAAACCCTTTCTGTGGCTGCTGAGGATCTTTGATGGCTTCTTTGCGTCATGGGGGATTGCCATCGTCTTGCTGACCTTCTGTATTCGAGGGATTCTTCATCCCATCAACAAGAAGAATCAGCGCCAGATGCAAGTGCAGCAGCAAGGAATGGCGCGAATCAAACCTCAGATGGAAGAGATCAAAGAGCAGTACAAGAACGACCCCCCTGTTCAACAACGAAAGATGCAGGAGTTGTTCAAGAGTGAGGGAGTCAACCCAGCGGCAATGTTTGGTGGTTGTCTCTTTATTTTTCTGCAGTTGCCAGTTTGGTTGGCTTTGATCAACACCTTCACCATCGCCATCGAGCTGCGCCAGACCAGCTTTCTCTGGGTTGCGGATCTGACACAGCCCGACATGTTGTTCCAGATGCCGTTTTCTTTACCGTTCCTTGGGGATTGGTTCAACCTGTTGCCGATTCTGTATGTGATCATCTCGATAGTGAATCAACGGATGATGCCAAAATCAGATGATCCCCAGGTTCAGATGCAGCAGAAGATGATGTCCTTCATGCTGGTTGCGTTTGGATTCATATTTTACACCTTTGCAGCCGGGCTGATGGTGTATTTCATCACGTCTGCGATGATCGGTATCGCCGAGCAGAAAATGATTCGCCGAGATCTGCAGGCGGCCGGGATTGTACCGGCGACGAACGATTCCGGGAAAGATCCGGAAAAGGGTCCGGGTCGCCCTGGCCCTGGTGGAAGTTCAGGGAGCGCCGGACCGGCACGGCCTGGTCAGGGCAAGGTGCGCAATCGATGACCGAAGGGCGGACTGAGCAGGAAGAGGCTATTTATGCCCTCGCCAGTCCTCCTCCACCAGCGACTCAGGTCATGATTCGACTCGATGGGTTTGAGTCGGTGCGTCACGCCGAGGCGCTTTTTTCGTGTAATACAACGCTACTGCAACCTCGTTCACCGATGATCGTGGATCTGGTCTGGGATCAAAGTTCACTGCCAACTCCAGCTCTCGCAGTTTCATGGAAGAAGGGTGCTTCCTGGACTGGTAACGAAGGTGTTGAGTTATTTCTTCCTGGATCGGTTGCTCTTCTGGATGGGATCTTTGCGCAACTGGAGGAGGCAGGTCTTCGTCCTGCGCAACCGGGGGAGTTCACCCGCCGAGCTTTCATGAATGGTCGTATCGATCTGAGTCGAGCAGAGTCGGTAGCGGCTTTGATCGAGGCCGAGGATCGCGCATCTCTTGCGGCAGCAAGGCGAGTGCATGACGGAGAGCTGGCCGATGCGATTCGTTCTGCTGGCGATTCGCTTCTGGATGTGATCGCTCTGATCGAAGCAGGGCTCGATTTTTCGGAACAGGAGATCGAGTCCCCAGGTGCTGCGGGTGCCCGTAAGCTGCTAGGTCCGATTCTTATCGATCTGGAAAACCTTCTGGAGCGAAGGCAGTGGGCCGTGTCGCCGGAGGGAGTGCCACGAGTGCTGCTATGGGGCAGGGCTAATGCGGGTAAATCTTCTCTTTTCAACGCACTTCTTGGCCAGGATCTGGCGATCGCCTCGGCCGAGGCGGGAACGACCACAGATGCCGTCCGTGGGATTCTTGAGTTCGGCGGGAGACAAATCGAGCTTCTTGATTTGCCCGGTGAGCGAACGACCAGTGGAGAAATCGAGTCGCTGGCTCTTGAAAGAGCGGGTCAGCTTCTGCAGGGAGATGATCCGATTTTGTGGGTTATCGATGCCTCGCGAGACCCGCTTGAGATCGAGCAGGAAGAAGCTGAGATTTCCTCGGAATTCGAGGTGCGACTACGACCGGTATTTACCCAGGTGGATCGAATCTCACCACAGAGTTTGAAGTTATATCCGTCTGCCATGCGTGTCAGTTCGGTCACCGGTGAAGGGGTCGAGGCACTGCGCCAGGAGCTCTTTAAATGGACTTCCGTGTCGCCAGGAAAGCAGCGCGCGGATGCGATTCGATTCAGTCGAAGGCAGTGGCAACTGGTCGCCGATTGCAAGAATCAAATGGAGCAGGCCATCGCCGCTGCGGATGGTGGACCAGAGCTTCTTGTTGAGGATCTTAGACAAGCTCTCTCGTGTCTCGAAGAAGTGACCGGGGAATCGACTCCCGAGGATGTTCTCGATCGGATCTTTTCACGGTTTTGTCTCGGGAAATGATCGTCCCTTGACGATACTCGTTCGAGGCTGCCCTCGTTGAGTGAGGCCGTTTCGTGAGATATGATGAAAGCGGGAATGACCAAGAAGTGGGTGGGGTTGTTGAACTGGGTTGGGGGCTATTGCCTATGAGATGCCCGAGTTGTGGAATCGACAAAGATCGGGTGGTCGATTCGCGGACTGCAGCGGATGGTCGGGTCGTGCGCAGGCGGCGCGAATGCCAGTCTTGTGGCAAGCGATTTACCAGTCGAGAGCGCCTCGAAGAAATCACCCGGGTGGTGGTCAAGAAGGACAACAGGCGTCAACCTTTCAGCCGTAAGAAAATCGTCGATGGCATGATCACCGCTTGTCAGAAGACCCAGGTCTCTACCGATCAAATCGAAGTTGTTGTCGAGGATGTCGAGAAGCAAGTTCGTGATCAGTTCGACCATGAGGTCCCTTCTGTTTTTATTGGTGAAATAGTCAGCGATCACCTCCGGGATCTGGATCCTGTGGCTTTCGTCAGATTCGCCTCGGTCTATAAATCCTTCACCGATGTTTCGCAGTTCCTCAGCGAGCTGGCTCCTTTGATCGATCAGGAAGAGATCTCTGATGTCCGTTGATCGTCAGGAAGATCTTCTCGTTCTGGAGCGACGACTTCGGTCGATTCTCGGAACCATTATCGAGCAAAGTAGTGCCTTCGATGGGCTTCAGCCCATCGAGCTAGAGGATGTGATTGTCGGAAGGGTCATCGACTCGGTCGGGGTCGATGGCTTGAACTGGCAGAGTCACGAGCTGATCTCGCAACTTCGTTCGACTTGCCTCGAGTGCGGAGTTTCAGAGTGGGAGCATGCTTTCAGAAGCCTTCTTTGCTGGCCTCATGAAGATGCTGTTTCCGATTATACGGTCGACCGGATGGCGACGAAGCTTGGACAGCTGGGAAGTCCTGTGGCTCTCGAGGCTTCGGTAGCCAATACCTTTCTTCGCTGCCGTTGGCCCGGGACCGAAGGCCTGACCCCGACAGTTCCGTTTCGTTTTCTTCGTCGAAGGATCGAAGTGGAAAGCATATTCGGACGTGAGGCATCGGTGGCTCATGTCGGGGATCGAATCTTACGCGAGATCGAATGGGTCTCCGGTTCGGTCGTGGTTTCGGGTGCCTTTGAGGGCAGTCATCGTTTGCCACAGCAAGAAGCGTGGCAACGGTGGCAGCAGATCAGATCTCGGATTCAGGGGTTTCTTGAGGCCCAGCACCAGCCGCCGGAGATCGTCTGGGAGATTGCAGCTGTGCCACAACCTGTCGCCGGGCAGCTCTTTTCAGACCCCCGGCAGATGGAGCAGCAGGAGAAGCTGGTAATCAGTTGCTGCGAGGCTGATTTCCCGATTTCCCTGCGGATACGAGTTCCTTTGCCGATACCGTCGGCAACCCGTCAAATGTTGGCTCGGTGCCTGAGGAGCAGGATTTCTCCAGAAATCGTCTGGGACGCTCAACCGGAGCTTTCCATCGTTGCGGGAATGCTTCAGCAGCTACCGACTCAGGGGATCCATGCGGTGTGCCAGAGGACCTTGGCCTTTGACAGTGTCGTGGCGGACGGGGCGGCTCCACCGTGGCAAGGAGATTGGATTCGGGCACGGGAGCAGTTTTGTCCGTTATGGCTGTCGAATGAGCGGGTGATTCCACCCTCTTCGGTTGATTATTTTTTGCGTAACTCGGCAGAGATACGTCCATTTCCGGTGATTGCCATCGAGCCATTCTCGGTCGAAAAGTGCCGCAAAGATGCCGAGAAGTTATTACAGAAGATTTCCCGACGTCGTGGCGGTGGTTGGGATCGATTCGAGGAGTTGCTCCGAGGTGCTGCTATCTCACCAAGACTGCTAGCGCCAGCCACCGATCGGGCATAGGGTTTCGGTCATCGAAAGGCCAACTTGTATCTGAAGAGAATCTCGCTTTCTGGCTTCAAATCGTTCGCGGATCCAGTCGATTTCGACTTTGATCCGGGGACCAGTGCTGTCGTGGGCCCCAACGGCTGCGGGAAGTCGAATATTGTCGATGCTTTCCGCTGGGTTCTGGGCGAACGATCGGCCAAGGGCCTGCGTGGTAGCGAAATGCTCGATGTGATCTTCAAGGGGACCCAGAAGAGAGCGGCACTGTCGCGCGCCGAGGTTCGACTGCTTTTCGACAATGAGGATCAGTCATTACCCATCGAGTCGAGCGAAGTCGAGATCGCCCGGATATTGCTCCGAGATGGAACCAGCGAATATCAGGTCAATCGACGCAGGTGTCGTCTGAAAGATATCCTGGCGATCTTTGCTGATACTGGAATCGGAGCCGACGGATACTCAGTTCTGGGCCAGGGGAAGGTGGATTCCTTCCTCAATGCGAATTCTCAGGAGAGACGCAAGATCTTTGAAGAAGCGGCCGGGATTTCTAGCTTCCGGCGCCAGCGGTCAGAGGCCTTGAATCGCCTCGATCGTTCGGAACGGGAGCTGACCAGGGTCAATGACCAGCTTTCGGAGATCGAACGCCGCATTCGTAGTCTCAAGATGCAAGCGGGACGGGCTCGTCGATACATCGAGGACCGTGATCGTTTCCGTGAAGTGTCTGCGGTTCTAGCAGCGCAGGAAGTCGATCAGCTCTGTGAGGAGCGGGAACGGCTGAGTTTTCGCCTTCAGTGGCGGAACACTCTCCGTGAGATGCTTTCTGATCTTACCGGGATTCTTGAAGCGGAACTCGATGAGTTCCGGACCAGGCTTGAAGGAACCCATCGGATCATGGAAGAGACACGTCAATCGGAAACGAAAAAGCGTGTTGCTCTGGACGGGATCGGTACCCGCCGCAGTCAGCTAGAAGATCAACGGCGTCATTCCATCAGTCGTAATAAGGACCGAGAAAAGCAACTCGAGGATTTGATTCGTGTTGAAAATGAATACTGCGTTCGTTGTCAGGAGATTCGAACCCGAGTTAAAAAGGGAATCTCCGAGCTTCGAGGCGTTCGCAAGGAACTGGCGCAGCAAGTCGAAGAGTATCGAATCCTCTTCGAAGAGAGAGAGAGACTCGATTCCAGTATTCGAGAAGCGAAGGATAAGGAGCTAGGGCTCGTCTTTGATGAGACCCGGTTGCGCAATTCGATAGCGGCTTTCGGGGGAGACCTGCGGGGGCAGGACACAATTCGAGAACGCCGTCTGGCCGAAGATCTCGATTTTGGTGCCCAGGAAAAAGATCTGGAATCGGTGATTTCTCATCATGACGAAGTCATCTTGTCTGCGGTGGAATCGAATCAATCGACCACTAGTCTTGCCGAAAGCTATCAGCAAGAAGTGGATCAGCGAACCTCCATCCTTGATGAATCAAGAAAGCGCCTGGCTGCTTTACGTGCGGATCGAGAAAGTCGAGAAGGACGTCTCCGGTTTCTTGTCGAGCTGGAAGAGAGTCTTGAAGGGCTTGGAAAAGGGACCCAGAAGCTGATCAATTCCGAGGCCCCGGCAGCCGGCGACATACGGGGGCTTCTGGCACGCTTGATCGAGGTCGACTCGGATACGGCCCGGATGGTCGATGCTGTACTGGGGCGGGTCCTGGAGACGATCGTTCTGCAGGGGCGAACTCCCATCGAGGATCGAATCCGTGCCGTCGAGAATATTCTTGATGGTGAGACTGCGATGTTTGTGTCGATCGAAGACGATGTGGCCCGAGAAGAGAGTGCTCCTGATCTTCCGCCCGGTGTCGAGACGCTGTCATCGCGAGTTGATTGCGATTGGATTTGTCGTCCTGTTGTGGATGCGTTACTGGGAGAGGTGTTAATTGCGCAGGATTTGACAGAAGCTCTCCAGTTGCGCCAGCGCTTTCAGCAATACCGCGTAGTTCTCCATGATGGAACAGTGATTGAACCCTGGGGTGCGGTTCGGATACCGGCCAGCAGCCGTGTCGGTCTGGTTTCACGCCGGGTCGAAATGAATCGCCTACGAACTTCCATGGAAGAGATACGTTCGCATCTGACACAGGTCTCCGAGCAGGGTGATTCACTGGAAGAATCGATTTCTGCACGTCGAGGAGAGATTCAGCGTCTGGAGCAGGAGGCTGGCCGTGCGCGAATCGAAGCCGAGCATGCCAGGCGCGAAAGAGAAAGAGCGCGGGAAGCGCTGAAGAGGATTTCCGAAAGACGGAAAACCTTGCGTGGTGATATCGATCAAGCTCAGCTGCTGTATCAAGAGCTCTCCGCACAGAGAGATTCAACCAGTATCGAATTGGAACAGGTTTCCAGCGAGCGAGAGTTGCTCAAGAAGCAGCTGGAAGAATACGAGACGAAATTTTCGGCTCTGGAAGAGAACCTTTCTGCGATGGATTCGTCATTGCAGAAGCAGAAGTTGCTCGCTACTCGAGAGCAGGAGAGGATCTCCTCAGATTGGCGCGAGCAGCGTCGTTTGTCTGAAGAGATCGAACAGAGACAGCAACTGAGAGTCCGTGTTGCCGAGGAGATCTCGGATGAAAATGATCGAGGTGCTACCTGTACACAGCAACTTATTGAGCTGGAACAGGAAGAAAAGACTCTGGGAGAAGATCTCGGTGAGATTGCTCGCCGACGGGCCGAGCTGGATCTTCAGCTGGAGCGGCACCGTCAGGAACGCAATCTGTCAGAAAAAGGACTCAAGAAGTGCCGTGGTCAAGCAGAGTCGATTCGTGAGGGGCGTGAGTCTGATCTCCTTGCCGAGAAAGAATGCAGTGTTCGAATCGAAGGTATTCGGGAGCGAATTCAAGAAGACCTCGAGATGTCTCTCGATGATTTACCGCTGGAAGAGTGGCGGGCGAATCTGTTGGAAGACGATGAAGATCTGGGAAAGTTCGCCAGGAGATTGCGTAAGGAATATCAGGAGATCCAGTCCCGCATGAGGCGCAACTCGAATGTGAATCTTGAAGCGGTGGAAGAACTGGAAGCCGAAGAGGTCAGGCATTCTGAGATTGCCGGAGAAGTTTCCGATTTGATTCAGTCGCGCGATCTTATCATGGAGGCGATCGAGACACTCGATGCGCAATCCCGGACGCTCTTTACTGAATCGTTTGCTGCCGTTCGCAAAAACTTCCAGGAAATCTTTGCTTTGATGTTCGGTGGAGGAACCGCAGGTCTGAAACTTGAAGATGATATGGATCCACTGGAAGCTGGAATCGATGTTATTGCTCGTCCTCCAGGAAAACGCATCTCCAGTCTTCGATTGCTTTCCGGTGGTGAGCGTTCCTTGACTGCGATCTCGGTGATCTTTGCTCTCTTCAAGGCTCGTCCGAGTCCTTTCTGCATCCTTGACGAAGTTGATGCGGCTCTTGATGAACAAAACACTCGTCGCTTTGTTCGTGTTCTTCAAGAGTTCTCGAAGAGCTCTCAGTTCCTTGTCATTACCCACAGTCGGATCAGCATGGCTGAAGCCGAACGCCTCTATGGTGTGACAATGGAAGAGCAGGGTGTTTCTCGACGCGTGGTGGTCCAGGTCGAAGATGCGGGCCAGTGGGCCGGCACAGAATCGAAATCCGCTAGCGACCGTAAGCCCACTTCTGGCAACGATGCCCGACCGCTTTTTGCCGACACGGATCCGGTCGGCCGCGGAACTCTTGCAGATGGCGATGAAACCTCTCCAGAACCTACTGACAGCGGATTACAGCAAGCTTGAGATCCCTCCTTTTCCCGCTCGTTTGACGAATTCTGCAATAGCGGGCTAGTCTTCGTTAACAACGATTCCTTTGTGCCGACATGGAGGTGAATTCCTCTTCAGCCACCGATGGGCTGCGGCCAAAAGTGGGAATCCCGTGTCTGTAGTTGACGGGGTTGGGAGAGCTTTGTGCAAACTGGTTCATCGATGTATCTGATATCGGCGTCCTCCTCTGGCGGAGATCTATCTCCGTTTGAACGTGAGGCGTCTCGATGAGTACCTCGAATCTACGAATCCTGGTTGCCGATGATGACCCGGGTGCCCGCGAACTGATTTCTGTGATTCTTTCGGCAGAAGGATGGCCAGAACCAAAATCGGTTCCCGATGGTGAGAAAGCTCTCGTTGAAATTCGCGACGGGCACTGGGATATCCTGGTCACTGATTTGGACATGCCACGCATGCGTGGTGATGAACTGGTAGTTCGTGCCCTCGAAGAAGACCCGGATCTGAGCATTGTTGTCACCACAGGGGATGGGACAGTCAGTAATGCAGTGTCTCTGATGAAGAGTGGCGCAACGGACTTCATCCCGAAGCCTTATGACGTGGATGATTTCCTTGCTTCGATGGAGCGAGCCAAGTCGCGAGCCTTGAATATCCATGAAGTGCGAGGGATGAGGCAGACCGTTTGCGCCTTGCTCGCAGCTCTGGAAAGTAAAGATCGATACCTCAACGGCCATTCTGCAAGAGTTCGTAACATGTCCGTGAAGCTTGGTGAGATATGTGGTTTGGATCGGGGGCAGTTACGTAGCCTGGCCCACGCTGCACTTCTTCACGACGTCGGCAAGATCGGTATTCACGAAGATATTTTGAACAAGGAAGGGCCTTTGACCGATGAAGAATACAAGGCCATCAAGGAGCACCCTCGGATGTCGGCTGACATCCTCGCTCCGGTTCCATTTTTACAACCAAGTTTAAAAGGTGTTCTACACCATCATGAGAAATGGGATGGCAGTGGTTATCCCGATGGTCTTGCAGGGGAGCAAATACCTCTGATGGCCCGAATTATCGCAGTAGTGGATGCGTTTGATGCCATGACGAGTGATCGCTCTTATCGCGGAGCTCTTCGCATGGATCAAGCCCTCCAGAGAATCCTCACGGGGAGTGGGCAGCAGTTCGATCCTCGTATCGTGTCGCTTTTCAATAAACACAAGGATGAGATCCTCGAGAGAGAGGAAGTGATCTAATGAGTTCTCCAAAAGCAGAATCCGGCGTTTTTTCACAAAAACCAGTTTTGCATCTTCCCGTTTTCAATGAGTCCGGCGGTAACGATATTTTCGTTGCTGGAAATGACCCGAGATCAATTCGAGTTCTCCGGACACTCTCAGCGGTGGCTCCCACTGATTCCACGATCCTGATCAATGGTGAAAGTGGAACGGGTAAGGATCTGATCGCCCGATTGGTTCATCAGACGAGCAAGCGTCGCGACGAGCCGTGGGTTCCGGTCAATTGCGGAGCGATTCCAGGCTCTTTGATCGAGAGCGAATTGTTTGGCGCCCTTAAAGGGGCCTACACCGGGATTGATCGAGACAAGAAAGGTCTCATCGAGAAGGCTTCCAAGGGAACCCTGTTTCTCGACGAGAT
>JBBWWC010000073.1:0-9038 GCA_050256555.1 Planctomycetota bacterium | reverse complement strand
TCGAGAAGGTGACTGCCGGCGATGAGCTTTTAGCCTTTATCGAGCAGGTTCGTGACCTTGGCGGCAGCATTTGTGCTGAGGATGCGATTGCCGAGAACAGGCTTTCGGTCCCTTTCGTTCATCCATCTCCAGCGGATGAGTTGACCCGGCGGCTTCGAACCGAGTGGGACCCACAACGCCGGCTTTACTGGAGAGGGGACAAGCAATGAAAATCGATACCAGGACGATCCCCTCCTTGAAGGATTGTGTGCATTGCGGTCTCTGCCTTCCCGAATGTCCTACTTACCATGTGACAGGTCGCGAAGCAGAATCTCCTCGCGGAAGAATTGCTGCTCTTCGAGGTGTCATGGAAGGAAGATCCGCCATCAGCGCGGCGATTCATGATGGTCTGGAAAGTTGTTTGGTGTGTCGTGCTTGTGAGAGCGCATGTCCATCTGGGATTTCGATGGAAAATTTGATGTCGAGTTACCGTCAGCAAACGAAAATAGAAGATCGAGATTTTGCCGCACGAATCGAGTCATGGCTTCTCAGGGAAGTGATTTCGCAACCTCGTCGACTCGACGCTTCTCTTTCATTGCTGAGAGTATTTGCTCCGATTTTGCGTTTGTTTCGAGGTACCGAGGACCTCCCTGACCAAAAACGATTAGGCCAACAAGTTTTGGTTCCTGAAAGGGTCGAGCCCACCGGAAAGCCTAGAGGCTTGGTAAGCCTATTGCGCGGCTGTGTCGCCGATCGTTGGTTTCGAACCGAAACGTATCTTGCTGCGCATTTGCTGGCGAAAGCTGGCTGGAGTGTGCAAATCCCTGCTGCTGGTTGTTGTGGAGCCCTTCATCATCACGCAGGACTTACGCAAGATGGCAAAGCACACGCTGCAAAACGCTGGCAGGAGGTTGCTGGAGAAGACATCGATTATCTGGTGGTCGATTCGGCTGGATGTGGTTCGCATCTACTCGGAACGAGGAGCGCTGCCGGTCCCGAGGTGATCGATACGGTCACATTGTTGGCACGAGAAGGTGGATTCGTGGCAGAGAAAACAGTTCCGGGACGTTGGGCTGTTGCGATGCCCTGTCACCAACAGCATTCCGATCTCGATTCTGATTCGGGGCTTTCGTTGCTGGAATCCTGTATCGAGGAGAGGGTCGACCTTGAAGGCCCGGATCATTGCTGTGGAGCTGCAGGAATGTACATGATGCGCAGGCGTGAACTCTCTCGGAAAATCGGCGACGTTGCTGCAGACCGTTTCAAAAAAACTGCTGCAGATGGATTGATCAGTGGCAATCCAGGATGCTTGCTTCGTTGGGAAGGGCTGCTCGGCTCACAAAGGGTGCAGCACCCGATTCGGATTCTGGCCGAAGCAGCATTGATCGAGCCATGAGCTTTCGCTTTATCGGCGAGGGTTAACCTGGATCGATGATTTACCATCGGAGATTCCCGCAGGTGCGATGGAGCCACTAACGGATTTTGTCGGATCGAGATATTTTTCACGGAGATTTTGAAGCTGAACTTGAGATTTTCTGCCGAAGTTGTTCCGTAGATCAGCTGTTTTCATATCGAACACTTTTCTCAGCAATAAAACCTCTGCCACTGGTAGAGGATTTCGCATCGAAACTTCATCACCCACACGATGGGCGCCGAGAAGAACGCCGATAGAATTGGTGACCGCCACAAGATCTTTTCCCTCGACGGGAGCAGTGATGGAGAAGTCAAAGCTTGCATCGATGCGGAAGAGAGCTTCTTCGATAGTACTGGGTAAGGGTGGAGTCCCTGGAGCCACTTGTTGAGAAAGTAGCAGCACATCTGGGTTCTTGAATGGGTTCCAGATGCATTGCCCTTGGCTTGATTGCAGCACTCTTTTTATCCGGGGAATAAAGAGGCCCAAAGCCAGTGCGTCGTTGGTGCCCGGAAGGGGGACTCGCCAGCCTCGGGTGGCGACTCCTTGTCGAGGATTTTTCGCCATGACGCTGCTGATGTGGCCCGGATCCGGGACCGCAGCCGGGGCAGCGGGGAGTTTTTTTCCTTGTGGGATTGTGGCGAGTTGTTGCTCGAGCATCTGGAGCACCGGACGCGGATCAAAGGGGCCAACGATGGCAATATGAGTGTTGGCTGGTAGGAAAGTCTCCGAAATGAATCGACGAACTTCATCGGTCTCGATCTGGACAAGGTTTTGATGGATCCTGGGTCCCGATTGGAGTGGGTCCAGGCGATCAAGAATTTCCCCCGTCAATTGTTCGTTGCCGGGATTTCTATTTCTGGAGTTGCGTAAATGAAACCAGTTCTTGGCACTCTCCACATCTTTATCGAGAACCTCCAGTTGATGGAATCGTCCGATCACCTCAGACAGAGCTTCTTGTAGCTGTGCAGGCGCAACTGATTCGACGATCCATGTATGACGATTTCCCGCTCGTATTTCTGCCTGGTTCCCGTGAAAGGCTTGCCACTCGTTGTAACTTCTTGCTGGTCGGTCACCATTTTTGATCAATGGAATCATATGCGCGGCCAGTTTTGTTCGGCCAGGGCTTGTCGCAGGGTCGTGGTGTGCGCCGGCTGTCCAGCAGGTAACTATGGAGACCCTTTGAAGTGAAGGCGATAACAAAGAAACGATGGGCAGGACTGCGATTTCGCTGCCGTTATCGAGTTTGTACCAGACCTTTTGAAGCTGTGAGGTTGTTGATGGGTTAGTAGCCGCAAGAAGGTTGGGAGGGAGTTGTGAAGATGGGTTTGTCGCTGAACTTGTCATGAGTTGGAGACCCAGAACTGCGCTTAGAATTATCGGTGTCATATGAAATTCCCTTTCCCGTGTTCCATCTCACGAAAGTGAGAGAAAAGGATCAACCCCAATTAGACGAATTCAGGGCCATTGCTCTTGCCGGAGTTCTGCTATGAGCGCGCCTCTACGGGCTCTTCGAGAGAGAACGTCAGGCAGCGCAGGATCGTTCCTGCGTAGCAGTTGGAGTGCGATGGAAGCAGGGTTCACGGGTGGAAGTGGCTCTGGCGCTTTCTGCGGCCCGATTCGAAAGGCACTTCTTTTGGCCAGTAGGCGTAAGAGGGCGGTGGGTGCTGCTTCTTCCGAGGCGAGGATTTCTTGCCAGATTTCAATACGTGGCTCCAGCAATGGAATGGCTTCTCCGGGACTATTTCGATCAGCTAGCCAGCCAGCAAAGACGGCTGGAGATTTTCCGTTATCGATTTTCGGTGGGCTGAGGATCGTTTTTACGGGTTCGAGAAAATCGATGGTTTGCTGGGCGAACTCTGGCACAGCAACAACCTGAGAGAATGCTTCTCTGATATTTCTTATCGCATCTTGCCTTGGCAAAATTTGATTCAGATTCAGTCCGGTATCGATGGCGAGAGCGGCCCGGTCAAATCGAAGATGGTCGATACGCCAACGATCGACAATTTTTGCGGTTAGTTTTTTCGCGCGCCTTGGGCAGCCACTTCGGCGCGCTCCCCAGGGCAACGGATCGAGGCCCTCGATAATTCGTTGGGCCAGAATATGACGAGGCTGGCAATTACAGATTGTGATGCACGAACAGGGTTGTGATGGTTTGGTTTGATTCTCTTGTAGGTCGGCGATGGCTGATGGGCAGCGATCGGTGGCAGGGCTGCCATTGAGTGCGATTTGAAGTCGCTTCAGTAATCGCAGCAGGTCTTCCGCATCGTGATGGATGAAGATGACCGCATCATCTCCTCCGATTTCAGCGCGAGTAAAAATCGACCCGGTTGGGTAGGGTGGATCTGCAATGATGGAGCAGGTGGCGAGCAACGCTGCACGTGCTGCTGAGCCGCCATTTTCTTGATCAAATCTGGCGCCGCAGCGAATCGCCAGAACCGTAGTGCAGCGCTTTGAGGTCGATTTTCCAATTAGAGAAACCGGGAAATCACGATCAAGGATCGGATAGATCGGTGGAAGACTATAATTCTGGAGTGGATTGCGGTCCTGCTGGAGTGGATTTTGTCCCAGTAATACGGAGATAAGCAGCAGCATGTGAGTCCATGAGATAGCGGTCATAGGAGCTTCTTTCCTGGCCTGGTGTGATTTCCCCAGATGATGCGCTCTTTCTGTGCGACTACGACCGCCGCAAGGATCGTATTGACCGCCTTTGGACCTCGTTGACTCGCCCGTCATGCTCGTTGACGATTCGTCATCGACGTTACGGAAGCTTGGTCTCCAGACTCATGAGGAGCTCATCGTGTCCTTCAGTTCGCATCTTTACGCAGCATTTTTTATCCTTCTTGGCTGTCCTTCACTGCTCCTGGCTACTGTTGAGGATGCTCCCGATGCGTATCGAGCGATCCGTGATGGAGCCTGCTTGAAATGTCATGCTGCATCGAATGGCTGGGAAGAGTGGTTGCGACCGGTTGAGGCTCCTTTGCTCGATGGAGCGGGACAGCGACTGCGGCCTGATTGGCTGACCGACTGGATTTCGGATCCGGCGACCGATGATCCGGGGACCCGGATGCCGCACGCGCTGGCCGGAGTCGCCGCCGAAGATCGTCGCGAGATCGCCGCAGACATTGCTCATTTTCTGATCGCCCGCGATCGCGGACCCAGCAGCTGGGATCCAGTCCAGTTCAATGGAGCCGCCGTCGAGCTGGGAGAGACTCTCTTTTCGACGATCGGCTGTGCGGCCTGTCATGATGGCGAGCAGATGGCGCGTCGAATGGCTCGCCGGACCACGCTTCCGGCTCTCACCGCTGAACTGCTGCAATCCCATTCGATTCATCGCTCTGGTCGTATGCCGCAGCTGATCGTCGACAGCGCCGAGGCGAAATCGATAGCGACCTGGTTGGTGCGTGACCAGGCCACTGATCCCAACGGCGATCCGATCATCGATCTGGTGCCTGGCCTCCATTACGAAACCTATCTCGGTCGATTCGATAACTGCGAGCAGATCGTCGAGGGAGAACTGGTCAGCGAGGGTTATGCCGACAAGATTTCGGTCGCTGCGATGCCAAGACAGGACAACTTCGGCATTCGTTTCACCGGTGAGTTCCTGGTGTCGGGCAAGGGAAGCTATCAATTCTCACTGGCCAGCGATGATGGTTCCAAGCTGTGGATCGATGAGCGACTGGTGGTGGATAATGACGGAATCCACGGAGTGGTGACCAAGAATGGCACCGTCGAGTTGACCTCGGGTTGGCATTCCATCGATGCTCGCATGTGGGAACACGGTGGTGGCGAAGAGATCGTTTTGAAATGGAAGGGTCCGGGGATTCCTGATTTCCGTCAGTTCAAGGCCGCTGAATTGCGCACCAGAACCAGTGTCGCCTTGCCCGATGAGCCACTCTTTCGCCTCGATCCAGGACGGATCATTCGCGGTGGCCAGGCCTATGATGCTCATGGCTGTAATTCTTGTCATGAACCAGCAGCCAGGCCGGAAAGAAAACCGTGGGCGAACCTGACTCCGGCGGCCGAGGGATGTCTTTCCGAGACTCCTCCGATCGGTAGTCCAGGCTACGGTTTCGATGCTGCATTGACACAGAAGATCGTCGATGTGATCGCCGCCAAGGATCTGGTGATGTCTTACGAGCCGGGAATCCATGCCCAGCACCGGATCGATGATGCGGGTTGTACTCAGTGCCATGAAAGAAATGGTCAAGGGGGCCCCGATGCCGCCAAGAACAAAACCTTTCTTGGCACCGCCGAGCTCGGAGATGAAGGACGCCTTCCACCGCTTCTGACCGGAGTGGGAGCCAAGCTAAAATACGATGTTCTTCACCAGACCATCGCAGAGGGTCTCAAGATCAGACCGTATGTGGTGACCCGGATGCCTTCTTATCCACCAGCGCTGGCCAAGGAGATCGCCGATGCGATCTTTGCTGGCGATAACGAACCGCCGAAAGACCCACTGATTCCAACCTTTAGCGTCGAGTCGCGGCAGGCCGGTCATCAACTGACCGGTACCGATGGATTTCGCTGCATCGATTGTCACAAGTTTGCCGGTCATGATTCTCTCGGAGAGCCGGCATATGATCTGGCGATCATGGCTTCGAGATTGCAGCCGCGTTGGTTTGCCGAATACATGAAGGATCCGCAATCCAAGCGGCCCGGCACCCGGATGCCGACCTTCTGGTTCGATGATGTCAGTCTCTTCCCAGATCTACTCGCCGGTGATACCGATGCCCAGATCGAGTCTTTGTGGACCTATCTGGCGGCAGGTTCGGCAGCCCCCTTCCCTAAGGGTTTGATCATTAACCGTAGTGATTTTGATCTGCTACCGACTGCCGAGGAGCCGACCATGGTCGGCGTTTTCATGCGTGGGCTCAGTGGTCGTGTGGTGGCGGTTGGATATCCCGATCGCGTCAGTGTCGCTTATGACATGGAGAATGTCCGACTGGGCCGTGCCTGGCGTGGCGACTTCATCAACGTCAAGGGCACCTGGGTCGGTCGTGCTGGCGCACTTGAATCTCCCGCTGGAACCGATGTGATCGATTTCCCACCGGGCTTGCCGGTCGCTGTGATCGCGGGTCGTGATGCATCCTGGCCTGATGAGCCGGTGCGTCAGCAAGGTTGGCGATTCCGTGGCTACCGAAGAGATGCAGCGCGTCGCCCGGTGTTCCGGATCGCAGGTCCTGATGGCGTCGAGATGACAGAATCGGTGGTCCCGATGGTTGCCGCCGATGGGGTTCAGCTGTTACGTACCTTCCGCTTCGAAGGGGATTCAATTCCACGCAACCTGGCGATGCGATTTGCTCGATCGAAGCAGATCGCGCCAGCCGGAGATGATGCGTGGCGAACGCAAGAAGGAATGGTGATCGCCGTCCGTGGACTTTCAGCAGCGGTGGTGGAAGTCGATGGAATGATGGAGCTGAGGGCGCCGGTGACCCGCGCAGGGGTCGAAGTTGAGATGGAGGTGCGCTGGTGATGATATTCACACTACTACTGACTCTGGGTGGTGCGTTGCTGGCCGGTGAAAACGGCCTGGAGAACTCGACGGTTACCAAGGTGCCGGCCGAATCTGATTATTACGAAGCGGTGACCATCGATGTTCCGAAGGGGATCGTGCTCGAAGTCGGTGGGCTGGCCGTTGGGCCAGATGCTGGTGAGATCTATGCCAGTACCCGCCGTGGCGACATCTGGAAAATTGATAATGCCTACGGAGATTCGCCGCGTTTCACGCTGTTTAGTGATGGATTGCAGGAGCCCTTGGGTTTGCTGTGGAAAGATGACTGGCTTCATACAGTACAGCGTGGCGAGCTGAGTCGGCTTCGAGATGAAGACGGCGATGGTCGTGCCGATGTCATCGAGACCCTCTGTGATGACTGGACCATCAGCGGCAATTATCACGAGTACGCCTTCGGTCCCAGGCTCGACAACGATGGTAACTTCTGGCTCACTCTCAACCGGCCCTTCGGCGATGAGCCTTTTGGCAAGATGGACTGGCGCGGCTGGGCGATGCGCATCGGTGACGATGGCAAGATGGTGCCGATGGCCGGCGGTCTTCGTTCGCCGGCCGGTGTCGAGGTGGCGCCGTGGGGCGATGTTTTCTACACCGACAACCAGGGCGAGTGGTGTGGCACCAACAAGCTGTGTCACATCGAGGAAGGCGATTACTTCGGCCATACCTGGGGTGTTGAGTCGGCGAAGCTGCCCGGCAGCCGTATGGAGTACCCCGGCAAGACTCCCGATGGGCTGACCTATGTCGAGGCGAAAAAGCAGATTCCCGATCTCAAGTTGCCGGCCATCTGGTTCCCTTATAACAAGATGGGAAAGAGCGCTGCAGGAATGGTGTGGGATACGACCGGCGGCGATTTTGGTCCCTTCCAGGACCAGCTGTTTGTTTCCGATCAGCATCATGCTTCGGTGATGCGAGTCGATCTGGAACAGGTTGACGGGGTGTGGCAGGGCGCAGCGATGCGTTTTCGCGAGGGTCTCTCCTGCGGCGCACTGCGACTCGCCTGGGGCGACGACAACGTGATGCTGGTGGGACAGACATCGAGGGGATGGGGTTCGGTCGGCAAGAAGTCAGAGGGACTCGAGTATCTGCGCTGGACCGGCGAGGTGCCGTGTGAGGTGCTGACCTGCCGCGCCACAAGCGATGGCTACAAGATCACCTTCACCAAGAGAATGAAGCGCAGCACCCTGGAAGATATCAGCAGTTATCGCACCGAAAACTACACCTACAAACTGCACAGCCCTTATGGCAGTCCGGAAGTGGATCGTGCCGAGGTGACCATCGACGGGGCCATGGCATCTGCCGATGGAAAATCGGTGACGCTGAAACTGACGGGGCCAGGTGCGATGCGCATCGGGTACGTCACCGAGATGATCCTCGCTGGTGTCCGCTCCACGGACGGAGAAAAGTTACTACATCCGGAGGTCTATGCGACCTTGAATGTGGTGCCTTAGGCGCGCGAGTTGGCGTAGCGCAGGGCGGCTTCGAGATCGACCGATCCAGCTTCGACCCGTTTGAGATGTTAGTCGAGAATGACGTAGCCGTTGTTCCGTTGGGTTTCGAGAGCCGCGGGAATCTGTGCCGATTTGAACGAACAGAAACCACACCGTATCCGGCCATTTCTGAAGTAATTTCGCTATGGTTTCACTCCTATTCAGTGGGATAATCGTGGCAGTTGCTTTGCCGACGTATTCCTTATTGAAGGGTGAGTGATAAGAGCATAATGACCGAAGAGGAAAGACCCGATCGTATCGATGAGCCTGATGAGCCTGATGAGCCTGATGATATCGATGAGCCCGATGATTCTACAGACGGCAAGCCTGATGATTCTACAGACGGCAAACCCGATGGTGACGGAGTCGGTTCTGACTCGCAGCCTGATCCGCAAGAAACCCGTGCGATCGACCCCGATGCGACCATCGATGTTACGCCAGCGACTCCTGCTTCTCCCGTAGGAGATGCCCCTCCGGAACAGATCGGCCCCTATCGAGTGCTCGAGGCCCTCGGCGAAGGTGGCTTTGGTATCGTTTATCGTGCCGAACAGCGCGGCAAGGTGCGACGCACCGTCGCCCTCAAAATCATCAAGAAGGGGATGGATTCTGACGAGGTGCTGGCACGCTTCGATGCAGAAAAGAACGCCCT
>JBBWWC010000072.1:0-12653 GCA_050256555.1 Planctomycetota bacterium | reverse complement strand
GGCGGGCCCTATCGCATTCTGGCCGAACGAGCCCGGGTGCTGGCTCGAAACCGCAGTGTTGAGCTGACCGGAGGCGATCGCCAGCCGGTCCAGGTGTTTCGCGACGGGACCTCTGATTTACCCCCTTCTCGCTCGGTCAAGCTGACCTGGGGACCGCGCGGTTATCGGGTTCAGAATCTGCCCAAGGGGGGCGGATGGTCGATCTCCGAGATCGATTCTGCGCTCAAAAGAATGGATCGATTTGACCGAAGGCCAGCCTCTTCACGCTAAGGGATCGCCTCGAAGCTGCAGGAAACCTTTACTGGTTCGCTGAATCTACTGGTTCTCTTCCCCCACCAGAGTCGTATCATGCGAGCTTGCGCGCGATCGTTGACGCTCGTGAATCAGAGTTTGGATGGCCCGAGTTGGAATCGTGAAGGGATCGAATCATGTCGAAACGGCTCCGGAAAACTTGGCCGGCCCTGGTGCTGGTGTTTCTGATCGGCTGCTCCAATTCTCCTGAGGAACGGCTCGATCCGGAATACAACCTCGGAGCTGCTCAGGTACTGGTGGTTCCGTTTCAGCACAAGGAATCTTCCTCTTCAGTACTGCGCTGGTTCTACGAGTCACCGACTGGAGTGGCACTGGCCCGGGCGATCCGCATGCAATTGCCGAGCGCCTGTGAGGCGGTTTCAGTAGTCTCCGATCAGGGAGTCGCCGACCTCGTTTTTCATACCGATGACGATCAGGTTTCGTGGGGTGAGATTGGCACCGAGGCGCGGGCTTCTCACGTTTTGACCGGTCGGATTGAACGAATGACCTTCCGTGATCCGCGGACTCCAGGAATGCTTCAGGGGCGAATGCAGGGCTACTGGGAACTGTATTTGATACCGACAGGAAGACCAATTCTGCGTCGTGAGTTCGATATCCGGGTCCCGGAGAATCCGGAATCGGGCAATATTTACATCTCTTTTGAGGGTTCGGAGCGAGAGGTAGAAGGAGCGATGGTGGCCAAGCTGGCCTTGCAGATGGCCAACATCTTCTGTGGAGAAGAAGCCCCGTAGGTGCTGCTGGGAAATCTAATCCGAGAGCTCGGCTTGCTCCCGGACGGCCCTCACCACTAGAATCCAGGGGCGCCACGGCAGTGGTTTCAATTTTTTGCGAACCGTGAGGCGCTCGGATCGACTTGCCGATCGAGCAGGCCTAGCTGGAGGATCAAAGATGACAATAACCGCTCCCTTCCTGACGTTGGGATTCTTAAACCTTGGCCCCACCGAGATGATTGTCCTGGGGGTTGTGATGCTATTGCTTTTTGGTAGTCGTCTACCTTCGGTGATGCGCAATCTGGGTCGTGGTGTGACCGAGTTCAAAAAGGGAATCCATTCGACCGATGATGATCTGAAGACGACGATAGAACCGCCGGCGAATCCCCCCACACAACGTTCTGACGAGAGCCAGTCGAGCGACTCCGAGGACTCTGCCTAGCCGACTTGTTCTGTTGGTGTTTTGCGGGCTCTGTTGCTTGCGCTGGTTCTACTTCATCGAGCACCGGTGTGTTGAGCGTATTCATTCCACAAGGCAGAGATCTGTCCGTTTGTGAAAATCCCAGAACCCTCGATTTATGCCTGTAAGGCCTCAAATCGACTATCGGCCGTCTGTTAGTCGTTCTGCCAGGAAGCCGGGCAAGCCACTCTCAAGAATCTTGTCCTGGACCGTCTTGATATCGTACGCAATCCGATAGCGATCAATTTGTTGCTTCTCTGTATCGAAGATGACGGTGCTGGAGAGTGGATTCCCATCACGCGGTTGGCCGACACTTCCGACATTGATGATGGCCTGGAGACCTTCGTGGATGGTGATGGTGTCCTCGGTGCTATAGCGGATGACATCACTAAGAAGGAAGGCGATCGGGACGTGCGAGTGTCCGATGAAACAGACCGGAGTTTGTAACTGCTGGAAGGAAAGATGGGCATCCCAGGTGGTCTGGATGTAGTCGAACAGATCGGGTTGATCGAGACTGCCGTGGACCAGCGAGAAGTCCTCTTCATGATGAACCAGCGGCCAGCTGCGAATGTAATCGAGCTCTTCTTCGGTCAGCTGGTCTCGAGTCCAGAGGGTCGCCTGGCGGGCGATGGGATTGAAATAGTCGATATCGAGCTGGTCGAGGACGGCGAATTCATGGTTGCCGGCGACGATCACATCGCAGCGTTCTTTGACTTTTGTGAGGCATGCAGAGGGTGCGGGGCCATATCCCACGACATCGCCGAGGCATAGAATTCGGTCTACATCTTCACCATCCAGAAATGCAAAGACTGCATCGAGAGCCTCTTCGTTGCCGTGGATGTCCGAAATAATGCCGATTCGCACTTCTGTAACCTCGTGTCAGGGTTGCTCAACTGACGGTGATTCTAGTGATTTCTGAAAATTAAAACAGCTACGTCACCGATGAAACCGGGCATGTTTATGTTATCGGCCCAATGGTTTCGACGCTGTTCAGGGGTTCAAGGGCTCTTTTGGCCCGATGTTCCTCGAGGAACAATTGCCCTACGACGATTCTTGCGGATAGGTTTGTTCCACGAGGAACATCCGGTTTTGTCGAGAAACTGGGACTGACTTGTCTCGGCTCGATGGGACGGATACTCTCCCCTGCCGATAGGCGGGGAAGAGGAGCAAGCTACCGATGGCCAGGATCATAGCGATCGCGAGTCAGAAGGGCGGGGTGGGGAAAACCACTACCGCCATCAACCTGGCGGCCTATCTGGCCACGGCAGGGAAATCGTGCCTGTTGGTGGATCTGGATCCTCAGGCGAATGCGACTTCGGGACTCGGAGTGGAGGCTCTCCCCCACTCGCCGTTGCCGGGTTTGCTGGACGGCTCGTTGGGCTGGTCCGGGGTCGCCATCGAGACCGATGTGGCGGGCCTTCGATGTCTTCCGAGCACCATCAATCTTGAAGTTCCGGTGACCGCTTCGATGGTTCGAGGGGCTGGCGCAGCACGGTTGCGTGAAGCCTGGAAGCAGGCTCCTGCCGAGGAGCTGGAAGTCGTGATTGTCGATTGTCCCCCATCGCTGGGACCACTGACCGACCTTGCTTTACAGCTGGCGGATTCGGTGATGGTGCCGGTCCAGTGCGAGTACTTTGCCATGGAAGGACTCGCTCAGGTACTTGAGAGAGTGCGTCGGGCAGAAACAGCGCTGGAGCGACAGATCCCCCTCGAGGGCCTCGTTTTGACCCTGTTCAGCCCAGAGGTGGAAATCTATCATGAGGTGGCTGAGGAGGTGCGAAGGTACTTCCCGCAGGACACCTTACAGACACCGATCTTGCGCGATCCGACCCTGGCCGAGGCTTCCAGTCATGGCCAGCCGATTTGTAATTACGCCCCCCGCTCTGCGGGAGCCTGGTCTTACTTGAACCTCGCGAAGGAGGTCCTCGAACATGAGTGGACGGAAACTGGGACGTGGGCTTGACGCCCTGATTCGTCGGAGTGAGGAAAGTCCTGCTCCGGGTGACACCCCCACCGAACCGAGTGCTACAGAGGGTTCTGAAGTGGTCATGATTGACCCGGCGCGAATCCAGGCAAACCGGGTTCAGCCACGCACCCACTTTGACGATGAGGCGATCGAGGAGCTGGCTCGATCGGTGGCCTCTGATGGCATCCTGCAGCCGCTGGTGGTGCGCTTTGACGGCCAGGGCGATTTTGAGCTGGTGGCCGGGGAGCGCCGTTTGCGAGCGGCGCAGAAGGCTGGTCTGGCACAGGTTCCGGTCATCGTTCGGGCGATCGAGGATGGTCAAATGTTGCCGCTGGCGTTGGCGGAAAATATTCAGCGGGAAGATCTCAATCCGATCGAGCTGGCGCGGGCTTATCGTGCTTTGCAACAGTCGTTTGGCTGGACCCAGGAGCAGCTGGCCAAAGAGGTTCGAAAGAAGCGTTCGAGTGTTGCCAATTCCTTGCGTTTCCTTGAGCTCGACGAGGAGATTCAGGAAAGCCTGATGAGCCGGATCATCACTGCCGGTCATGCCAAGCTGTTGCTTTCAGTCAGCGATGTGAAAGCGCGCCAGAAATGGCATCAAAAAGCAGTGTCTAAAAACTGGACAGTCCGCGATCTCGATGAAGCGCTACGTGGGGGGAAATCCCAGGATTCATCCCCATCTAAGAAGTCAAAAGGCTCAAAGTTGGGATCAAAAGGTGAGGGAACCCATGTCGTAGCCGAGGAGGCTCGCCTGGGGCAAGCGCTGGGAACCAAGGTTTCGGTGCTCGATTCCGGCTCGAAAGGGCGCGGAAAGATCGTCATCGAGTTCTTTTCACCCGAGGATTACGACCGTATTTCAAAGATCATCGTGCGAGGAACCCGCGGCTGAAGGTTTCTGAATTGGCACGATGGTGTACCAGGATGAGAAACTTCAAGACCTCTTCGTAGCACTCCATCCAGATGGAGGATTCCGATGTTCTTGATGGTGTTTCTACTTCTTTTGCTGCTACTGACGCTTCATGGGATTGGTCACCTGCGCGGTGATCTTCTCCAGCGTGGTCCGGTCAAACTGGCCCTTTCAGTGGGGCTCTTGCCCGATAGCGTGGCGCGAACTTTTGCCTGTCTGGCTACGGCGACACCGGTGGTGGGGCTGTCTCCCTGGCGTGAAGGAACCCCGTTTCTGATCGTTGGAGAATGCACGCTCAAACGTATTGGTGTGCCATTGGCCACGTTGTTTCGTCTCGCAGTTCTCTTTAGTGCCTTCGTTGCGATGGTGCTCCTGATGCCGGCTACCGCTGCCGTGGTTCCGGATCCCCAATCGCTGTCAAAAGCGCTGGAGACCAGTGTCGGAACCCTGTTCGGAATGCTGGCTGCAGTACCTTATTCGTGGTTGGCCAGCGGTCTGGTGGCCTGGTTGGCGCTGGCTTTTCTCGCCGCCATGGTGCTGGCCGCAGGGCTCCGAGTACGAGAAACAGCATCGGCATTTCTGCTGGGTGCAGGATCTCTGGCTCTGCTTGAGGGGGCTCGCTGGCTCGGATTGCAATTCGGCGCTTTCAGCAATGGTTGGTTTTTGCAACGCTTCTATGAGGCCGATGCTGGACGTGCCTTGGTCTTGTTGCTTCTGGTCGGTGGTGCAGTCATGGCTTTCTTGGCTCTTTTGCATCTGGTCCCGATGGCTCTCCAGAAGATCCGGCCAGCAGCGCAAAAGGAGGCCCCCCGGGCGACTCATTCGACCGATAAGGGGCTCCTGACGCGGCACTGATTCGTCAGTCCCTCTTGCTCAAATAGGACTCCGGCCTATCATCCATGGCGACCGGTGGAGAAGACACTTTTGGATCTCCTCGGCGGCTAAGGATTTTTATCCAGGAGTCAGTCATGTTTCTTTCGATCCTTTGGACTTCTTTGCTTCTCATCTCGACGGCATTGTTGAGCGCTCAAGATGGAGACCGTTCTGCGCAAGAGCCAGGAGCGATAGTCACCTCCGAGGTGGGTAGTGAATCTCTCCAGCTGAGTCTTGATGAAGCGATCGGTCTGGCGCTGGATCATAATCTGGACCTGGAGATCCAACGCATTAACGAGCGCCGCAATCAGTGGGATCCGATCATCGCAGAGGCTGCTTTTGACCCACTCTTTCGAACCGGTTTCACCTATAGTAAATCGAGCACCACCTCGACCAGCATCATTGAGGGTGCCGATGTGGGGGAGACCAGCGAGCGTGATAACCGTAACTATTTCTTCGGATTTTCTGGTCAGTTGCGCTACGGAACAACCTGGAATCTGCGTCTCAACGGCAGCCGCTCAGAGACTTCTGCTGACAGTGTATTTTTCAGTCCGCTCAACTATCGAGGCGCCTATGAGCTTTCCCTGAGTCAGCCACTGTTGCGTGGTTTTGGCCGCGATATCACCGAGACGTCGTTACGTATTGCGATGCGTAATGTCGAAGCATCTCGGTTGGCGACCCGTAGATCGGTGGAGACTACCGTGGCCTCGGTGGTCAGTTCCTACTGGGATCTGGTCTATACACGCCGCAATGTTGCAGTGCAGGAGAGCGCTCTGGCCGAAGCGCGCGAGCTACTGGAGATCAACCAGCGGCGACTGGAGGTCGGTACCGGCACGGCGCTCGATGTGGTCAGTGCCGAAGCCAACATCGAGACCCAGAAAGCCAGCATCATCGATGCTTTGAATCAGTTGCGGGATATTCAGGATGTGCTTCTCGACAAGATCAATTCACCAGGATTTCGCCTCGGTGGCGAAGCCGGGCCGATTTTTCGTGATATCGAAGTGATTCCGACCACTCCTCTGGAGCTGGCCGAGTTTCCGGTCGATATGACGGATGCGGTTCAGATGGCTTTGGCCACGCGACTGGAATTGTTCCAGCGTGAAATACAGGTCGCCAACAGTGAAGATCAACTGAAACTGAGTCAGGATCAGGTGCGGCCCAATCTGACCCTCAGTGGCGGTTGGAACCAGCCGGGTAACGATATTACCTTCGATGGTTCCTGGGCCAACATCGGCGAGGATTACTCGTGGAACGCCGGCCTGAACTTCGAGATTCCGCTGGGCAATCGAGCCGCCAGAAATCGTCTGCTGCAGTCGCGCGAGGATCTGCGTCTGGCCAATATTTCTAAAGACCAGGCTTCTCATGGCATCGTTTTGGAAGTAACCCGGGCGGTTCGGGAATTGCAGAGTGCGCGCCAGAGTGTCGACACTACACGTGCTGCGACCCGTCTGCGTCGCGAGGAGCTGGACGGTGAAACCCGCCGCCTGGAGGTCGGGGTCTCGACCGCTTACCAGGTGTTGCAGGTCCAGAACAGCTTACTTCAGGCCCAGGTTTCCGAGCTGCAGTCGCAGGTGAGGCTGCGCAAGGCTATCTCAGCCTATCGCAATGCGACCGGTAGTATTCTTAAAGGGTATGGAATCCAGCTCGACTGAGGGACTTGCCACGGGATCCAGAGCTCGTGGCCAACGTGCCGATCTGCGCCTTTATGACTCAACTGTAGTGTGTTCTTTCCTGAACCGTGACTTTGACGTTTGCCCTTCTGCTCCTACAATTACTTCTGGTTCTGTTGCGAATATTGCAAGCAGGCCATGGGTGGAGAAGCTGGGGTTGGGGTGATGTCGATGGCCGGGGAAACAACGCAATCTGGCGAACTGTTTGCGGTGGGCCTGTTCCGTTTTGTTTTGCTGTTGGGGCTGGTGTTTCTTTTCTCTCCACTGCCAGCGCAGCAGTTCGAGGTCAATCTTGAAGTCAGCACGACCAGCGGTATCGGATACACCTTGTTGGCGGGTATGGCGCAAGGTGCCTCGGATAGTTACGTGCCCGGCGAGGATCAGTATGCGCCTCCGGCACCACCGTCGCCCTCTTTTTACAGCTCCATCATCTACGACAGCGATGCGTGGTTTACCTGTATCCTGGAGCCGGACCCACAGGAGCTGGTCTTTGTCATCAATCTTCAGTTCAATATCACGGATCCGATTCTGATCGCCTGGAATCCTGCGACCTTGGCTGCGGGAGGGGAGTATGTTCTAGAAGATGCTTTTGGCGGCGGCATCTTGCTGGTTGATTTGTCCCAGCAAGATTCGGTTCTGATCGACAACCTTGGATTGACCAACCTCATCTTGCGAATTACCCCGCCTCCGGGTGAGCTTTTTCGCCGTGCAGATATCAACCAGGATGGCTCCCACAATCTGGCGGATGCTGTTCGGTTGCTGGAGCACCTGTTTTTATCGGAGCCGATCGATTGCCGCGAAGCTGGCGATTGCAACGACGATTCAGGGATCAACGTCGCCGATGCGGTCTATCTCCTCGCCTATCTGTTTAGCGGCGGAGTGCTACCCCCGGCACCATTCACCGATTGTGGTGTCGACCCGACACCGGACTCGATCGGCTGCATAATCGGTTGTCCGTGACCAGACGCTTGGTCGACTTCGTAAATCAAGATCCGACATCCCGCCGCAGAAAATAGGCCTGCGTTAACATTTGATATGTACTCATTTAGTAATGTTGTTATCTCTAATAAATACAGATCACTCAGAATACCCAGGAAAAATCATATAAGTGGGGCATTTGGGCATTCAAGAGGCGTAGGCATCGGCAGGCTCCGGCCAGCCACCTTTGTATTTTTAAGGATATACGTATGCCTTGAATGCCTACGGCATGCTTGTGATTTAACAGAAATACAAGGAATACAAGAGCATTCATTGCCCTGCTGGCGGTGCTGGAGCCTTCTGGCCTGTTTTCGCCTCGATCAGACCGTGGGGGTCATAAGGCACGCTGCCGCGGTCGTCGGGAACCTCGTATTGAGTGGCCAGGCTTTCGAGCTCACGGGTCAAATCGCTTCGGATGGTCGCATAGGCCGGATCGTCGGCGACATTGTTCATCTCCTTGGGATCTTTCTGGAGATCAAACAACTCCCACTCTCCGATGTTGTAGAAGTGAATCAGTTTGTAGCGATCGGTACAGACACCGCGATGACGGCGCACCATGTGGGCGGTCCGATGTTCCCCGTGATATTCGTAGTACTGGTAATAAAGACTGTCACGCCAGTCCGCCGGTTGATTTCCCAGCAGCAAAGGAACCAGACTCAAACCCTGCATCGGCGCGATCTCTGGATTGCTGTCGGGGACCTGCGCCAGATCGAGAAAAGTCTGGGCGTAATCGAGATTGCTGACCAGGTTTTCATCGACTTCTCCTGCTGGCACCACTCCGGGCCAGCGTACGATCAGCGGAGTGAGGTAGCACTCTTCATACATGAAGCGCTTGTCGAACCAGCCATGCTCACCGAGGAAGAAGCCTTGATCGGATGAGTAGATGACCACCGTCTCGCGGGTCAGGTCGAGTTCATCAAGAGTCGTCAGCATCTTTCCGATGTTCTCATCGACCGCTTTGATGCAGCGCAGGTAATCCTTCAGGTAGCGCTGGTACTTCCACTGGACCAGCTCGTTGCCGGACAGTTTCGAGCGTTGCAATTGATCGTTCTTGGGTTGATAGGCAGCATTCCACAGCTCTGCTTGCTGTTCATTGAGGCCGCGCTGGGGGATCAGTTTGAGGTCGTTCTTGGTCAGTGTCGTGGCGATCTCCATATCCTGGACCTTGGCGGCGGTGCCGAGACCACTGTAGTCATCGAACAGGTTCGAGGGTTCCTCGATGGTGACGTCATCGAGGTAGTCCAGGTGTCGAGCCGGAGGTTGCCAGTGCCGGTGGGGCGCTTTGTGCTGGACCATCATCATGAACGGCTGATCTTTATCACGGCCATCCTTGAGCCAGTTGAGGGCCAGGTCGGTGATGATGTCGGTGGTGTAGCCCGGGTGTTTGCGATCAACGAAGCCATTGTCGTTGGCGGCGGGTCTGCGCATGGTTGGGTTGTAGTAGGGGCCCTGGCCGAGCAGTCGTTCATAATAATCAAAGCCGGTCGGTTCTGATTTGAGATGCCACTTACCAAAGATGGCGGTCTGATAACCGGCTTGTTGCAGCAGCTTGGGAAAGGTCATCTGGGATCCATCGAAGCGTTCGGCGTTGGTCAGCACGCCGTTGAGATGGCTATGCTTGCCGGTCAGGATCACCGCTCGACTCGGCGCGCAGATGGAGTTGGTGACACCACAGCGGCGAAACATCATGCCGTCGGCAGCGAGCTGATCGAGATTCGGGGTGATGTCGCCAGGGAAGCGAGTGCCATAGGCACCGATGGCATGCGATGCATGGTCGTCGGTGAAGATGAACAGGATGTTGGGGGCTTTTTGTGGTCGTACACCGGTCGCTGAACTGGCCCCACGTAGATTGCCGACCCCGTTACAGCTGACGAGCACAATGAGTAGTGGCAGTAACAGAAGAAAACGGGCTACAAATGAGCTGGGTTTCGAAAGAGGCGGGGCCATCGGAGTTCCTTTCTGGTCGGAGATCAGATCATAGACCTCGGGTGGTCGTGAAGGCACCCCCCGTCAGGTCACTCTGGAGTTGTTGACGGGTGATCGATATCGGGCATGAGAGTCGCTATACTGTTCAGATCATAATTGCCGGCGTTTGTGTAACCGGTGACATAAGAAGGTTGGATTTGATGGCGTTCCTTGACCGCTGTAGTTCCTTTTTGATGGTTCTTGTGGTGCTGGGTCTGTGCTCAAGCAGCTGGGCCGATACGCCTGTTGAAAAGCCCGACGATGCCGAAGAACCGAAGCCTTTTGTGCTGGAAGAGACCGAGCGGAGCCGAATTCTCGATCTGTTTCAGGCTACCAGCGAGAAGATCTCGCCCGAGGGAATCCTCGAGCTGACCTATAACTTTTCATCCGATGAAGAGGTGCTCGGTGAGGACTGGATGCCGATCCCGACCAATCAGTATGGTCGCATCGGTCAACCGGTGCGCTGGCTTCGTGGCAGTGAAGGCGGAACGGTTGGGGTCAGCAAAGGCATCTTCTTCGCCGACAAAGGGCAGTGGTTTCACCGGGCGGTTTGGCAACCGCACGTCAAACTGGAAACCACCTACCATTCCTTCTGTGGTGGCAGTAATGGCGACATGTTTGCGGCGGTCTTTGGTTGGACCAAGGGTCTGCGACGGCGAGTCGGCAGCAATCTGGGCGCGCAACTGGTCAAGATTTCTGGCTTCAAGGCCAGCGGTGGAATCGGCAAGGCTCCGCGGATTATCTTTCGCGAACCGATTCCGTTCGGTTTTGAAATCAAGGACGGAACCTTTCACGCCCATAAAAACGGTCGGACTGTTGAACAGACCAGTAGCAGCAAGTTCGTCAAGAAACTCGATAGCGGTCAGGTTGGTTTTGTCTGGAGTGGCAACGTCCGTGGTTGCATCGGGAACCTGACGCTACGCGGAAAAATCGATCTGGACTGGGCCGCCAAATCGATCCCCGCCCTCAAGAAACGCCTCGCCGAACACCGCAAGAAGCAGCCTGCGAGTTGAAGGTGTTGCGGCCCTTCAGAGGTTGAGGGCGACGTAAGTTCCGGCCGCCGCTGCCGCTGCGAAGAGCACGCTGATGGGCCACCACCACAGGAACACTCTCTGAAGGAGCATGAAGCGAAGCCCGATGGCGATGGCGGCCAGGTTGGTGACACCTGCGCCGATCAGCAGCACCATTCCGAGATCGGCCAGGTAGGTCGATGCATTGCCGGTACGCCCGAGAATGAGTGAGATCCCTCCATACAACGCTGCACCACCGACCGCGGCCACCGCCACGGTAACGGCAAAGATACGCCCACCGGATGAAATCTGCTTATCTGTGACCATGTGACGATCTTATCGCCAACCGCGAAGCGACGGCAGCAAGTTCGTCAAGTAACTCGATAGCGGTCAGGTCGGTTTCGTCTGGAGTGACAACGTCCGTGCCTGCATCGGGAACTCGCCACTTGTGAACGTCGTTTGGCTCGCGAGTGATCTCGGGAAGACCGGTGAAAGAGCGTTGAAATGACGCACAGGGGTTCTCGGCGATTTCAGCCCGCGTTGTCCGGTTAATTGAAAAAATCGGATTGAGAAGTAGACCCAGCGAGCAGAGAGAGAGAATCCCAGTGACTGACTTGATCAAAATACCCACGATTGTGCTGTTGTGTGCCTTGCAAGCTCCGGTCATGGCCGGTGCGTTGGCTGATCCAGCGAAAGAAACAACTCCTTCAGCGTTCCAGCTCACCGACAAGGAGCAGGAGCGTATTCTCGACCTGTTTCAGGCGACCGATGAGATCATTTCAAAGGATGGCGTTCTGGAACTGACTTACGATTTCGAGTCGGAACAGAAGAGTCTGGGCGATGACTTTTTTCCGCTGCCTGGAGATCGCGGTCAGAAAGTACGCTGGAGTCGCGATTGGGAAGGACTCTGTGAAGGAGTTTCCGGCGGCGTCATCATCTCCGATACCGGCCAGTGGTTTCACAGTGCGGTCTGGCAACCCGATGTAGAGATGCAACTGACCTACGTTTCGTTTGTCGGTGGCCGACGCGGTGGCATGGTCGCTGCCGTCTACGCTTGGTCGAAGAAATTGCGTCAAAGGGTCGGAAGTAATCTCGGGACGCAGCTGTTGAAGATCTCCGGAACCAAGGCTACAGGGGGACTCGGCAAGGCTCCCGATATCGTCTACGAAGATCACCACAAGTTTGGTTTTGAACTCAAAGACGGCAATTTCCGCACACTGCTCAACGGTCGTCCGAAGCTAGAAACCGACAACAAGAAAGTGCTGAAAAAGCTCGGGCCCGGACAGGTCGGCCTGATCTGGCGCGGAACCATCAGTGGCATCGTTCCAGAGCTGAAGATCCGCGGCAAGATCGACCTCGATTGGGCTGCTGATCAGATTCCACCCTTGCGTGAACGCCTCGATGGACACCGCGCAGAGATCGCTGCGGCCAGTCGTTGAGCCGCTCCATCGCCCGATGGGTGTCGCCCGGTGATGGATGTAGTTCGGTGCTGGATGTAACTCAGTGTAACTCAGTGTAACTCAGTGTAACTCAGTGTGACTCAGTGTGACTCAGTGTGACTCAGTGTAACTCAGTATAACTCAGTGTGACTCAGTGTGACTCATCGAAGGTAACAAAAGAGCCCCGTACGATGACTTGTTGTCGTCGTACGGGGCGCTCACGAAACGCACTCTCCCGCCCGGAGAGAGTCTTGACCGTGTCTATCACGTCGGAGAGGTAGGAGCCGCTGGCGGCAGCGGGGTCGGCAGCAAAGGCTGGTCAGGGTCAGGTGTGATGGGGATTCTTTTGAACTGGCCTCCGCT
>JBBWWC010000071.1:0-6612 GCA_050256555.1 Planctomycetota bacterium | reverse complement strand
CTGTCGGATCTATATGTTGATCGTAAGGAATCGACGATCGTTGTTCTGGGGAAGCAGGGTCGAATCCATGTTTTCACGGTCAATGGACGACATGTCACCAGTGCTATTTATGGCCGAGAAGCGATCCAGCGTAGAATCGCTCGAAATCGATGGCAGAAAATGAAGTGCGAAGATGGCCAGAGATTCCTCGACAACACATGCTCAGATCTCCCAAGAAATGGATCCCAGAAAAAGGATGCTTCTTGAGCGACTCACTCTGACCAGGTTCTCCACCAGTCAACGAATCCTTGCCCTAAAACGGACTGAATAACATCTGCTGCGACACCTGCCTCTGCGAGTGCATTCTCGATTCGGTCGAGATCACGATAATCCCTGAATCCCTCAGGCATTTTGGCAATGCCATCCAGATCAGTGCCCAGAGAAACGCGCCGCTCTCCCATGTAACCCATCACATAAAGCATATGTTCAACAACGTCATCGATCGAAATTACTTTCGACGACGGACCTAGAAATGGCGGGAATACATTGATACCAACAAGGCCACCACAGTCCGCCAACCTTTGTAAAAGTTCATCGGAAAGATTCCTCGGGTGATCATGAAGGTGACGTGCGTTGGAATGCGTGGCCACGACGGGGACGCCAAGATCGCAAACATCGAGAACCCCTTCTCGATTGAGATGGGAAACATCGATGGCCCACCCCAGCTCAGAAGCTGTGGTGACCGCCTGCTTACCAAATACGGTCAAACCCTGTCCGTCATCTTGAAGAACCCCCTGGCCGAGCTGGTTGGCACCATTCCAACAAATCCCCAGAATCCGTACGCCTCGCTCATGAAGTTGCTCCAGACGTCCGATCTGCCCTTCCAGACATAGAGCATTTTCAATCGTCGCCAGCATTCCAGTGACCCCGACAGGAAGATCTTCGAGCTGGGCTGGTGTGGTAATGCTCAAAAATGGCTCGTTCACGTCTGCAGAAAGGCGATCTTTGACATCGAGTAAACGACAGCAATGTTGCCACGGGTCTTGACGATTATCCTCGGTAAAGACAGCCGTACAGAGCAGACGAATCCTGCCAGAGCGGCAGCGCTGCGCATCGATATGGAGGTCTTCTCGCGGCGTACTCAAACCACCGCCCTTCTCTTCCAGACGCCACAGAGTATCGACGTGTAAATCAGCACGCATTGACTTCACCAACTCTTCCCAGACGCCAGGAACCAAAACTATAAACGTCGAGCAATTGTGCTTCTTTTTGGGATCTTACCTTTTCTGGATGAACTGTACCGAGAATTTGTAGATCAGCCACAGTGCCTGGTTCAAGAGTCCCCCAGCCCTTCGGCAAGAAGTTCCCCTGGGCAGCACCGGCACTACGCCAGTGAAACGCCGCCTGAAAAGAAACGGATTGCGAAGTTTCAAAGGGTGGTCCTGAACCATCACGATCCAACCGCATGACAGCAGCTTGTAGATCGCACCAGGGATCAAGTTCCTCAACGGGAGCATCCGTGCCCAGAATTATGGGGATATCTGCATTATCTACACTACGAAGCGCAAAGGCATTCGATGATCGCGGCCCCCATCTATCCAGCAGCGTGGCTCGATCTTGATAAAGGTGACAAGGTTGAAAAGAAGCTATCGTGCCAGTTTCATGAATCTCACGTAGATCTGTCGGATCGACCAGCTGGAAGTGCTCGATCCTGTCGGGAAGGTCCTCTGATCGTAATGACTTGGTCAAAGCAATCGCTCTATTTGCTTCACACACTGCGGCATCGCCAATCGCATGAATCGCCAGAGCCCAACCACCGCGCGCAGCTTCTCGTGCAACCTCATCCAGCGCATCGCCGCTCAAGCGAACTACTCCACGATTTCCGGGATCGTCGCTGTAATCAGACTTCATCCAGGCAGTCCTGGATCCGAGTGTTCCATCGAGAAATAGCTTCACCCAGGGCATAGCAAAAGAATCATGGCGTGAACCGACGGGTAAGCACTGCCCCCCAACTTCCATCGCTGAACGCATTTGCAGCTCTGGTAAACCATGACGAATCCAAACCCCAAGCTCACCGTGGGAGTTATCACGTTGAAGAATCCGGATCGAATTTTCACGATCGAATGTTGTCGCAGCAGTGATTCCATGACTGAGGAGCCAATCGGCAGCAGCACTGGAATCAGCGGACAAGCTGCGCGGGAGTGAATTCCAGAGGCACTCAGCGTCCTCCTCCACGGCAATCCCTGAATGGGTATCGCTGGAGAGCCCGGCAATCTCGAGAGTCTTCGAATTGAACAATGCGCGATGAAGATCAGCGTTCCATAAAAAAACCGGTTCTGAAGGAACTAGCGCATCCAGAAATCTACGAGGATCTGGTTTCATTCGTTCTGGAAGTGGATCTTTCCAACCATGCCCGATTTTCGGTCCGGAATCAGAGTTGGCGATCATTGTGGAGATCTCCTCGAGGGAAAGGCCAGCGAGATCTATCTGTCGTTGGTACTCCATCGAATAAAGCAGATGGAGATGGCTATCGACGAATCCTGGTAGAACCCAATAACCTGCCAGATCAACAATACTTGCGCCTGAACAATCGCCTTCTCCTTCGGTGTTCCACGAAGTAATGCGATCGCCATCGATGCGAAGATCATATTGTTGTTGAGTATCTCCAGGATACCTTTTCACACCTCGTAATAACCAGGCGCCCACAGGTTCCTCCCGGAATTAAAAAGAGGGTTCGACCCGAAAATGGATCGAACCCTCTTGAAGGCTATTTAACGGCGTGGTCCGCGATCGCGACCACCACCACCGCCGTCTCGACGGCCACCGCCACCTCCGCGAGGTCCACCACCACCGCGAGAACCACGGTCATCGTCACCACCGGTTGCCGGCTGAAGCTTTCCCTCATCGATCAAGACAGCTTTATGGGAAAGTCGTAGGCGACCTTGTGGGTCACTTTCGAGAACTTTCACCCGTAACGCGTCTCCTCTTTTCACTACCGAAGAAACATCATCGACGAAATCACCCGACAGTTCGGAAACATGAACAAGGCCTTCTTGACCGGGCAGAACCTCGACAAAGCAGCCGAAATCTTTAATCGACACGACCTTGCCGTCATAAGTTGCGCCCACTTCAACATCTTGAGTGATCATTTCGACCTGCTCACGAGCGGCCTGAGCACTTTCAAAGCCTTTACCCCAGATGGTTATGGTGCCGGTATCTTCAATCTCGATAGTCGCCCCAGTCGCTTCCTGGATCCCCTTGATGACCTTGCCACCAGGGCCGATCACCAGGCCGATCTTATCTGGGTCGATGGTAATTCTCATTATTTTTGGAGCCAGAGGAGAAACTTCTTCCCTCGGACGGTCGAGCTTGCGCAACATTTCCCTGAGAATATGGAGTCGACCTTCCCGGGCTTGCTCAAGCGCTCGCTTCATCAAATCGCGACTCAAACCGGTGATTTTCACGTCCATCTGCAGGGCAGTAATTCCGTTTTGCGATCCAGCGACCTTGAAATCCATGTCGCCATTATGATCTTCACTCCCAAGGATGTCAGAAAGTATGTAGTGGTTATCACCGTCCTCGATGAGGCCCATGGCAATACCAGCGACGGGACGCTTCAGCGGAACCCCAGCATCCATCAACGACAGAACACCACCACAGACACTCGCCATCGATGAAGAGCCATTCGATTCAGTGATGTCACTGACCACGCGAACGGTATATGGAAAATCATCATGATCAGGAAGAACAGCCTTGATCGATCGTTCGGCAAGAGCGCCATGGCCAATCTCACGTCGTTTCGGACCACGATTGGGCCACGACTCACCGACACAGTAGCCAGGGAAGTTGTAATGAAGCATGAACTTCTCACGCTTTTCGTCGATGAGCCCATCGATACGTTGCTCATCGAAAGAAGTTCCGAGCGTGGCAGTAACAATCGCCTGGGTTTCACCACGAGTGAAGACGGCAGAACCATGTGTTCGAGGAAGGAACTGAAGCTCCGTGTCAATATTTCTAATATCGCTAAATCCTCGACCGTCACTACGAACCTGATCCTTGATGATCAAATCTCGCTCGACTGCTTTTTTCACACCCGAAAGCATACTCTTGACTTCTTTAGGGTCAGGACATGTTTCAGCTTCGATGGCATCTTCAGGGCAGATCTGAGTAAAAACATCATCGCAAACTACATCCATTGCAGCCTTGCGAGCAAATTTACCCTCAGTACGGATCGCCGTTCGAAGAGGATCGTAAGCCAGTGAGTGGACGCGGGACTTCAACTCTTCGTTGACTTCGGGCGCAACAAACTCAACCTTCGGCTTTCCTGCCAACTTGGTAAACTCTTTAATCATATCGACGACTGTTGTAGAAACCTCATGGGCCATCTCAAGAGCATCGATGATTTCAGCTTCGGGAACCTCACTGGCTCCAGCTTCGACCATGACGATGGCATCCGAGGTTCCGGCGACAACGAGATCGATGTCACCTTGATCTCGCTGCTCATGGGTCGGATTCACAACAAGCTCACCACCCACTCGACCGATTCTGACGGCACCGATAGGGCCCATGAACGGCAATTCGGAAATCGACAGTGCCGAAGAAGCGGCAATCATCGCCAGGATGTCCGGATCATTCTCCCGGTCCGCCGAAAGGACCGCTGTCGCTACCGAAACGTCCTTCATGTACCCGGAAGGGAACAACGGTCGTACCGGGCGGTCGATCAGACGAGCGGTCAGGATCTCCTTGGTGGTCGGACGACCTTCACGCTTGAAAAAGCCTCCAGGGATTTTACCTGCGGCGTAGTTATTTTCCCGGTAATCAACCGTCAGTGGGAAGAAATCCCCTCCCCAACGTGGCTCACCCCAGGTAACAGCACACAAGACAGCGCAGTCTCCACAACGAACGATCGTGGCCCCTGCTGCCTGCTTTGCGATCTCTCCAGTTTCGATCGAGATGGTACGTCCACCGATCTCGCGTGAAACGACATGTTTCATCAGTCCTCCTGGCAGCGTTGGCTGCCTTGGCGCCCATGCGCCTCTAGCTTAAACTTATACAAAATTACTTCTGATTTATTATCCATGGAAAGGAAAGTTCCGAGTTTGCACCTCCTGAAAAGGAGCGCAAACGGAGGAAGCCTGGGAAACTAGGACGAGAATTCTTCAAAGCCAATGCTGCCAGGAAAAACTATCGACGTAGTCCAAGAACTTCGATCATCCGGAGATACTCAGAGCGATCGGTACGATGAAGGTAACGCAAAAGACGTTTCCTCTTACCGACCAAAATAAGGAGTCCACGCTGACTTGCGTAATCCTTCTTCATGGCTCGAAGATGCTCTGTAATATTCCGGATCCTCTCGGTGAGGATTGCGACCTGGATCTGCGCAGACCCCTTGTCGTTTTCGGATGTACGAAACTCTTCGATCAGCTCAGTTTTACGTGCCGCTGTTATGCTCATGAGTAATTAAAACCCTGTTCTCCTGAAGGTCACACACGACGGGAAACACTCCACGTCACTCGGCTCTACCGATCCAAGCCACGGATGCTACATGTCGCACAAGATAGGGCAAGTTAATGTGCGCCCGGATGGTGAAAAGAAGCCTAATTATCGCCTATCTGCCTCATCTGCAGCCTCAATTAGGCCGGGAGGGTCCGGATGATCAGGGGTTCCCGCATCGAGATAGCATTGCAACAAAATGGCAGCAGCCTTCTCGTCCAAACCCGATTCTCCCCCGAGTCGCCCCGCCTGAACACTGGTCAGGCGCTCATCCCAAAGAATTACCGGAAAATCGACCTGCTCTCGGATCCAACGCACCAGTACCAGCGAGCGAATCGCCATCGGACCAAATGAACCATCCATGTTCCGTGGCATTCCGACAACAACACCAGCCAGATCGAACTCCAGATCTACCTGCAGAAACCAGGCGAGGAGCTCTTCCTTGCTTCCCACTACCGCTCTTGGTGTAGCAAGAACCCCCAACGAATCACCACGTGCGCAGCCGATCCTTTTCTCTCCGGGGTCCACTCCAACCCAGACACTCATGAATCGTCACCTTTCGATCGCCTCGATAACATTTCGAGCGCAATGCCGATGGCCCCAGAAACCATTTCTTGTTCAGAACAAACAAAAACCACATCGTCAGTCACGGCAACGACACCGTTGGAAAACCCATGCACCTGCAGTCTTGTACAACCCTGTTGGTAAACAATCAGATCTCGACACCCAGAAAACCTGAACTCAGCCGACACTCCCGGAGTGGCTATCTTGACTTCCTCTGCGGAAATTTCGATACCCAGCTGCTGGATTCCCAACGCAACAAGTTGCCGACTACCATCAGATTCGACCCCAACATCATCACAACCAAGAAGAATCGGCTCTCCGACCTCTATCGGATCGGACGTTGCTGGAGTGATAACATCCTGAATCTCGATGTTCCCCAATGGATCTGCAGGAAATAAGTCCCTGAGAGCACTCCAGGTTCCCAGATCAGACCATCGATGCGACATCTGCCGAACTTTCAACCGATGAAGAAAATCTGGCCTACTCAGCAAGAAGTGATCAATCGACAGCGCTGGAACATCCATGGCCTTGCCCGTACAGGACCCAGAGCTTTCTTCGACAATCCGATCGACCTCG